>NZ_JBXAMO010000023.1:0-97879 GCF_058800725.1 Tardiphaga sp. GW822-FHT04G09 | reverse complement strand
ATTCGACACCCCGAGCCTAACAGGCTCAAGGCGAGCAACGCCTACTTCACAATTTCAACAGCGACCGGGACATCCCCATCTCCGTCTGGGGCTAGGGATGTGACCATTATCGATTTCGGCAGGGCCGTCCCGTCGCCACGGGCGCGCGGCTGGCAGCAATGGCCAGGCCATGAGGACTTCTCGCTGCAGTTCCTGCGCGTGCTGCGCGCGGCGCAGGAAGGCGGAAGTACCGTTTCGGAATGTTTCCTGGCGGCGGAGCGCATCAATCCGCGCGATGACGAAAGCTGGTACCGCGAATGGTATAACGCGGCTGATATCAACCGTGAGCGCGCCGCGGAGGCGCTGGCCAGCGGCCGCATCCCGACGGCGCTGAGCAACTGGCTGCGTGCGACCAACTACTACCGCACCGCTCAGGTCATGCTCGCTTGCAGCGATCCGCGGCAAGGCGCAGCCATCGCCTTGATGCAGGATTGCGCCCGACTTTACGTGCAGCATACAACGCCTGCCGGCGAGGTCGTCGAGATCCCGTGGCGGGACAGTGTGTTGCAGGGATACTTCGTTCCTGCGCGGCACGCGACGCGGCCGCCGCCGGTCGTTCTCTGCGTCGTTGGGCAAGGCCACTACAAGGAAGAGCATCTGCACAGGGTGCCCAGCTACGCGCTGGAACGCGGTCTCTCGCTGTTGCTCGTCGATTTGCCCGGTCAATCCTATAGCCAGGAGATGATCGGGTCGCCTTGTCGATATGACGTCGAAACCGCAATCAGCGGCTGGGTCGATTTCCTGGCCGACCGTGTCGATATCGATCAAGAGCGAATTGCGATCTTCGGCGACGGCCTGGGAGCCGCCTTTGCGACACGCGGCGCCAATCTCGACGATCGCTTTGCAGCCGCTGTGTGTGATGCCGGAATCTGGGAGCTTCACGAGCGCGCATTTATCGCCAGTCGTATTTCAGGCCGGGCGGGTCTCGGCTGTCCGAGCGAAATCGAGGGCTTCAACAGCAGCAGTGTTGCCGCCAATATCAAATGCCCGGTCCTGGTTGCGATGGGCGAGCGCGACTGGCTCGATGTCGATCACGTCACGGAATGCTGCCGCGTCCTGAAACAAAACGGCCTCGACATCGAATTGAAGATCTTCCGCGCGTCGGAAACGGTAGCTTCGCCTGCCCAGATCGATAATCCGACCGTGGGTAACGAGTTCATCTTCGACTGGATTGTCGATCGCCTGGGTGCAAGGGCGAAATAGAGGTCCCGGCTCGGTCGATTGACCCGCTGCTCGCCGGCGATGTTCAGCTATTAACTTCCAGCATCAGTGTCGCTTTTTCGAGGCGATTCTTCAGCTGGGACATGTGCTGTGCGATCTCCTTCATGGCCTGCTCGTCGATATCTCCGAGAATAAAATCCCCGATCGACTCGCGCCGGGTCGAGAGCGCGGAGATCTTTTTGCTGGCCTTGTCGGACAGTGACATCAGCACGACGCGGGCATCCTCGCGGGACGCAACGCGCTGCATGAAGCCATTCTTCTCAAGCATTTTAGACTGAGTGGTGACAAAAGACGGGTCGACATGGAGCATGGCCGAGACGTCCTTGACCGGAACACCGTTGCCGCGATCGAGGTCGCTGACGGCCATCAGGATCATCCATTGCGGCCCGCTGATGCCGAGTTCCTTTGCCCAGAACTGGCGGATACCTTCGAGATGAACGTTGATGGATGCGATATCCCAGATGAACTGTCGAATGACTTCCTGATTCTGCCCGCTCACAAAAATCGAAAGGTCATTTTCGTTCCAGCCCGGAGATCCCCCACGCATAGTCGCTGTCGCCCCGCCGGCCATTCCATAGTCCTAACACTTCTTAGAATTCTATAATTGTATCAGTGAATTGTGACGAGCAAACCACGATTTCGTGTGTTGCTGGGAAACCACACTGCATCGCGATAAAGTTACCTGAGTTCATAAAGTATTTTGCTTCTAAGAATTGCGCAGGCATTGTCGGTTCCGGCGATGGGGCAACCCTCGATCGTCCCGTTGAAGTAGTTCGCTTGAGTGCCTCGCGTTATGCGGGTGTTTCCGAAAGCGCGAAGTGCTGAGGCGGTTAGTTTGGGGACTTGGGGGACTAAATCTTCGGGCGCTCGCGTCTGGCAGATCCGGAACCTTCCCTTTTGGACAACTTGGAGGTTTAACATGACGATGATTAAGAGCCTTATCCTCGGCTCGGCGGCGGGTCTGATCGCCATCGGCGGAGCTCAGGCAGCCGATCTTCCGGTGAAGGCCAAGGCAGTTGAATACGTGAAGATCTGCTCGCTCTACGGCGCAGGCTTCTACTACATCCCGGGCACCGATACCTGCATCAAGATCGGCGGCGCGATTCGTTTGGACACTGCCTTCAACGGCGGCACTTACGACGTTCCGTTCTGGCAGGGTGGTGCCGGCGGCGCTGGTACGTACGCGAAGAACTACTACTCGACTCGTGAACGCATCAACTTGACGACGGACACCCGCACTGCGACCGAATACGGCGTGGTTCGTACCTACGCGAACATTCAGTTCGACTTCCTCCAGGATCGTGAATCGATCGCCGGTGGTTACACCGAAGTCGACTACGCGTTCATCCAGTTCGCCGGCTTCACCTTCGGTAAGGCCGTCTCGCAGTTCGATCCCCAGTGGGCGCTCGCCAAGCCGTACATCTCGTCGGGCTTCAACGCCGGTTCAAACAATGCGACCGGTCTGCCGCAGATCGCCTACACCGCTTCGTTCGGTAACGGCGTGTCGGGCACGATCTCGCTTGAGAACGCGTCGCCCTATCGCAACGCAGGTATCTACAACAACACGGCAGCGCTCGTTGGTCCATTCGGCGCCAACACTGCCAACTCCTATGGTGCCGCGTCGAACACCTTCACCGGTAACTCGTACGGTGGTAATCACATTCCGGACGTTGTGGGTAATCTCCGTCTCGATCAGGCTTGGGGCACCCTGCATTTCGCTGCCGCGATGCATACGATCACTCCGAACTTCTACACCGGCGCTATTGGCGCTGCTGGCGGCCACGCCGACGACTCCTACGGGTTCGCTGTGACGGGTGCCGTCGAGTTCAAGAACCTGCCCACCGGCGCAGGTGACAGCTTGAAGATCGAAGCCAGCTACGCCCAGGGCGCTGCCAAGTACATCTTCGGCGGCACCACAGATACCAACGGTGGCGGTCGTTATGCCAAGATCACCGATAATACGATTGGTTTCGGCTACGTCCTCGACGGCGTCTACACCAATGGCGGCCAGATCATCCAGAGCGACGCGTGGCAGGTTAGCGCGTTCTACGAGCACTACTGGAACCCGGCCTGGCGCACCTCGGTGTTCGGTAACTACAGCCATATTTCGTATGGTGCTGGTGGTAACGCCATTCTCGCCGCTGCCTTCGACCCGGCCCGAGTGGCCGGCGGTTCGAACAACGGCTCGCTCGTCGGTTCGACTGGTAACTTCGACCTCGGCCTGGCTCAGATCGGTACCCGTACCGCCTGGACCCCAGTCCAGAACCTGACCCTGTCGGCTCAATTCACCTATAGCCGTCTCGAGCAGAACCTCGGTGGCACCTGGAACGGTGTTGTGACCGGCAAGGCGACCCCGGTTGGTGGCTACGCGCTCTCCAGTCAGAACGCTTACAATGGTTCGGTGCAGATCCTGCGCTCCTTCTAATTCTGATCGTCTCACGACGACCAGTCTTTGAAACAAAGACCCCCGGCAGGAAACTGCCGGGGGTTTTTGCTTTTCGCGGCCCAAAGGGCGTTTGTCTCTCGGGCGACTGCGCCCGGCGTTCTCGACGCCACAGAGGCGGGCGTCTATACCGGCGACGTCATCCTTGGCCCGGCAGCCTGCAAAGCCCGAAGTCCGCGAAATCATGGCCTCTCCAGCTGAACTGTTTCAAAGCGCATTCGCCGCCTTCCAGCAGGGCCGGCTGCAGGATGCCGAACGCGGGTTCAGCAGGTTCCTGCGCAGGGATCCGAAGCATTTTCCCGCGTTGAATATTCTGGCCATCGTGCTGGTCGCGCTGAAGCGCCATGCGGAGGCCGAGCCGCATCTGAAGGCGGCCCTGCGCATCAATGCGACATCGGATGCCGCGTTCTACAATTACGGCCTAGTGCTGAAGGCGCTGAATCGACCGGACGAGGCGCTGCAGCGTTTCACCGAATCGCTGGCGCTCAATCCCGGTAATGCCGAAACGCTGAATAACCGTGGCACGGTTCTGAACGATCTGCGCGATTACCCGGCTGCGCTGGCGGATTTCGATCGCGCGCTGGCGCTCAATCCGCGCTATGCCGCGGCCTTCTTCAACAAAAGCAAGTCGCTGGCGGAGTTGAAGCGCTATGACGATGCGCTCGCAGCCTGCGAGGCGGCGCTCGCCTTGCAGCCCGATCTAGCGGAAGCCTGGTTTGGCCGCGGCTATATCTTTGGCCAGATGCGGATGCCGGCTGAAGCGGCGGAGGCCTATGGTCGCGCGCATCAACTCAATCCGGACATGCCGTTGCTGAAAGGCAATCTGTTGCATCAGAAGATGCTGGTCTGCAACTGGCAGGACACGAATGCGCTGATTGCCGAGATCGAGGCTGATCTTGCTGCCGGCAAACTGGCAGCCGAGCCATTCGGCTGGCAGGGCGTTGCCACCTCGGAACGCAGTCTGCAGCGCTGCGCCGAGCTGACCAACGCCTCGCGTTTTCCCATGCAGGCCCCGCTGCTGCGTGCTTCCCCGGCCGGGCCGAATGCAAAAATCCGCGTCGGCTATCTGTCCGGTGAATTTCGACAGCAGGCGACCTCGCTGTTGCTGGTCGGTGTGCTAGAGCAGCACGATAAAAGCGCATTCGAGATTTTTGCCATCGACAACGGGCACGACGACGGCAGCGACATCAGGCGACGCATCGCTGGTGCCGTGGATGGGATCGTTGATATCTCCACACTGAGCGATCCGCAGGCGGTGGACGCCATTCGCGCGCAGCGCATCGACATCCTCGTCAATCTCAACGGCTATTTCGGTGAGCAGCGCACCGGCGTGTTCGCGCGCAGGGCCGCGCCGGTACAGGTCAATTATCTCGGCTTTCCCGGCACGCTCGGCGCGGGCTTCATGGATTACATCCTCGCCGATCAGCATGTCCTGCCGCCCGAGCACCGGCAGTTCTATAGCGAGAAAGTCGCCTGGCTCCCGAATTGCTATCAGGCCAATGACGATCGCCGAGAGATATCGACACGTGTATTCACGCGTGCCGAGGTCGGGTTGCCTGCGCAGGGCTTCGTGTTCTGTTGCTTCAACAATGCCTACAAGATCACGCCCAATGTCTTCGACAGTTGGATGCGGATTCTCTCAGCCATTGACGGCAGCGTCCTCTGGTTGCTGGAGGACAGCGCTGCGGCCGTGGCGAATTTGCGCCGCGAAGCGCAAGCACGGGGCATCGATCCCGCGCGCCTGGTTTTTGCTGCGCGCATGTCGCCGGCCGAGCACCTGGCGCGGCATCGGTGCGCGGATCTGTTTCTGGATACGTTGCCGTACAACGCGCATACGACAGCGAGCGACGCATTATGGGCTGGATTGCCTTTGCTGACGTGTCGCGGAGAAACCTTTGCAGGGCGCGTCGCCGCAAGTCTTCTGCGGAATCTGGGCATGTCGGAGTTGATTGCGGCGAACCGAGATGGCTATGAGCGCATGGCCATCGAACTGGCGCGGAATCCGGAGCGATTATCGTCGATCCGGGAGAAGTTATCTGCCAATCGTCTGAAAATGCCGGCCTTCAACACCCGGCGTCTGGCGCGCGATATCGAAACAGCATTTCGCAAGATGGCCGAGCGAGCCCGGGCAGGCCTGGCGCCGGGCCATATCATGTTTCCCGCTGACTAAACGCCAATAATATATTTGGTTGAGCAAATCAGGTATTGCGCTCAACATTCTAGCTCATGTAATATTTTCGTGCGCAGCCGGCAAATTTTTTGACGGCCCTAGGTCTTCAAGGAGACTCGCGCGCTCTGATGTAAATCTCCGAAACCACCGGCAATGCCCTGCCGGTGGTTTTTCGGCTTTTGGGGCCCCAATTCGGGTAGCGCGGCTGGTTCCATGATTCATTACCAACGCACCAAGGGAGCGGAACTGTGCCATGGCGGCACGCCCTTGAATCAGTCCAACCCTCTCTGAAAACGACGGAATTGCTGCTGAACAGATCGGCTGCATAGGATCGAATCTGTCGCAAAGGCATCCAGATTATGACCTGTTGCGCATCGTTGCATATCAGGACTGACGAGCTATCTGACCGAAATTGCTAGAGATTTCTTGCTTTTTGAGCAAGTTGTGGCTAAAAGCCGCTCATCGTGGAGAGTATGAATAATGGCGCATAACTACGCAATTAATGAGGACGTTCACCACCAGCTGCAGGGGCCGCAGGGCCGTTCCACCGTCAAGGAACGCAGCATTTACACCATCACATCTCGCCTTCCGATCGAAGCCGATGGTCGCCCGCGTTACCGGATCAAGAGCAAGTCCGAGAACATCGAGCGCGTCGTGACCGAAGAGCAGATCAGCCGCCTGGGTTGATCTCGGATCAGCCCTCTTGCTGATCGCACTTGCCGTTTGCTGTCGTCGCCGGGGCCGTGGACCCCGCGACGAAGCAGACCGCCGAAAGACCCCAACCAGATGATATCTTGAAGCGGGAAGCTTGCCCGGGGCTGATCTCCGCCTGCGTCGCTGCGATGGTTGCAGGCTGACAGCTTCGCGCCATATGCTTTGCCTTGAGGGCGGATACCGAAGGCCACACACGCGATCGTCGCGCCGTACCTCGGCAATAATGATGTGGTCGGAGCGGGGCGTCCCTTGATCGAAAAACTTGAACTGCTGTTGTCGCTGGCGAAGGAACGGCATTTTGGCCGCGCCGCGGAAGCTTGCGGCGTGACGCAGCCCACGATGTCGACCAGCCTCAAGCAGCTCGAGGACATGCTCGGCGTGATGCTGGTGCAGCGCGGATCGCGCTTCCAGGGCTTCACGCCGGAAGGCGAACGTGCGCTCGATTGGGCACGCCGCATCGTTGGCGATGCCCGCGCGATGAAGCAGGAAATCAATGGCCTCAAGGACAGTCTCTCGGGCGAGATCCGCATCGCTGCGATTCCCACCGTCCTCGGCATGGTAGCGTCGCTGACGACGCCATTCCGCGCGCGGCATCCTGACGTGCGCTTTCGGATCGTGTCCTGCACATCGGCGGCAGTGCTTGGTCTGCTCGAAAATCTCGAAGTCGATGCCGGGCTGACCTACATCGAGAACGAGCCGCTCGGCAAAGTGCGGTCGATCCCGCTTTATAAAGAAAGCTACCGGCTGCTGACCTCGCCGGACAGCATGTTCGGCGATCGCAAGACGGTTACCTGGAGCGAAGTCGGCCAGGTGCCGCTGTGCCTGCTGACCCCCGACATGCAGAACCGCCGCATTATCGATCGTGCCCTGAAGTCGGTTGGTGCCGAGGCGATGCCGATGCTGACGTCGAATTCGATCATCGTGCTCTATACCCATGTAAAGACCGGCCGCTGGGCGAGCGTGATGCCGGCCAAGCTGGCAGAGACGCTGGGTCTGACCGCCAACGACTCGGTGCGCATGATTCCGATCGTCGATCCCGTGGTGAATTACGGCGTCGGTCTTGTAGTGCCTCAGCGCGATCCCATGACCCCCCTGGTGGCGACGCTGGTGCAGATCGCCCGCGAAGTGGCGCCGTCGCTGGAGGCGTGAGGCGGCGGTTGATGATGGGTTGCTGCATAGCACCTACCGCGTCGCAACCAGGCTAACCATTTCAAATTCATTGGTTTCGCCGGCTGTCGATACCATTTCCGTATCGCAGCATGAGACAGCTTTATTGATCTTTGGATCGATTCCAATTCTGATCGGTTTTCCAGTCATTGGATTAATCGAGTACCGGGATGAACGCAGCCTACGAGCCCAATGCTTATGAGTCTTGGAGTGCCGATCGCGGCACCGAGATCATCGAAAGCCTGTCTCATGTGGAAGGCGGTGTGATCGTGATCCTGCATGCAATGCAGGAAGCCTTCGGTTACGTGCCGGAGCCGGCAATTCCGATGATCGCGCTGGCGCGTAACCTGTCCCGCGCCGAGGTCCATGGCGTGTTCACTTTCTACCATGACTTCCGCCACGAGCCGGCCGGCAAGCATGTGCTGAAGATCTGCCGGGCCGAAGCTTGCCAGGCCGCCGGCGGCGATGCGCTTGCGGCGCGCGCGGAAGCGAAATTGGGTGTAAAGTTTGGAAATACGACGGCGGATCAGCGCGTTACATTGGAGCCGATCTACTGCCTCGGGCTCTGCGCCACGGCGCCATCGGCGATGCTGGACGGCCGTCTGGTTGGCCGCCTCGATGAGAAGCGCATCGATGCGCTGGTCGCGGAGGCACAGCGATGACATCGTCTGATAAAACTCTGAAGATCTACATTCCGCGCGATGCGGCCGCTGTTTCCGTCGGTGCCGATGAACTTGTCTCTGCCTTCGAGACACAGGCCGCGACGCGCAAGCTTGCCATCGAGATCATTCGCCCCGGTTCGCGCGGATTGCTGTGGCTTGAGCCGATGATCGAAGTCGCGACGCCGGAAGGTCGCGTCGCCTTCGGTCCGGTCGAAGAGAAAGACGTTGCGTCGGTGCTCGATGCGATGGTCGCAAACGGCCAGCACGCGCTGTGTCTTGGTGTCGCGGAGGAGATTCCGTGGCTCAAGAAGCAGACGCGTCTGACCTTTGCGCGCTGCGGCGTGGTCGATCCTCGTTCGGTTCAGGATTACATCGCACATGGTGGCTACAAGGGCCTCGAGCGTGCGCTGGCGCTGGATAGCGCCGGCATCATTGCCGATGTCACCACCTCCGGCCTGCGTGGCCGCGGTGGGGCCGGCTTCCCGACCGGCATCAAGTGGAAGACGGTGGCCGATACCAAGGCCGATCGCAAATTCATCGTCTGCAATGCGGACGAGGGCGATAGCGGCACCTTCGCCGACCGCATGATCATGGAAGGCGATCCCTTCGTGGTGATCGAAGGCATGACCATCGCGGGCATCGCTGTGGGTGCAACCAAGGGCTACATCTATATCCGCTCGGAATATCCGCACGCCGTCGAGGCGATGAATGCGGGCATCGCAGCCGCCAAGCGCGCCGGATATCTCGGCGACAGGATCAACGGTTCGGCGCATTCGTTCGATCTCGAAGTTCGCGTCGGCGCAGGTGCCTATGTGTGCGGCGAGGAAACCTCGCTGCTTGAGAGTCTCGAAGGCCGCCGCGGCATCGTCCGCGCCAAGCCGCCGCTGCCGGCCCATAAGGGCTTGTTCGGCAAGCCGACGGTCATCAACAACGTGCTGTCCTTTGCGGCGATCCCGTTCATTCTCGATAACGGCGCAAAGGCCTATGCGGACTATGGCATGGGCCGCTCGCGCGGCACGATGCCGATCCAGCTCGCGGGCAACGTCAAATTTGGCGGCCTCTTTGAAGTCGCCTTCGGCATCACGCTCGGTGAACTGGTCGACGATATCGGCGGCGGCACCTTTACGGGCAAGCCGGTCCGCGCGGTGCAGGTCGGCGGTCCGCTCGGTGCCTATTTCCCGCGCGAATTGTTCGACACGCCGTTTGACTACGAGGCTTTCGCCAAGCGCGACGGATTGATCGGCCATGGCGGCATAGTGGTGTTCGACGACACGGTCGACATGTCGAAGCAGGCACGATTCGCGATGGAATTCTGCGCCATCGAATCCTGCGGCAAGTGCACGCCGTGCCGCATCGGCTCCACCCGCGGTGTCGAAACGATCGACAAGATCCGCCGCGGTGAGCGCGTCGCCGAGAACATCGCTGTGCTGCAGGATCTGTCGAACACGATGAAGTTCGGCTCGCTCTGTGCGCTGGGCGGTTTTACGCCGTATCCGGTGATGAGCGCATTGAAACATTTCCCTGATGATTTCGGCCCGGCGCCTACGCGCCTTCAGGCTGCAGAGTAAAGGAGCAACAAGATGTCGCTCGTTCACGAAATCGATTTTGGTACGCCGCGCTCGAAGTCCGAAAAGATGGTCACGCTGACCATCGACGGACAGAGCGTTTCGGTGCCCGAGGGCACCTCGATCATGCGCGCTGCCATGGAGATGGGCACGCAGATTCCAAAACTCTGCGCCACCGACATGGTGGATGCCTTCGGCTCCTGCCGTCTCTGTCTCGTCGAGATCGAAGGCCGCGCGGGCACGCCGGCCTCCTGCACCACGCCGGCCATGGAAGGCCTCGTGGTCCACACCCAGAATGAGCGGCTGGCGAAGCTTCGCAAGGGCGTAATGGAGCTCTACATCTCCGATCATCCGCTCGACTGTCTGACCTGCGCTGCGAATGGCGACTGCGAATTGCAGGACATGGCCGGCGCGGTCGGCCTGCGCGACGTGCGCTACGGCTATGACGGCGAGAACCACGTGTTCGCCAAGAGCGGTCCGAAGCACACCCACAATTCGCCGGAAGCGTGCGAAAACGATCACTGGATGGCGAAGGACGAATCCAATCCGTACTTCACCTATGACCCCTCGAAGTGCATCGTCTGCTCGCGTTGCGTCCGCGCCTGCGAGGAAGTGCAGGGCACTTTCGCACTGACGATCTCCGGCCGCGGTTTTGACAGTCGCGTGTCGCCGGGCATGAGCGAGAGCTTCCTGGGGTCGGAATGCGTGTCCTGCGGCGCCTGCGTGCAGGCCTGCCCGACCGCGACGCTGACCGAGAAGGCCGTGATCGAGATTGGCCAACCAGAGCACTCCGTTGTGACCACCTGCGCTTATTGCGGCGTCGGCTGCACCTTCAAGGCGGAAATGCGCGGCGAGGAGCTGGTGCGCATGGTGCCGTATAAGGATGGCAAGGCCAATCGCGGCCATTCCTGCGTCAAGGGCCGCTTCGCCTGGGGCTATGCCAACCACAAGGAACGAATCCTCAACCCGATGATCCGCGAGCGCATCGAGGACCCATGGCAGGAAGTGTCCTGGGATGAGGCCTTCAATTTCGCGGCAAAGAAGTTCAAGGGCATCCAGGCCAAGTATGGCCGCGATTCCATTGGCGGCATCACGTCGTCACGCTGCACCAATGAAGAAGTCTTCGTGATGCAGAAGCTGATCCGCGCCGGCTTCGGCAACAACAACGTCGATACCTGTGCGCGCGTCTGCCATTCGCCGACCGGCTACGGCCTGTCCTCGACCTTCGGTACCTCAGCTGGCACGCAGGATTTCGACTCGGTGGAAGACACCGACGTCGTGATGATCATCGGTGCCAACCCGACGGACGGCCATCCGGTGTTTGCCTCCCGCTTGAAGAAGCGGCTGCGCGCCGGCGCCAAGCTGATCGTGGTCGATCCGCGCCGTACCGACATCGTGCGCTCGGCACATATCGAGGCGCAGCACCATCTGCCCCTGATGCCCGGTACCAATGTTGCCGTGCTCACCGCGCTGGCGCATGTCATCGTCACCGAAGGCCTCGCTGATGAGGCCTTCATCCGCGAGCGTTGCGACTGGAGCGAGTTCGAGGACTGGGCGTCGTTTGTCGCGCAGCCGAACCACAGCCCCGAAGCGACTGCCATCATGACCGGCGTGGATCCGAAGGAGCTGCGTGCGGCCGCGCGTCTGTTTGCGACCGGCGGCAATGGCGCGATCTATTACGGCCTCGGCGTCACCGAGCACAGCCAGGGCTCCACCACCGTGATCGCGATCGCCAACCTGGCGATGGCCACTGGCAATATCGGCCGGCCGGGTGTGGGCGTGAATCCGTTGCGCGGCCAGAACAACGTGCAGGGCTCCTGCGACATGGGCTCGTTCCCGCACGAGCTGCCGGGCTATCGCCACATCTCGGGCGATGCGGTGCGCGAGACCTTCGAGGCGATGTGGAATGTGAAGCTCAATCCCGAGCCGGGCCTGCGCATCCCCAACATGTTCGATGCCGCCACCGAAGGCACCTTCATGGGCCTTTACGTGCAGGGCGAGGACATCCTGCAGTCCGATCCCAACACCAAGCATGTGGTCGCCGCACTGTCGGCAATGGAATGTGTCATCGTTCATGATCTCTTCCTGAACGAGACGGCGAACTACGCGCATGTGTTCTTCCCCGGCTCCACCTTCCTGGAGAAGAACGGCACCTTCACCAATGCCGAACGCCGCATCCAGCGCGTCCGCAAGGTGATGGCGCCGAAGAACGGGCTCGAGGACTGGGAAGTCACCTTGGGATTCGCCAAGGCTCTGGGCTACGAGATGAACTACAATCATCCGTCAGAAATCATGGACGAGATCGCGGCGCTAACGCCGACTTTCGCCGGCGTCTCCTTTGCGAAGCTTGATGAGTTGGGTTCGGTGCAGTGGCCATGCAACGAGAAGGCGCCGCTGGGCACGCCGATCATGCACATTGACGGCTTCGTGCGGGGCAAGGGCAAGTTCATGCTCACCGAATACGTCGCCACCGATGAGCGCACCGGGCCACGCTTCCCGCTGCTGCTCACCACCGGCCGGATTCTCAGCCAGTACAATGTCGGCGCGCAGACACGGCGCACCGAGAACGTGGTCTGGCATGAAGAGGATCGTCTAGAGCTGCATCCGCACGACGCGGAGCAGCGTGGCATCCGTGATGGCGACTGGGTGAGGCTGCAGAGCCGCGCCGGCGAAACGACATTGCGTGCACTGATCACCGAACGCGTGGCACCGGGCGTGGTCTATACGACCTTCCATCATCCGACGACGCAGGCCAACGTCATCACCACCGAGTTCTCGGACTGGGCAACCAACTGTCCGGAATACAAGGTGACGGCGGTGCAGATCTCGCCCTCGAACGGTCCGTCCGAGTGGCAGAAGGAATATGAAGAGCAGGCCCGCCAGTCGCGCCGGATCGCCATGCCCGTGGTGGAAGCTGCGGAGTAGGCCTGGAGACCAGAGATGCACGAGCCGGTTCGCTCAGTCCCCCGCAAGATCTGGCGCCGGTCCGGCGTCAGCGAGGGGCTGCGCGCGGTGCCGGAAGAGACAGCGCTGGCGATCACCTATAATGGCGGCACCTATGCCGTCATGATGGGGACGCCTGACAACCTGCACGACTTCGCCATCGGTTTCAGCCTCAGCGAAGGCGTGGTGGCGTCTGCCGACGAGATCCAGAGCTTCGAAGCCGTGGCGTTCGACGACGGCGTCGAACTGCGCATGTGGCTCGCAGCCGAGACGGCTGAGAGCATCAGTGCAAGGCGGCGTCAGATTGCAGGGCCGACGGGCTGCGGTCTGTGCGGCATCGACTCGATTTCGGAAGCCGTGAAGCCTGCAGCCGTCGTGGCGCCCGGTGGCACCTTCTCTTTTGACCAGATCATGGCGGCGATGGAGTTGCTGTCGCCGCTGCAGAAGATCAACATCCAGACCCGCGCTGTCCATGCTGCTGCGTTCTGGACGCCGGCGGATGGCATCGTCGCTTTGCGCGAGGATGTCGGCCGTCACAACGCGCTCGACAAGCTGGCTGGCGCGCTGGCGCAGGGCAATGTCCAATCTGAGATCGATACCAGCCAGGGCATGGTGCTGCTGACCAGCCGCGTCTCCGTGGAGATGGTGCAGAAAACCGCCGCCATCGGCGCGCCTCTGATGGTCTCGGTCTCGGCGCCGACCGCGTTGGCGATCCGTATGGCGGAGGCTGCCGGCATCACGCTGGCCGCCATCGCGCGCGCCGACGGTTTTGAAGTCTTTACGCATCCGCACCGGGTGGTCGCGGACGCATCGGGAAGTGAACATGCACACATCGACGTCGCCTGACCGGCTGATCTACATGGCCAACCAGATTGGCTCCTTCTTCGACAGTCAGGGCCACGACCATGCCGTGGCCGGGATCGCCGAGCACATCAGGAAGTTTTGGGATCCGCGCATGCGCAAGAAGATCTTTGAGCATCTGGATGCCGGCGGCGCGGGATTGAAGCCGAATGTGCGCGATGCGCTGGCGACGCTGAAGAAGTAGGCTACCCGCTTGTCATTCCGGGGCGCGTCTTCGCGCACGTGCACCGGAATCTGGATGTGGCATGGCGCTGTCGGAGACTCCCGGGTCGAGATTCCGGGGGCGCAATCGCCAGGCGGTACTCGCGGCCCGGAATGACCGTGCAGGGCGTCGCGACGAAACCTAGCCAGCTTCCTTCGGCGTCTGCGGCTTCAACGCCAGCGCGTGCACCGTTCCCGCCAGTTCCGCCGCCAGCAGCTCGTTGATCATGCGATGGCGGTCGATCCGGCTCTTCCCTTCGAAGGCCTCCGACACAATATTGACCCTGAAGTGGGTTTCACCCTCCGGGCGGTGGCCCATGTGACCGGCATGCAGATGCGATTCATCGGTCACGTCGAGCCGCTGGGGCGCGAAAGCCTCTGTCAGCTTCTTTGTGATGTTATCTTTCATGGTCATGATGGCCGGCTTAGCGGTTCGCGCGGCTCATGGTCAATCACGATGTGGCGACCACTTGGTGCGGCGCAGCGCGCCGAACGAGGTAATCCGAATGTCAAGACTTGAAGCTTTTTGCATTGCGTTGTCATAGTCAGCCATGCCCATCGACTCATCCAAATTCTTCGACAGCATCCGTATCAAGCCCAACAAGCTGAGCGCGAAGCAGCAGGCCGCTGCGCGCGAAGAAGCTATTATGTGCGAATGGCCCGAGTGCAAGAACAAGGGTCCGCACCGTGCGCCCAAGGGCCGCGCGCAGGACAAGGAATACTGGCACTTCTGCCTGAACCACGTCCGCGAATACAATCAGGGTTACAACTTCTTCCAGGGCATGGCTCCGGATGCGGTGGCGCGCTACCAGAAGGACGCGCTGACCGGCCATCGTCCGACCTGGAAGATGGGCGCCAACGGCTCCAAGGACGGCAGCAAGGCGGCGCAGCCCGATCTGGACGGGGCCATCGACCCGTTCGCCATGTTCAACGAGATGAACGGCATGGGCATGGGTCGTGGCCGGGCCCGCAAGCCGCAGCAGCCGATCAAGGAAGAAACCCGCAAGATCTTCAATGCCGAGCGTAAGGCGCTGCAGGTCATGGGTCTCGGCCCCAGCGCGACGCTGGAAGACGTCAAGGCGCAGTACAAGGCGCTGGTGAAGCAGCACCACCCCGACGCCAACGGCGGCGACCGCTCCACCGAGGACCGGTTGATCGAAATCATCAAGGCTTACAATTACTTGAAGACGGTGGTCCGGGGTTCATAAGCACCCTCAACAGACTTCCTACCGCGTCCTGAGAAGCACGCCGAAGGCGTGCGTCTTCTTGCGGGTGGCGGGGCCATTCGCTGGGATGGCGGTGAGCTCCAGCTTCCTCATCTCATGGTTCGAGATGGCGCCGAAGCGGCGCCTCCATACCATGAGAACTTGATGGAGTGGCTCAGAGCGCTGCCAAACCATTAAGCATAACCCTGTCTCCGCCCTCTTAATTAGCTCCCGCGCCAAATCCCGCCGCAATTCCGCCCGGCCTCAGATCTTCAATCTCTATTGACCATCGCCGGAACGGAACCTGCTGCTCACGGCCAGTTGCCTTGCGAGCAGGAGGCCTTAAGGCTAATATTTGCGTGCGAATAAGGGCTCATTTGTCTTTATTCCTTGGGGTGTCGACGTCCCGTCGGCTGCGGAGCTTAGCTTTGAAACATCGCTCGCTTGTTCGCGCGCTGCTGACGTCAGTCGTACTTGCGACAGGCGTGGTGCTGGCCGGCTGCAATGGCGAAGACATGTCGCTCGCCAGCAACGCCAAAGCCAATCAGCCCGTTCCTCCCAAGCTTGTCGCCGAGATGGCTGAAAAGGACATGGACCTGCAGTCGCCGATACTGGTCCGTGTGTTCAAGCAGGAAGCCGAACTCGAAGTCTGGAAGCAGAATCGCTCCGGCCAGTTTGCACTCCTGAAGACCTATCCGATCTGCCGCTGGTCCGGCGATCTCGGTCCGAAGGTCAAGGAAGGCGATCGTCAGGCACCGGAAGGTTTCTATGCGATCACGCCGGCGCAGATGAATCCGCGCTCGTCCTACTATCTCTCGTTCAATACCGGTTTCCCCAACGCTTTCGACAAGTCGCTGGGACGCACCGGCTCGCAGTTGATGGTGCATGGCGATTGCTCGTCGCGCGGCTGTTTCGCTATGACCGACGAACAGATCGCCGAGATCTATTCTTTGGGTCGTGAGTCCTTCTTCGGCGGGCAGCGCTCGTTCCAGTTTGCGGCGTTTCCGTTCAAGATGACGCCGGTGAACATGGCCAAGCATCGCAACAACCCGAACATGCCGTTCTGGAAGATGATCAAGCAGGGCTATGATCATTTCGAAGTGACGCGGCAGGAGCCGAAGGTCGAGTTCTGCGAGAACAAGTATGTGTTCGATCCGGCCGCACCTGCAGGCTCGACCAAGCCGCTGGTGTTCAACGCTTCTGCCAAGTGCCCGGTCTATCAGGTCCCGGCGGAGATCGCTGATGCCGTCGCCGCCAAGCAGGCGCAGGACGATGCGAAGATTGCCGAACTGATCGCCAAGGGTACGCCGGTCGCGCAGCGCCGTCCCGATATCGACGGCGGCATGAACCGCGTCTTCGCCGCCAAGCTGCCTGATGCTTCTACCGGCCTGTCGGATCCGGAGCCGTCGGGCATGCAGACGGCTGCCTATTCACGCGCGCCAGGCACCATTCCACCGCATGTCAATCCGCCCAGGGCGACCGCTGCAGCGACGACCTCCTATTCGGCCTCGCTGTTCGCAGCATCGGAAGAGCCGGTCGCTGCCGTACCCTCTACGCGTGTTGCGTCGGCCTCGTCGGATGGTGGCTTCTTCAGCAGCCTCGCCAAGAAGGTCGGTATCGGCGGTTCGGAAACCACGGCGACGACGCCGCCTCCGGCTGCGCCAGCTGTGCCGGTCCCTTCCGCCAAGCCGAAGACTGCGGCCAAGGCCAGCCCGGCACTTGCCGCCGCTACGGCATCGAAACCGGCACCCGCGCCGGTCGCCGCCACCCCGCGTCCGCCGCTCAAGCCGACGCTGTCGGCCGAACCATCCGCGCCAGCCTCCGGCGGCGGCAGCGGTACGGCTGCGCTGTCAGGCGCTGCGCCCGTCGTGTCCGCGAATTCGTTCTCGGATCGCTTCTCGGCGATGCGCTAAACGCGCGTCGCTCTCCCCTCAGATATATCGCTTACGTGTGATTGGCGCCGTTGTTGCTCGCACGCTTCACGATGCTCACCCGGTTCACGCCATCGAGCTCCTGCAGCTTCGAAGGATAGCTGGCGATATCCTGTGACGAGACCTTGCTGAGCAGGATCGAGAGCTGGTCGGTGCCTTGAGGATCTCGGCTTTCCACGAGGAAGCGCTTCACCTGGCTGGAGCGCAGCGACAAGGTTTCGCGCAGCAATTCCGGCGTCAGGCTGTTGTTCTCCACCTCAACCTTCAGCATGCAGGTCTGGTTGCGCGAGCGATAGGCTTCCTCGAGCGGCTTGATACCGACGAGGATGATCAGAATGATCACTGTCGATGCGCCGGCCGCGAGATATAATCCGCCGCCCACCGCAAGGCCGATCGCCGCCACCGTCCAGATGCTTGCCGCCGTGGTCAGCCCCTTGACGATTTCGCCGCGCGCCAGGATCGATCCAGCACCGAGAAAGCCGATGCCGGACACCACCTGCGCCGCGATACGCGACGGATCAAGCACGACATGATCCTGAGCGAGGACGTTCGAGAAGCCGTATTGCGAGACCAGCATGATTAGGCAGGAGCCGACGCACACCAGCATATGTGTGCGAATGCCCGCGGCCCACAGCAGCCGCTCGCGCTCGAAACCGATCAGACTGCCAAGTGCTGCGGCGGAGATCAGTCGGATCAGCATTTCGGAATTGGACATCATCGACACGCCCCCTCATTCCTGCGCCGCTCGTGTCGGCGCGATGGAGTAGGCTAGTCCTCTGCAACGCGTTGTCCAATCGTCGTCAACGCTATCTGGCGCAGTGCTTGGCTGCGTGAATGCTTGGAACCTACAGCCCAAAAGAAAATCCCTCCCGGAAGGGGAGGGATTTCAGATGGTCTCGCGATCTACCCGGAGGTCAGTTTACGCATACCGCCCGTGGCAGTGCTTGAACTTCTTGCCCGAACCGCACGGGCAGTCCTCGTTACGACCGACCTTGCCCCAGGTGTCCTGGTTGTTCGGATCGCGGGCGACGGCCGGCTGCTGCTGGCCCATCGGTGCCAGCGCCGCATTGGCGAAGGCCATCTCGTCTTCGCCGGTGTTGTAGTCGAGCTTGTGGGCTTCCATGACAGGCAGATCGGGCTGCACGTCCGGCGGCACGATCTCGACGCGCATCAATTGTGCGGTGACGGCTTCGCGCAGATTGGCGATCATCGCCTCGAACAGGTTGAAGGCTTCCGCCTTGTATTCCTGCAGCGGATCGCGCTGGCCATAGCCGCGCAGGCCGATGACCTGACGCAGGTGATCCAGCATCACCAGATGCTCGCGCCACAGATGATCCAGCGTCTGCAACAGGATGGTCTTCTCGACATAGCGCATCACGTCGGGACCCCACTGGGCGACCTTGGCAGCCATGTGCTCGTCGGCCTTCTGCTCGATGCGGTTGAGCAGTTCCTCGTCGGCGATGCCTTCTTCCTTGGCCCATTCGTCCACCGGAAGATCCAGGTCGAGCACGCGCTTGAGCTCTTCCTTCAGGCCGGCCACGTCCCACTGCTCGGCATACTGGTTTTCCGGCACGTGCTTGGTGACGAGATCCTCGACGAAGGCGCGGCGCATGTCGTTGACGGTTTCGGCGACGCTGTCGTTCTGCATCAGATCGACGCGCTGCTCGAAGATCACCTTGCGCTGGTCGTTCTGCACGTCGTCATATTTGAGCAGGTTCTTGCGGATGTCGAAGTTGCGCGCTTCGACCTTCTGCTGGGCCTTCTCGAGCGCCTTGTTGATCCACGGATGGATGATCGCTTCGCCTTCCTTGAGGCCAAGGCGCGTCAGCATCGTATCGAGACGATCCGAGCCGAAGATGCGCATCAGGTCGTCTTCCAGCGACAGGAAGAACTTGGAGCGGCCGGGGTCACCCTGACGGCCGGAGCGGCCGCGGAGCTGATTGTCGATGCGGCGTGATTCATGGCGCTCGGAGCCCATGATGTAGAGGCCGCCGGGCTTCTCGACAGTCTTGGCCGGCTTGCTGCCCTTGGCGGGCTCGATCTCGACCACTTCCTTGGCGTTCAGCACGGTCTCGCGGAAGCGCTCGATCTCGGCCTTGATCTCGGCGATCCTGGCGGCTTTCTCGGCTTCGTCGGTGATGTCGGCCGTTTCGATCTGCGCGCGCATCTCAACCGAGCCGCCGAGTTTGATGTCGGTGCCGCGGCCGGCCATGTTGGTGGCGATGGTGATGGCGCCGGGGACGCCGGCTTCGGCAACGATATAGGCTTCCTGCTCGTGGAAGCGCGCATTCAGCACTGCGAACAGTTTCGCCGGCTTGCCGGAACGCGCGGCCGCATAGAGCTTGTCCATCGCCTTCGGCTTGGTGAAGTCGATCAGCTTGTAGCCGTTCTTGAGCAGATACTCGCCGAGCACTTCCGATTTTTCGATCGACGCGGTGCCGACCAGCACCGGCTGCATCCGTGCATTGGCGCGCTCGATCTCGGCGAGGATGGCGGCGTGCTTCTCGTCCTGGGTGCGATAGACCTCGTCGTCCTCGTCCATGCGGCCGATGCCGACATTGGTGGGCACTTCGACGACTTCGAGCTTGTAGATGTCGAACAGCTCATCCGCTTCGGTCAGAGCCGTGCCGGTCATGCCGGCAAGCTTCTTGTACATGCGGAAGTAGTTCTGGAACGTGATCGAGGCCAGCGTCTGGTTTTCCGGCTGGACGGTGACGTGTTCCTTGGCTTCCAGCGCCTGGTGCAGGCCCTCCGAATAGCGGCGGCCCTGCATCATGCGGCCGGTGAATTCGTCGATGATGATCACTTCGTCGTCGCGGACGATGTAGTCCTTGTCGCGGTTGAACAGTGAGTGGGCGCGCAGCGCCTGATTGATGTGATGCACGACGGAGACGTTCTCTACGTCATACAGCGTCTCGCCCTTGAGCTGGCCGGCATCGCGCAGCAGGGTTTCGATCTTCTCCATGCCGGCTTCGGTCAGCGTCACGGTGCGCTGCTTCTCGTCGACCTCAAAGTCAGTGAGTTTTTCGAGCTTCGGCAGGAAGGTGTCGATGGTGTTGTAGAATTCCGAACGGTCGTCGAGCGGGCCCGAAATGATCAGCGGGGTGCGTGCCTCGTCGATCAGGATCGAGTCGACTTCGTCGACGATGGCGTAGAAGTGGCCACGCTGGACCATGTCCTCCAGCCGGTACTTCATGTTGTCGCGGAGATAGTCGAAGCCGTATTCGTTGTTGGTGCCGTAGGTGATGTCGCAGGCATAGGCCGCCTGACGCTCGGCATCGTCGAGGCCGTGAACGATCACGCCGGTGGTGAGGCCCAGGAACGAGTAGATCTGACCCATCCAGCCGCTGTCGCGCTTGGCGAGGTAGTCGTTGACGGTGACGACATGCACCCCCTTGCCGGCGAGCGCGTTCAGATAGACGGCGAGGGTGGCGACCAGCGTCTTGCCTTCGCCGGTCTTCATCTCGGCGATGTCGCCCTCATGCAGCACCATGCCGCCGATCAGCTGCACGTCGAAGTGACGCTGGCCGAGGGTGCGTTTGGCGGCTTCGCGGACGGTGGCGAAAGCGGGGACGAGCAGATCGTCGAGGGTCTTGCCGGCTTCGAGCTGCGCCTTGAACTCGGCGGTGCGCGCTTTTAGCGCATCGTCGGACAAAGCCGAGACTTCGGGCTCCAGCGCATTGATCGCGGCGACGCGCGATTGATATCCCTTGACGCGGCGGTCGTTGGCAGAGCCGAAGAACTTGCGGGCGAGCGCGCCGATCATCACGAAATCCTGTCTTTAGCAATGCGGCCCGAAAGCCGTGGAATGGTGCAGCGGTCGCCCAGCCTCGTCATATCCAAAGTCTGTGGCGGATTGCTGTCTGGACCCCGGTGCGGGGAGCCAAAAAAGCAAGACCCCGGGAGATGAGTGGGAGCAGGGCAATCAGGGGTTCAATGACCACGGCGCGGCCGAAATCGCGCCTTCGCCACCGGCCCGGTCGGGGAGAGATATGGCCCGTGTGGGGGGTTGTCAACGGCGCGAACCTGTCAAGGATTTCATCATTTTGACAGAGTTTTCGCGTTGCCAAGACGGTACGTTTGGGAGAGTGTCCGCCGTCCCCAACAGGCTCTTATCCGAGATAAGGATTTTCCATGACCTTCGTATCGCCCGCTCTTAAGCCGGGCCTGCGCCCGGGCCGCACCCTGGCTGCCCTGACTGGCGCCGTTGCGGTGGCCTTCCTCACCAGTTTCCCGGTTTACGCGCAGGACGCCAATCCGGTCCTTGCCAAGGTCAACGGCCAGGAAATCCGTCAGAGCGACGTCACCATTGCCGAGGAAGAGCTCGGCCCGAGCCTCGCCCAGATGGATCCCGCGACCCGGAAGGACAATGTGCTGTCGTTCCTGATCGACATGAAGATCGTCGCCAAGGCGGCTGAGGACAAGAAGATCGCCGACCGCGAGGACTTCAAGTCCAAGCTGGTTTTCGCCCGTAACCGTCTGCTCATGGACAACCTTCTGGCGGTCGAGGGCAAGGAAGCCCTGACCGACGACAACATGAAGAAGGTCTATGAAGACGCGGCCAAGCAGATCACCGGCGAAGCCGAAGTCCATGCCCGCCACATTCTGGTGGAGAGCGAGGCTGAAGCCAAGACGGTCGCGGAAGAGCTGAAGAAGGGCGCCGATTTCGCCGAGCTCGCCAAGAAGAAGTCGAAGGATCCGGGCGCGGCCGATGGCGGCGATCTCGGTTTCTTCACCAAGGACCAGATGGTGCCGGAATTCTCCGCGGTCGCTTTCGCGCTGGAACCGGGCAAGATCTCGGACCCCGTGAAGTCGCAGTTCGGCTGGCACATCATCAAGGTCGAGGAAAAGCGCAACCGCAAGGCGCCGGAATTCGAGCAGGTGAAGCCGCAGATCGAACAGTATGTCGTGCGCAAGGCGCAGGCTGACTACGTCACCAAGTTGCGTGAAGGTGCCAAGGTCGAGCGCATGGATCAGGTTGCTGCGACGCCTGCCAAGCCTGCAGATGCTGCAGCACCTGCACCGGCCGCCAAGGACGCACCGAAGCCGGCCGACAGCAAGATGGCTCCGGCCAAGAAGTAATTTTGGACCTGAATAGCCCGCCCTCTGTCGAGAGGGCGGGCTTTTTGCTGCCTGTGCGCGATTTCAGGCCTGCGCTTCGGCGACACGCTGCCGCTGCGTCACGTGGTAGCGGGGCGCCGGCGTCGCACGACCGAATTTGGTCGAGAGCGCGCGGCGATCTGCTTCGAAGCGGGTCCAGTCCGCGCCGTCCTGCAGGCCCGGAATAGTGACGAGTTCACCCTGATCGAGGCCAGCCAATGCAGCGTCGACCATGTCGTCGGCGCGCATCACCGTTGCCTGATCCATGTTCCGGTGCGGATAGCCCGCGATATCCCAGAATTCAGTGGCCGTTGCGCCCGGCAACACCGCCTGCACGCGAACTCCCTTGTCGGCGAGTTCATGCACCAGAGAATGGCTGAAGCTGAGCACATAAGCCTTGCTGGCGCCGTAGACGCCATTGAGGATTTCCACGCCGATGCCAACGATCGACGAGATGTTGATGATCGTGCCTCGGCCCCGCGCCACGAAGCCGGGCGCGGCGGCATAGGTCAGCCGCGTCAGCGCGGTGATGTTCAGCGTGATCATGTCTTCCATCTTGCTGACATCGGCGTTCAGCAATGGCGCTACCGCGCCGACGCCGGCATTGTTGACCAGCATCGTAATGCTCGCATCGTCGCGCAGCGCGGCTTCGACCTTTGCCAGATCGGCCTTGTTGCCGAGATCGGCGGGCAGCGTGCGCACCGATCGTCCGGTCTCGCTGGTCAGTCGCCTGGCCAAGGCCGTCAGACGGTCCTGGTTCCGCGCTACCAGAATGAGATCATAACCGCGCTTGGCCAGCCGGTCCGCATAAACGGCGCCAATGCCCGTTGAGGCGCCTGTAATCAGTGCCGTACCTTGTGAAATGGTCATTGTCGTTCTCCTGAATGCTCTCGGCCGCAACGGCCGTGTCAGGAAATCTAGGCTTGCCCGAGCGCGTCTCAAATGTCATATAAACGGCGTTTTGGGACGTTTTTTTGAGGGAGAAGGCGCATGCAACGCATCGGTCTTGTCGTTTCCCCCCGCTGCTCTCCCATCAGCTTTGCTGGCATGTCAGTCTTCGAGCTGGCCAATCTCCTTGGCGACGAGCCTGCCTATGATCTGCACGTGCTCTCGGAAAATGGCGGCCAGGTTTCGACCTCGCTGGGCATGAGCGTGGCCACGGAGCCGTTCAATGCGGCCGACGCCTATGACACGCTCATCATCGGCGGCGGTCTGACCGTCGAACCTGTGACGCCCGGGATGATCGATTTCGTGCGACAGGCGCCCGAGCGCGCCCGACGTGTTGCTGCAATCTGTATCGGTGCCTTCGTATTGGCTGAAGCCGGTGTGCTCGATGAGCGGCGCGCCACGACGCATTGGTTTTACGCGCGCGACATGCAAAAGCGATTTCCGAAAGTGAAGGTCGATGAAGACCGCATATTCGTGAATGATGGTCCGGTCTGGACGTCGGCGGGTATGACCGCCGGCATCGATCTCGCATTGGCGATGGTCGAGGCCGACCTCGGCGAAGACGCCGCGCGCAGCATTGCGAAAAAGATGGTCGTGTATCACCGTCGCGCCGGCGGCCAGTCGCAGTTCTCCGCGTTGCTTGAACTGGCGCCGAAATCGGATCGCATCCAGAGTGCACTCGCCTTTGCCCGGGACAATCTGCAGAAGCCGCTGACGGTGAATGACCTCGCCGATGCCGCAAATCTCAGCCCGCGCCAGTTCAGCCGCGCATTTCACGCCGAGACAGGCCAATCGCCCGCCAAGGCCGTCGAGCATCTGCGGCTTGAGGCCGCGCGGTTGATGATGGAGCAGAGCCGGCATCGCATCGACACCGTCGCGCAGCAGACGGGGTTTGCCGATCGCGACCGCATGCGCCGCGCGTTTCTGCGCGCCTATGGCCAACCGCCGCAGGTGATCCGCCGCAATGCGCGGTCGCAATTGGAGGCCTGAGACGCGGTAAGACGTGTTGTGCTGAGGTGTTCGTGAAATCCCTCCCCCTTGTGGGGAGGGTCGGCCGTTGGCCGGGGTGGGGGTGCCACAGCTTCACGCGCTTGTGGAGGCACCCCACCCTTCGCACAGCTTCGCTGCTTGAGGGAGGGAAAAGAAAGATCAGCCGATCTTGCGGCCGATATCCAGAAACTTCTGCCGGCGCTGCTGACGAATACTCGCCGAGTCCATGCCGCGCATGTCGTTGAAGGCCTGCGCGATGGCGTCGCCGGTGGTTGCGATCATGGCCGCGGGGTCGCGATGCGCGCCGCCCGGCGGTTCTTTCAGGATGGAATCGATCACGCCGAAACGCAGCAGATCCTGCGCGGTGATCTTCATGTTGGTCGCAGCTTCCTGCGCTTTCGAGGAGTCGCGCCACAGGATCGAGGATGCGGCTTCGGGCGAGATCACGCTGTAGATTGCGTGCTCCAGCATCAGCACCTTGTTGGCGGTGGCGATGGCGATGGCGCCGCCCGAGCCGCCTTCGCCGATGATCACGGCAACATTGGCGACGCCAAGGCCGAGGCCGGCATCGGTCGAGCGGGCGATGGCCTCAGCCTGGCCGCGTTCTTCCGCGCCGATGCCGGGATAGGCGCCGGCTGTGTCGACCAGCGACAGTACGGGAATGCCGAAATGGTTGGCCATTTCCATCAGGCGCACAGCCTTGCGGTAACCTTCCGGGCGGGCCATGCCGAAATTATGCTTGAGGCGGCTCTCGGTGGTGTTGCCCTTTTCCTGGCCGAGCACGCAGACGCTCTCGCCGCGGAAACGGCCGAAGCCGGCCACCAGCGCTTCGTCCTCGCCGAATTTGCGGTCGCCGGCGAGCGGCGTGAATTCGGTAATCAGCGCTTCCACGTAATTCATGCAATGCGGGCGCTGCGGATGTCGCGCGACCTGGGTCTTCTGCCACGGCGTCAGGTTCGCATAGAGCTCGTGCAAGGCGGCGACGGCCTTGTCCTCGATGCGCACGATCTCCTCGCCGATGTCGCTGCCGCCGGCGGCCAGCGTGCGCAATTCATCGATCTTGGAATCCAGCTCGGCGACGGGCTTTTCAAAGTCGAGGTAGCTGCGCATGGGTTCGGACATTCACTGGATATGGGAAGGACGGACGGCGGGCGAAACTGCCGGTGCAGGCTTTTCAAGTCAATCGGGGCTGCAAGTCAAGCCGCGAAGGCGTCATTTACTCTGAAAAATCAAAGAGATATTTCAACGTTCAAATGCCTTTTTATGACGATTCCATTGCTGTGTTGCGCTTGTGGCGATGCCACCACCAGATGGCGGCGCCGGCCAGCGTGGCCACGACGATCACGGCCTGAATCCAGTAATGTTTGGCTTGGCCTTCTAGGCCGACGATACCGCCATGGCGATCCAGGACCGATACGGCCAGCACGCCGGGCAGCACATGCGCCGGCGCCCAGAGCAGTGCCGCGGGAATGTTCGCGGCATAGAATCTTGCTGGCGCAGTGCCCAGCGCGCCAGCGGTGACCGGCACGAAAGCACGAATCGGCGGGACGAAGCGGCCGAGGAAGACGGCCAGCGTACCGAAGCGGTGGAAGAAGGCCTCGCTCTGCGCCACCACGCCCGGATAGTTCGATAAAGGCCACGCATCGAGCAGCTGCCGCTGCCGGACATGCCCGATCCAGAATGCGCCGCCGTCGCCGAGCACGGCGCCCGCCACGGCAGCCAGCAGCACCGCTACCAGATCGAGGTCACCTGCCGGGATCAGGGCGCTCAAGGCCAGAATGATGGTTGTGCCGGGAATGAAGGTGCCAAGCACGGGCACCGCCTCCAGCAAAGCAGCGAGGAAGATAGTGAGGTAACCCAGCCAGCTATGTGCGGCGACAAAATGGGTCAGGGACTCGATGAAGGACGTCACGAATATCCGATCCGGCGCCAGGCGCCTCAACCAATGGTAATGCCAATATACGGATCAAATTGCGGGCCGCGCAGATCGATCCCTGAATTGCCATGCAGTTTCATTGGCATCCCAGCTGCGTCCGATTTGCAGGGCTGGCTTTCAAAAACCATCATCACAACCTATCTAGATGATAACATTCGGGAACTTTGATGGCGTCGTGGGCTTTGTCCTGCCGCGGCTCTCTGCTACGTTCCACACAGCACCCCATCCGCAGCCATTACTAGACTGGTTTCGGGATATCCGGGACCACGGAGGATTGATGACCGCCGCCTCGACCAAACTGCAAGAAAAGCCCGACGCGTTGACTGGCATACCCGACATCAAAGTCTCGGTGCGCAAGGTATTCGGCATCGATTCCAACCTCGAAGTGCCTGCCTTCTCTCAATCCGACCCTCATGTGCCGGACGCCGATCCCGATTACCGGTTCGATCGCGCCACCACGCTTGCCATTCTCGCCGGCTTCTCGCGCAACCGCCGCGTGATGGTGACGGGCTTCCACGGCACCGGCAAATCGACACATATCGAACAGGTCGCCGCCCGTCTCAACTGGCCCTGCGTTCGCGTCAATCTCGACAGCCACATCAGCCGTATCGATCTGGTCGGCAAGGACTCCATCGTGGTCCGGGACGGCAAGCAGGTCACCGAGTTCCGCGACGGCATTCTGCCCTGGGCGCTGCAGCACAATGTTGCGCTGGTATTCGACGAATACGACGCTGGCCGCCCGGACGTGATGTTTGTCATTCAGCGCGTGCTGGAGGTCTCCGGCCGCCTGACGCTGCTCGACCAGAACAAGGTGATCAAGCCGCATCCGGCGTTCCGCCTGTTCGCGACCGCGAACACCATCGGTCTTGGCGATACGTCGGGCCTGTATCACGGCACGCAACAGATCAACCAGGGCCAGATGGACCGCTGGTCGATCGTCACTACGCTGAACTATCTGGCGCATGACGAGGAAGTCGAGATCGTGCTGGCAAAGGCCAAGCACTATCAGAACCCCGAGGGCCGCGACATCGTCAACAAGATGGTGCGCCTCGCGGATCTCACGCGTAACGCCTTCGCCAATGGCGATCTGTCGACGGTGATGAGCCCGCGTACGGTGATCACCTGGGCTGAGAATGCCGACATCTTCAACGATATCGGCTTCGCCTTCCGCGTCACCTTCCTGAACAAATGCGACGAGCTCGAGCGTCCGCTGGTCGCCGAATTCTATCAGCGCTGCTTCAACGCGGAGCTGCCGGAGAGTTCGGTCAACGTGGCGCTGACGTAAGTTCTTGTTGCGAAGAACGCTCGTAGTTTCCCTCCCCTCTTGCGGGAGGGGCGGCCGAGCGAAGCGGAGGCCGGGGTGGGGGTACCCCAGGCGCCGGTCTTCCGCGGGGCACCCCCCAACCCGACCGGCCTGCGGCCGGCCACCCATGGCGGACGAAGTCGTCCGCCAGACCCCGCAAGGGAGAGGGATAAGAGGCCGCGGAGAAACCGAGCAATGAGCACGACGACCACCAACAAATTCCGCCCCGGCTCCAAGGAGGCGCCGACCGAGCCGTTCAAGCGCGCGGTGACGTCGTGTTTGCGCGCGATCGCCAAGGCGCCCGAGCTCGAAGTGACCTTCGCCGCCGAGCGGCCGGGTCTCGCACCGGGCAAAGCCCGTCTTCCTGAACCCGCGCGAAAAATGAGCAAGCGTGATGCCGCCATCGTGCGTGGCCATGCCGACTCCATCGCGCTCAAGCTCGCCTGTCACGATCCGAAGGTCCATCGCAAGCTGATGCCGGGCAATCCGCAGGCGCGCGGGGTGTTCGAGGCCGTCGAGCAGGCCCGTGTCGAGGCGATCGGTTCGCGCCGCATGGCTGGCGTGGCGAAAAATCTCACCGCGATGCTCGACGATCATTTTCATCGCGGCAAGTTCGACGAAATCACGGATCGTGCCGATGCGCCGCTGGCCGATGCGCTGGCGATGCTGGTGCGCGAGCGTCTGACCGGCATGGCGCCGCCGGCCGCCGCGAAGAAGATGGTCGATCTCTGGCGTCCGATCCTCGAAGACAAGATCAGCGATCGCCTCGACCAGCTCGACCAGTTCGCGGAGAACCAGGCCAAGTTCGGGGATGCCGTGCATGACCTGCTGTCGGTGCTCGAACTCGGCGACGATCGCAATGCCGAGCCGGATGACGAGGAGAGCGAGGACGACGAGCGCCAAGGCGAGAACGATCAGGCCGGCGCCGAAGGCTCGCCCGAAAGCGACGCCTCGCAGGAAATGAGCGCCGATCAGGCGCAACAGTCGTCGGAGGAAATGTCCGACAGCTCGATGGAGAGCGCGCAGGCCTCCGCGTCGGATACGTTCGACGAAGATGGCGAGATGGGCGACGACGAGACGCCCGGCGAAGCCACGCGCCCGAATTCGCACGGCAAGAACGAGCCGCGCGGTCCGGAATATCACGCCTTCGCGCCGAAATTCGACGAAGTCATCGCGGCTGAAGACCTCTGCGATCACGATGAGCTCGAACGGCTGCGCTCCTATCTCGACAAGCAGCTCGCGCATCTGCAGGGCGTCGTCGCGCGTCTCGCCAACCGCCTGCAGCGCAAGCTGATGGCGCAGCAGAACCGTGCCTGGGACTTCGACCTCGAAGAAGGCATCCTCGATCCCGCGCGTCTGTCGCGCGTGGTGACCGACCCGCATCATCCGCTGTCCTTCATGCATGAAAAGGAAGCGACGTTCCGCGACACGGTGGTCACGCTGCTGCTGGACAATTCCGGCTCGATGCGCGGCCGCCCGATCACGGTGGCGGCGACCTGCGCCGACATTCTCGCGCGCACGCTGGAGCGCTGTGGCGTCAAGGTCGAGATTCTCGGCTTCACGACGCGGGCCTGGAAGGGCGGGCAGTCGCGCGAAGCGTGGCTCGGTGCCGGCAAGCCGGCCAATCCCGGTCGCCTCAACGATCTCCGCCATATCATCTACAAGTCGGCGGATGCGCCGTGGCGCCGCGCACGGAAGAATCTCGGCCTGATGATGCGCGAAGGTCTGCTCAAGGAGAATATCGACGGCGAGGCGCTCGACTGGGCGCATAAGCGCCTGCTTGGGCGGCCCGAGCAGCGCAAGATCTTGATGATGATCTCGGACGGCGCACCGGTGGACGACTCCACATTGTCGGTGAACCCCGGCAACTATCTGGAGCGTCATCTGCGCTATGTGATCGAAGAGATCGAGACCCGCTCGCCGGTCGAACTGATCGCCATCGGCATCGGCCACGACGTGACGCGCTACTATCGCCGCGCCGTGACCATTGTCGACGCCGAAGAGCTCGGTGGCGCCATTACCGAGAAGCTGGCGGAGCTGTTCAACGAAACGGCGGGGCCGGCACCGACTCATGGTCGGCGACGCAGGACGCATTGATAGGGTAGGGTGGGAAAGAGCCCCTTTGCCCACCCTACAAGGTCCCGCTTGGCCCCTCATCTCACCCGCCGCACCTTTCTTGCGACTGCTGCAGCCGGCATCGCGCTGCCTGCAGTTGCCCGCGCGCAAACGGCTTCCGCGTCATCGGCACGCGGGCCCGTAGCCATCGAGATTGAAGCCCGGCCGATCCCGGCTTTCGATACGCGTGATCGGGCGCATACCCGGTTCGGATCGCTGCAATATCGCAGCGGATTGGTCCTGACGTCGAGATACAAGGACTTCGGCGGCATCTCCGGTCTTCGCCTCGATGACAAGGGCGAGGGCTTCATCGCCATCAGCGACAAGGGCAACTGGTTCACCGGCAAGATCGCCTATAGCGGTGATACCATGGTCGGCATCATTGATGTCGAGGCGGCGCCGATGCTGGGCACCGACGGCAAGCCGATCGCGGCGCGCGGCTGGTACGACACCGAGTCGATCGCGGTGGACGGACCGACGATCTATATCGGCCTCGAACGCGTTCATCAGATCCTGAAATTCGACTTCGGCCGCGACGGTGTACGGGCCAAAGGCGAGTCGATTCCGCAGCCGCCCGGTATGCGCAAGCTGCCCAACAATGGCAGCCTGGAAGCGCTGGTGATGGTGCGCAAGGACAGGTTCAGAACATCGCCGCTGGCGGGCATGCTGCTTGCGATCTCGGAGCGCGGGCTCGACAGCGCCGGCAACATCTCGGCCTGGATGATTGGCGGCAAGGCGCCTGCAACGTTCTCGGTCCGCCGTACCAAGAACTACGATATCAGCGATGCGGCGCTGCTGCCATCCGGCGATCTGCTGTTGCTCGAACGCAAGTTCTCGCTGTTCGGCGACACCGGGGTGCGCATCCGTCGTATCCCGCTGTCGTCCGTGGCGCCGGATGCCGTCATCGACGGACCCACGATCTTCGATGCCGATCTGGGTTACGAGATCGACAATTTCGAGGGGCTCGATGTGCACGTCACAGCGGAGGGCGACACGGTGCTGACGCTGATCTCGGACGACAATTTCTCGATGCTGCAGCGAACCCTGCTGATGCAGTTCACGCTGCTGGACTAGAGTCCCGGTTGTGACGCTTTTTCCTGATGCGAACCGGCATCCACTTCGCTCGAAAACGCTGTGTACGGTCAGGCAGCCGCCTCGGCCGCGTCAGCCGTCCTGGCCTGATGGGCGATCAGCAAGTCGCGCAGCTCGCTTGCGGGTTTGGCAGCGCTGAACAGGTAGCCCTGCATTTCGGTACAGCCGAGCGCGCGCAGCAATTCTTTCTGCCGGAGCGTTTCGACGCCTTCGGCGGTCGTCGTCATGTTGCGCGAGGTCGCGATATTGACCACGGCCTGCACGATCGAGGATGACCCCTGTGCTTCGGCAATATCGGTCACGAAGCAACGATCGATCTTGATCTTGTCGAACGGGAAGCGCTGCAGATAGCTCAGGCTCGAATAGCCGGTGCCGAAATCGTCGAGCGCAATGCGCACGCCGATCTGGCGCAGACCGTGCAGGATTTCCAGGGCGGTATCGTCGTCGCGGATCAGCACGGCCTCGGTGATCTCGAGCTCCAGCCGCCGCGCCGGCAGGCCGGATGCGGCGAGGGCGGAGGTCACCTTCAGCGCCAGTGACGCGCAGCGGAACTGAACTGGCGAGACATTGACCGCCACCCGGATGTCGCAGGGCCAGTTGGTGGCCTCGGCGCAAGCGGTGTTCATTACCCATTCGCCGAGCTCATTGATGATGCCGATATCTTCGGCGACCGGAATGAACTCGGCCGGCGAGATCATGCCGCGTTCGGGATGACGCCAGCGCAGCAGGGCCTCGCAGCCCACGACAGTGTCGTCGCGCAGCGTCAGCAGCGGTTGATAATAGACTTCGAACCCGCCTTTGGCGAAGCCATCACCGGCCGCGTGACGCAGTTCAAGCTCCAGCGTGCGGCGGGCCTGCACCCGCGCATCCATTTCGGGTTCGAAGAAGCGGTAGGTGCGGCGCCCGTCGGCCTTGGCGCCGTACATCGCAAGGTCGGCGTTCTTCAGCAGCGTATCGAGGTCGGCGCCGTCGCGCGGTGCCAGCGCGATGCCGATCGACGCATCGGTGAGCAGACTGTGGCCGAGGCAATCGAATGGCTGGCGGATCGCATCATAGATCCGGCCGACGAGATCGATGATGTCGGTATGGGTTTCGACGCCGGTCTGCACGATGGCGAATTCGTCGCCGCCGAGCCGCGCCACCACATCGGAGCCGCGCACGCAGGTGCGCAGTCGCAGGGCAATGCCCTTGAGCAGTTCGTCGCCGACGGGATGGCCGAGGGAGTCGTTGATGCCCTTGAATTCGTCGATGTCGATATAGAGCACCGCGCATTGGGTGCCGCGCGCAACGCGCTTCAATTCGTGTTCGAGTTCGTTGCGGAACAGCGTGCGGTTCGGCAGCTCGGTCAGCGCATCGTAATGCGCCAGATGTGCGATCTTCTGTTCGGCGTTGCGACGCTCGGTAATGTCTTCATGGGTCGCAACCCAGCCGCCATCGGCGACCGGTCGCGACGAGATCTGGATCGCGCGGCCATCCGCGGTGTGCATGACATTGATGCTCGAGCGTCCGACGTCGCGCGTCACCTCCGCGACATAGGCGTCGACGTCGCCGGCGAAGGAGCCCGTCTCCTTGCGATGCGCGATCACGTCGCGGAACGGACGGCCTGGCGTGATGACCTCGCGCGACAGCCTGTACATGTCGATATAGCGCTGGTTGCAGACCACCACGCGCGCCTGCGCGTCGAACAACAGCAGGCCCTGTGTCATGTTGTTGATGGCGGTGTCGAGGCGGATTTTCTCCAGCGTCGTCTGCAACTGCGCAGCACGGTTCTGCCGCTGGATGTGACGGATCATCAGATAAATCAGACCTGCCAGGATCAGGGCCGACAGCGTCGCGAGGGTAACTAGAAAGCTGGTCTGGTCGCGCCAGTTGGCCAGCGCGCCATCCACGGATGTGGTAGCGATCAGCGCGACCGGGAAGTTTTGCAGCAGGCGTATGGAGCCGAGGCGATCGATATTGTCGATGGGGCTGACGGTGCGGATGGTCGCGGGCGTGTCGCTGAAGCGCAGGTGCTGCACCAGCGGGCCGCTATTGATGACCTTGCCGATCGACGAGGGCATCTGCGGGTAGCGCGCCAGCAAGGTGCCATCGCGGTGGAACATCGCAATGGTCGCGTTCTCGCCGAGCGTGACGGATGCAAAGAACTTCTCGAACTGATGCGGCTCGACGCTGCGCGTCACGATGCCGAAGAATTCGCCTTTGGGCCCAGAGATGCGACGTGCGAACAGCGTCTTCCACTTGCCGGTGATGCGGCTCAGGACCGGCTGCACGATCTCGTCGTCAACAGTGAGGTCTTGCGATTTGAGTTTCTGGAAATATTCACGGTCGGCCAGCAAGAGATCCGGCGCCGGCCAGGATCCTGTCCAGTTGACCAGACGGCCTTCGGCGTCGAGGACGGTGATGTCGTTGGCGAATTCATCATCCACCTTCGACTTCAGCATCATGTGGGATTCGTAGCTCGACATGCTGCTGGCGAAGCTGTGGACCGACATCACGCCGTTGGCGAGGAGATGAGCCGTAAGGCTCTTCTGGATGCGCTGCAGATCCTGGAATTGCTGATCGAAATGCCGGCTGAGCAGCAGCACGGTGTTTTCAAGTTCGCGGTTGGAATTGTCGATCGTGCGCTGGCGAAAATTGTTCACGGTCATCGCCGTGCCGGCGGCAATGGTGACGATCAGTACGGCGCCAACGAGTACGAGCCAGCGCACGGGCGTGCGACGGATCGTCGAGCGCCCATAGCCATGTTCGGCGGCGCCCGGCGCTGAACCGCGCACGTCGTTCGTCATTCGCCTCCCCAGCAGCCGCATGGATCCCTACCCCTCGGGGATAGAAATACCCGGGCAAGGGTGGAAGACGCGTTAGGAAGTCAGGTGAATCAGGAATTAATTGCAACCGTACAAGTGGTATCTACTTACGCTGCAAGGCTTTTTTGCTGCGGTGCGGCGGGTCGGGTCTGGTTGCGACCGTGCGCTTTTGCGGCATAGAGCGCGCTGTCAGCATTGCTGATCAGGTCGTTCGAGGTCGTCAGCGATGATGGCACGAGGCAGGCTGCGCCGACGCTGATCGTGGTCGTGGTCATGCCGTCACGCTCGAGCGCACCCACTTCGGTGCGAATCCGTTCGCCGAGTTCGACGGCCTCGGCAAGAGCGAGGCCCGGCAGGATCAGCGCGAATTCCTCGCCGCCATAGCGGGCCGCGCAGTCGCTGGCGCGCTTGGCATGGCGGGCGATGCTCCAGGCGATGCCGCACAGCACGAGGTCGCCTGCCTGATGGCCGAAACTGTCGTTGAACACCTTGAAATGGTCGGCGTCGATCATCAGCAGCGAGATCGGTCTGCGGTTGCGCTGGGCGCGCTGCCATTCCTTTTCCAGCACCACGTCGAAATGACGCCGGTTGGCGAGGCCGGTGAGGCCGTCGGTCATGGCGAGGCGTGCCATCCTCTCTTCCATCTCGCTGCGCTTGCCCATCTCGCGCGCCAGGATCAGCATCAGCGCGCAGGCGATCAGACCGAGCGCGCCCATGGCGCCGCCGATCTGCAGCGCTTCCTTGCGCCACTGGCCATAGATCACGTCGGTGGACCGCCCCACCATTACGATCAGCGGATGCGAGCCTTCACGCCAGACAAAAAGACGCCGCACGCCGTCAATAGCGGAATCGCCGATATAGGAGCCGGAGAAATAGGCCAGCGCTTTCTGTACGCCCGGGACCGGGCTGAGATCGCGGCCGACGATCTCCATGTCGAACGGGGCGCGCATGATCAGCACGCCGTCCTGCCGGATGACGGTGATCAGGTCGTCCGGCTCTAGCTGCAGGCGATCGGCGATCTCGTGGAAATAGCTGTAGCGGATGAAGCCGGAGACGACGCCCAGAAAAGTCCCGTCGCGCGCGGCGATGCGGCGGCTCAGCACGATGCCGTAACTGCCCTGATGCAGCATCGGCCTGGAGATATAGAGGCCGAACAGCGGATCCCGCATGTGCACCTTGAAGAACTCGTCATCGGCGAAATTCTCCGGCTTCGGATCCAGCGTCGACGAATCCAGCGTCACATTGCCGGCCACATCCATCACCTGGATGGCGCCGAAATGGCGCGCGGTGGCGGCGTGGTCGAACAGGATCAATTGTCGCATCGGTCGCGAGATCTCGACCAGCTCCGGCTCGGTCATGTTGGCGACCACATTGCGCAGCGACAGATCGTAAAGTTCCACATTGCGGGCGATATCGGCATCGATGCTGGAGGCGAGGTTGCCGAGCGTCTGGTGCGCCAGCTTCTCGTCGCCGCGCCGCATGCTCATCAACACACTGCCGCAGATCGCGGTGAATCCGACAACGACGATCGCCGCAGCGGCCAGCAGCCAGCGCGGAGAAATCCGGCGAGTCGTTTCGGTGGCATTGCGGGCGAACATGGCTTCGTCGATCAAAAGGACTGCGTTGCAATCACCGATGCATAGCATCGCAACCGGTAATTCTTTGACAGCTACGCGACGATCAACAGTTTGGTTTCGCCGTTTTGCGACGGACGGTTAATGGAGAGTGAAGAAAATTCGCAGGGTTTGGCCGCGAATACGCGACATGAAATATGGGCGTGCCGCGCGGGCACGCCCATAGGATCGGTGGGGGCCAGGAAAGCCGTTTTCCGGCGTCACTGCATGGCGCCGGCCACCATGATGTCGCGGCCGGAGCGATATGCGGTGTCGTCGCAGGTCAGCGCCACGGCGATGTCGGCGATGCCTTCGGTCGTGTGGTTGCGCGCGGCGGGCAAAGCGACGAACTGCCGGTTGCGCACGTTGCCGTCGAGCACGTCGATGGCGGCGGGTTCCTCCGGGCCGAGCATCCCGGGCGCGATGGTGCTGACGCGGACATTGCGCGTGCCATAGGCGCGCGACAACCCGCGGGTCATGGCATCGATGGCGGCATCCGCGCCGGGGTCTGGCAGTGATGCGGGCGCTGTCGGAATGCCATCGAGCGCCGAGAGGTTGATGATGCTGCCGCCGTCCATGCCGAACATCCGCACCGCCTCCTGGCACAGCAGCATGGCGCCGAACACCTTGAGCTCGCGCTGCCGGCGCTGCTCGTCCTCGCACACCACATCTTCCACCGCGCTCCGCGCGAAAGCGCCGTTGTTGACGAGAATGTCGAGCCGGCCGAAGGTCGCCGCGATTTCCTCATAGAGCCGCCGCACGTCCGGCCAGCGGGCGGTGTCGCCTTGCACGGCGATGGCCTGGCCGCCGCGCCACACGATTTCGGCGACCACGCGCGCCGCGCCGCGGGGATCATCTGTGTGATGCACGATCACTGCCGCGCCTTCCGCGCCGAAGCGCCGCGCAATGCCCGCGCCGATGCCGTCCGCGGCGCCGGTCACGAGCGCAACTTTTCCTGCCAGTCTGGTCATGGCATGTCCTTGAATTGGGATGATGTCTGTCTTGGTCGTCAGTCGTGTGCATAGATTTGGGTGGAATCGATCCGGGCGTTATCGCGCCGACAACTGTCTGGACGCGCAAGGCGGGGAATTCGACCCGATACCCGTATGGCCTGGCAGATCCGAGGCCCGCGGGCGGCTCGCCGATCTGCTCTGTGGCTGGTGATCTTATCGCAAATGCAGGCACGCCTGCGTTAGCGCGATCCTGCATCTGTTTTGCACGATCCTGCAAAAGTGATCGCGCAGCCATTTCCCGGCCACGGCACTGCACCTAGATAGACCTCGGCATAAAAGGCCTGCCGCCTGAGGGGTTTGCGTGTGACCGAGACGATTCGTGAGATTGCCGACATCATTGCCCGTTACGCCGCCAATGGCAGCGATTATGCCGCGGGCATGAAGAGCCTGTTCCTGAAGCGTCAGGCCGAGCCGACGCAATTCGTGCATACCGCGCAGTGGCCGTGTTTCGGCCTCGTGGTGCAGGGCGCCAAGCGGCTGCAACTGGGCACCGAGACCTACAACTACGCCGCCGGCGATTATGTGCTGGTGTCGCTCGACCTGCCCATGTCGTCCTGCATCGTCGAGGCCTCCGAGGCGGAGCCGCATCTGGGCATGGGCCTCGCCATCGATCCGCAGCATCTCAAGGACGTGCTCGGCCGGTTCGGCCAGGGATTCGGCAACGGCCATGCCCATGCGCCGGCGCATCCCGCCGTGCCGGAGCGCGGCGTGGTCGTCGCCAAAGCCTCCGCCGATCTGCTCGACGCCACCTTGCGGCTGCTGCGCCTGCTCGACCGGCCGCAGGACATTCCGGTGATGGCGCCGCTGCTGGAGCAGGAGGTGCTGTATCGCCTGCTCGTCGGCCCTTACGGCGCGCGGCTGCGGCAGATCGCGCTGGCCGAAAGCCCGAGCAACAAGGTCGCCAAGGCGATTTCCTGGCTGCGCAGCAACTATGCCAGCCCGCTCCGCATCGAGGATCTCGCCGACCGCGTCGGCATGAGCGAGTCCTCGCTGCATCACAATTTCAAGACCGTCACCGCGATGACGCCGATGCAGTATCAGAAGCAGCTAAGACTGCACGAGGCGCGCCGCCTGATGCTGGTGGAGCGCCTCGATGTCGGCAGCGCCGGCTATGCGGTGGGCTATCAGAGCCCGTCCCAATTCTCCCGCGAATATGCCCGGCTCTACGGCCAGCCGCCGATCCGTGACGTCGGCAGCGCGCGCGGCCCCGTGCTCGGAGGCGAGGCGCGCATCGCGGGGTGAGTGACGTTGTCACGCTGACTCCTCGCGAGCCCCTCTTTTTCTTCCCCTCTCTCCCCGGCGGAGCGCAGCTTCGCGCGGTGGGAGAGGGTGCCTGGGCAGCCTCCGGCTGCCGTTCTTGAAAAGAGACGCCGATGCAACGCATCAGCTATGGCGCAGCGAAGGCGGGAGAAGGGGGACTTTCCGCACGCTCCGACTTCGCGTAACCCCTGTCTGGCCCTCTCCCGCCCAGCGTCGCGGAGGAGAGGGGATAAGAAAGAGGGAGCAAGCGCATCCATGATCTCTGCGGTGATCTTTGATTTCGGCGGGGTGATCACCTCCTCGCCCTTCGAGGCCTTTGCGCATTACGAGCAGAGCCACGGCCTGCCGAAGGACATCATCCGCCGCACCAATGCGGACAACCATTTCGAGAATGCCTGGGCGAAATTCGAGCGCGCCGAAATCGATCTCGCCACCTTCGACGCGCTGTTCGCTGCCGAGTCCAAAGCGCTCGGCGCCGAAGTGCCGGGCCGCGATGTGGTCAAGCTGCTGAAGGGCGAGATCCGCCCGGAGATGGTCGAGGCGCTGCGCCGCATCAAGGCGGCGTTCAAGACCGGCTGCATCACCAACAACCTGCCGGCCAATGCCATGGGCTCGACGGACGGCCGCGCGCTCTATGTGGCCGAGGTGATGGTGCTGTTCGATCACGTCATCGAGTCAGCCAAGATCGGCCTGCGCAAGCCCGATCCGCGCATCTATACGATGATGACCGATAAACTCGCGGTCGATCCGAAGACCTGCGTCTATCTCGATGACCTCGGCGTCAACCTCAAGCCCGCGCGCGAACTCGGCATGACCACGATCAAGGTGACCTCAGCCGCGCAGGCGCTGGCCGAGCTCGAAGCTGCGACGGGATTGAAGCTGGGGTAGGCGCTGGCGTCGCTCCTAAGCAACGACGCACCGGCAGTCATGCTCCCTCCCCCTTGTGGGGAGGGCGGGGTGGGGGGGCCGCAAGCTCCGGCGTTCGTGGCACCCCCACCCGGCGCTACGCGCCACCCTCCCCACAAGGGGGAGGGAAGCCATCAGCAGCATCCCACACACAAAAACAAACGGCGCGCTCATCGCGCGCCGCCTGATCACATCCTCACCCGATCAGATAATCGACCGGTCCACATGGCGCACCTCGCCGGTGCGCGCATCGATATCGACCTGAATCCACTTGCCATAATTGTCGCGGCCCTCGATCTCCCATTCATTGTCGTCGAAATGGGTGTTCTGCACCGTCACCACGCCGATCCCCGCGGCGATCGCCAGCGCGTCCTGCAGCGTCAGCGGGCCTGATGGGACCGGCACCATGGCCGCCCGTGGGGCGGGCTGGCGGACATAGACGTCGGCGGCTAACGCCGGCGCAGCCGAACCGATCGCGCCCGCCAGTGCCAGCGGAAGCAAGGCCTTCGAAAACACGGTTTTTTTCAAAATCTGTTGCATCGAAATCTCCTCATCTGTCCCACGCGCCGCATGCGGCGCAACCGGGTTAAGAACGATGCACGCTGCACTGCGTTCCGGGAGGAAATGAGGCGATGTTGTGGGAAGAGGGCGCTCGATCGCAGCGATACCCATCACCTTCCGGCCATGATGTCTCCTGTGATATCATCGTCTCCGATGAACCGCCCCGCCGGAGACGCGTCGACGGATACGCTGCACTATTCCGTCCTACGCGCTGCCCATAAGCGTGGGTTCAAATCGCAGCATCAGCAAATCGCGGCGCGCGATTCTCCAGATTGGCTCTAACTGCCTCAACCTGGTTGGTACTGCCGATCAGCGCGCGCTGTTCATTGGTCTCCGCTGTGAGGCCGGCGAGAGTGTCGCCCGCGACAGCCTGATTGAGCAGCCGTTTGGCGGCGCGGATCGCATTTGGGCTACGCCCTGCGATGTCGCGAGCTGTGACGAGCGCCTCGGCAAGAGGATTCGCGACCAATCGCGTGGCGAACCCGTAGGCGAGCGCTTCCTCTGCGGAAAAGATTCGCCCGGTGTATGTTAGTTCGCGGACCACGTCCTCCCGTGCAAGAGAGCGCATGAGTTGAGTCCCGGCCATGTCGGGCACCAAACCCCACTTGCTCTCGATGATGCCCAGCCGTGTCCCAGGCGCCACGTATCGCAAATCGGCACCGAGCGCGAGTTGGAAACCGCCTCCGAAGGCGGTGCCGTGGACTGCGGCGATCACCGGAACTGGCATCTCCCGCCAGATCCAGACGATGTGCTGGACAAAATTAGCGATGCCGTGCGTGCGCTTGGTGAGATCGGCGAATGGAAGAATGCTTTCGCCCTTCCCCGTTGCAATGATTCTCTCGACATCGAGCCCGGCACAAAAAGCCCGACCTTCGCCTGACAGCACCACTGCACGCAGGCTGGTATCCTCCTTGAGACGAGCGCCAGTGTCGGCGATGGCCTTGAACATGGCCGGATCAAGCGCGTTCATTTTATCCGCGCGATTGAGTCGAACGTCGGCGATGCCATCTGTCATCGACAGGCGAACGCGATTTTCCATGACACAATCTCCTTTACGTTTACGCCGGGCAGAGAACATTTTTTCGTCGCGCGGGTCGCACCGCAGCTCATGCAGGAGACAGTTGCGCGATGGATCGATGTGCGGCCTCGGAAAATCCCGAACGCCATGATGGATAAGCCGGTCGCCAGCCAAGTTCCGTCTTGGCCTTGGCGTTCGAGCCCGTACGCACCTGCGTCATCATCGAAACCAGATGCTTGCCCGCGACTATTCGGGCTATCCATGCCGGCAGATGATGCGGCCGTTTGGCACCCAGGATCTTGGCAAGCGTCGGAAGCCAATCCCTGACCTGAGCGGGGTCATCGTCCGTGATATTATAGATGCTGCCGGGCTTGCCGTGTTCGATTGCTTTGACAGTTGCCGCAGCTGCATCGTCGACATGCACGAACGACCACCATCCCATGCCGTCGCCAATCAACGGGACGCGCCGATGACGGACCTGCTCCAGCATTGCACGATCGAATATGCCCGTGCCGGGTCCGTAGAACGAGCCATAACGCAAAACGATACCCTCCGGCTGCACCGAGTCGGTGACGGCTCGCTCCAGATATTGAATCGCATGCAACGTTGTGCGGAGTTCGGCAGGCGGATCGGGATCCAGCGCATCAGTTTCGGTTTTGATCGCGCCGCCAATGCGCGCATAAGGCCAACCGCAGTAGCTCTGGGCGACAAAGCGTTTAACGCCGTTCGCCCGTGCGGCTGTCAGCAGGATGTCAGTTCCCTTTGTCCTCAATTCGTTACTGCTTGCGAACACCCGGTCGAAATGCCGGAGGTCGATCGTCCCGGCCAGATCGGTCATCTCGTGAACAACGGCATCCGGCCTCGTCGACGCGAGTGCCGCTTGTATCGCAGCAGCATCGAGGCCGTCAGCGATCACCGGCTCCGCGCCCATCTTTCTGATGAATTCGACCTTGGTGGCCGTGCGTGTCAGGCCTACGACCGAATGGCCTGCCGCAATCAGCGCGGAAACGAGCGGACGCCCCACAGCGCCGGTGGCGCCAGCAATGAAGATTTTCATGGCGGGTTCCTCCAGTTTCGCTAAGTTACCTACCCTAGAGTAGGTTGAACCAAACTAAACCGGTTATGCATGAAATCAAGACCTCGAAAGCGGCTTACGCTGGATCAGCGACGGACCAGAATTCTCGCCGCAGCAACTCGCATATTTGCCCGTAAGGGCTATGACGGCGCATCGATGAGCGGGATAGCGACGGCAGCTGGCATTACGAAGCCGGTGCTCTACGACCACTTCACGTCGAAGGACGCGCTGTTTGAGACGCTGCTGCGTTCGATCCGCGACGATTTGCTGGCGAAGGGTCATGCCATTGGACAGTCATCCCTCAGCGATGAGCTCAGGTTCCAGTTAGCGGTCGATACTTTCTTTGCATTCGTTGAAGGGCAGCCCGACGCAGCAAAAATCCTTCTGATCGTACCGCAAGGCAATCCTGTCACCGCCAAGCTGTCGCGTGTCGTACAGGGGGGAGCGACGGCTGCAATCTCGCAACTCCTGAAATCCTATCTTCCCGTCGGGGACGCCTGGCAACACGAAGCCGCTGGCGCGTTTCTCAAGGAAGGACTGCACGCCTTGGCAAAATGGTGGCTTCGCCATCCAGGCCCGAGTCGCGACGAAATCGTCGATCTTGTTATGAAGGTATGTTGGACGGGCTTTCGGGAGATCAAATATAGATCGAAAGTCGACAGCTAAATGGAGCTTTCGCCCAAACGCAAAAACGGCCGGATCTTGCGATCCGGCCGTTTTCAAATTTCAGTCCGCTCAAGGTGAGCGGCGGGTCAGGCTCAGGCCGCGACTGCTGCGGTTTCGGCCTTCTTCTTCTCGATGGCGCGCTTCAGCAGCACGGCCTTCTGCGACAGCTCGCTCTCGCGGGCCTTGATCAGATAGGCATCGAAGCCACCGCGGTGGTCGACCGACTTCACGGCATTCGCCGACACGCGCAGGCGCACGCCGCGGCCCAGCACGTCGGACAGGAAGGTCACATTGACCAGGTTCGGCAGAAACCGGCGCTTGGTCTTGATGTTCGAGTGGCTCACCTTGTGGCCCACCTGGGGGCCCTTCAGTGTCAGTTCACAGCGCCGAGACATGGCGAAAATCCTCTGTCATCCCCGCAGCTAAAAGGCGAAGAGCCCAAAGCCGGGCAGGGGTTCAAAATCACGTCCATTTCAGGAGTGGCGGACGTATAGGGGGCTTGGCCACGGCCGTCAAGATATCCGGCCAGCTAAAGTCGCGGCAAAACCGGCAAAGACCCCTGTCTTGGGCCGTTGTATAACCCGTCCTACGCGCGGAAACCACATGGAATTCAACGCGGTTCCCATCATATAAACGACGTATTCGGGCCGGAAACAGGTCCCTCCATCCCAATGAAGCGATGCGGCCCTGCGCCTTGAGCCGGGGATCGCCGACCAGGTGATATCAAAAAGTGAGCCTTCACACGCCCCGCTTTGTGACCCGACCGGTGACGACTGCGCGGGCGGCCGCGCCTGCAACACCGAGATTTGCGTGGCTTTTTGAGGTGCGCTTGGGCGCGCGGTTCGCCGTTGCCGCGGGCCTGATGCTGCCGGTTTTGACCGGCGAGGCCTCCGCACAGGCGCAAAGTCAGGCCCAGGCTCCGGTTCTGGCGCCCGCGCAGGCGGTGGTGCCCGGCGGCAAGCTGGAAGCCAAATATGAAGCCAGCCTCGCCGGCATCGCGGTCGGCAAGGGTGTCTGGTCCATCGACATCAATGAAGACCAGTATTCCGCGACGGCCAGTGGCGGCACTGCCGGTTTGCTGAAGGCGTTTTCCGGCGGGTCGGGCTCCGGCCAGTCCACCGGCCGCGTGGTTGCGGGTGCGCTGGTGCCGTCGACCTATAGTGCCACCACCACCTCCGCGAAGAAGTCCGAGACGATCAAGATGCTGATCACGCCGGGCTATGTGAAGGAGTTCTCCATCGAGCCGGAGCCGCCGCTCGATCCCGAGAAGATCGCGATCACCGATGCGCATCGGCGCAATGTGATCGATCCGATGACCGGCTCGCTGCTGCGCGTGCCCGGCACCGGAGAGTTGATGACGCCGGATAGTTGCCGCACCGGCACGTCGATCTTCGACGGCCGCATGCGCTACGATCTCAAGCTCGACTACAAGCGCATGGAAAGCGTGAAGGCCGAGAAGGGCTATCGTGGCCCCGCGATCGTCTGCGCCGTCTATTTCACGCCGATCGCCGGCTATGTGCCCGACCGCGCCGCCATCAAATATATTGCCGCCCAACGCAATATCGAAGTGACCCTGGTGCCGATCGCCGGAACCCGCGTGCTGGTGCCGTATCGCATGACGATCCCGACCCCGCTCGGCGTCGCCATGCTCGAAGCCACCGAATTCGTCACGTCAGCCGCGCCGTCGAAGGCCGTGGCCCGGACGAACTGAACCGAAATTAGCGCATCGACGGGTGGCGCCGGCGCTGCCGCAGGAAAGTCGCAAGACCAAGACAAAGTGCGCCATCGGAGCATCGTCGCAAACATGCCGCAGGATTTATGCAGGATTCCGGCTTGACTCCAAACGCCATCGGAGTCCGTGCGCTGTTCATAACTTGAGGGATTTGTCGGCCCTTGTTGCGCTGTCACAAACTTGATCTAGTCAGGCCCGGAGAATGTCAGCGCGAGATGTTGGGGTGATGCGGCCATGGAGGTGCCGAGTCACCGATTCGGGCCGCTTTCGTTCCGGACTCGTTCCAGACCATCCAAACACGCGGCTCTGAAGCGTCGCAGCCTGTGTCCGTCTTGACCGGCGGCGACGCGGAAATATCTGAAAAACATGGCCTTTTTGTCTTCTCCGCCCACGCTGTCGAACGGCAGGGCTCCCGGCGCCGGCGTTACCGCGGTGCTCGGCCCCACCAATACCGGCAAGACCCATCTCGCCATCGAGCGCATGCTTGCGCATTCGTCGGGGATCATCGGCCTCCCACTGCGCCTCCTCGCGCGCGAGGTCTATAACAAGATCGTCGATCGCGTCGGCCCCGAAGCCGTGGCGCTGATCACCGGCGAGGAAAAGATCAAGCCGGCGAAGCCGCGCTACTGGGTCTCCACCGTCGAGGCGATGCCGCGGGATCTCGACGTGTCGTTTCTGGCCGTCGATGAGATCCAGATCGCCGCAGATCTGGAGCGCGGCCACGTCTTTACTGATCGCATCCTGCATCGCCGCGGCCGCGACGAGACGCTGCTGCTCGGCGCCGCCACCATGCGCCCGATCATCGAGCGTTTGCTCCCCGGCGCCAGCATCGTGACGCGGCCGCGCCTGTCGCATCTGGAATTTGCCGGCGATCGCAAGATCACGCGGCAGCCGCGCAGGACAGCGATTGTCGCGTTTTCCGCCGACGAAGTTTATGCGATTGCCGAACTCATCAAGCGCCAGCATGGCGGTGCTGCGGTGGTGCTGGGCTCACTGTCGCCGCGCACCCGCAACGCGCAGGTCGCGATGTTCCAGAATGGCGACGTTGACTACCTGGTGGCAACCGACGCGGTCGGAATGGGCCTCAATCTCGACGTCGATCACGTGGCATTCGCCAGTGACCGCAAATATGACGGCTATCAATTCCGTCGCCTGACACCGTCGGAATTCGCGCAGATCGCCGGGCGCGCGGGCCGCGCCACGCGTAACGGTACCTTCGGCACCACCGGCCGCTGCGAACCGTTCGAGTCTGAATTGGTCAATCAGCTGCAGAACCACATCTTCGAGCCGGTGAAGGTGCTGCAGTGGCGCAATTCGAAGCTGGATTTCTCATCGATCGCGTCGCTGCAGGTGTCATTGGCTGAAACGCCGCGCCACGAGGCGCTGACCCGTGCGCCGATCGCCGAAGACCTGCGCGTGCTCGATCATGCCGTCCGTGACATCGATGTGCGCGAGATGGCGCAGGGCAAGGCCGCCGTCGAGAAATTGTGGGATGCCTGCCAGATCCCCGATTATCGCCGCATCGCGCCTGCCGCACACGCAGAGCTGGTAGTCACCATCTTCGACTTCCTGATGAAGCGCGGGCGCATCCCCGATGCCTGGTTTGGCACTCAAATCGCGCAAGCAGACCGAACCGATGGCGATATCGACACGTTATCGGGCCGAATCGCGCAAATCCGGACCTGGACATTCGTGGCAAATCGGCCTGATTGGCTCTCAGATCCTGATCATTGGCAGGGAATTTCGCGCGAATTGGAAAATAAACTGTCAGATGCCCTTCATGAAAGGCTCACTGAGCGTTTCGTTGATCGTCGTACCAGTGTATTGATGCGCCGCTTGCGGGAAAACACGATGCTGAATACTGAAATTGGTAAGACGGGCGAAGTGATCGTAGAGGGCCATGTGATTGGCCGTCTCGACGGATTTACATTTTTGCCCGATGCGGCCGAGGCTGGCTCGGATGCGAAGGCCTTGCAGGCGACGGCGCTGAAGGCGCTGGCCGGCGAGATCGACGCGCGCGCCGAGAAACTCGGCAACGCGCCGGACGATCAGTTCGTGCTCGCCTCCGACGGCACCATGCGCTGGACCGGCGATGCCGTGGCCCGTTTGGTCGCAGCCGATGACGTGCTGCATCCCCGTCTCCGCATCATCGCCGACGAGCGCCTCTCCGGCGCGCCGCGCGATGCGGTTCAGGCCCGCCTCGATCTCTGGCTGAAGACGCATATCGAAAAGCTGCTCGGGCCGCTGTTCGACCTGACCAAGGCCGAAGACATTACCGGTATCGCACGCGGTATCGCTTTCCAGCTCACCGAAGCGCTCGGCGTGCTGGAGCGGCAGAAGATCGCGACCGAGATGAAGGATCTCGATCAGCCGTCGCGTGCCGTGCTGCGGAAATACGGCGTGCGTTTCGGCGCCTATCACATCTATATTCCCGCTCTGCTGAAGCCTGCGGCGCGTTCGCTGGCCTCGCTGCTGTGGGCGCAGAAGCAGGACAATGTCGACATGTCGGCGCTGTCCAATGCGCAGCATCTCGCCGGCTCGGGCCGCACGTCCTTCCCGGTCGACAAGCTGCTCGATCGCGATGCCTATCGCGTGCTCGGCTATCGCCAGTGCGGCGAGCGCGCGGTGCGCGTCGATATTCTCGAACGTCTTGCCGATCTGATCCGTCCAGCGCTGGCCTGGCGGGAAGCCTCGCCGGGCGACAAGCCCGCCGGTGCCTTCGATGGCCGCCACTTCGTGGTGACGCAGGCGATGACCTCGCTCACCGGTTCCGCCGGCGAGGATTTCGCCTCGATCCTGCGTGCCCTGGGCTATCGCATGGAGAAGAAGGCGCCATTGCCGCCGGCGCCGCCAAAGCCGGTCGCTGCGACGACGCCGATCGAGCCCAAGATTGAGGACAAGACTGACGACAAGACGGCCGATCAACCCGATGCCCTGGTGGGACTTGCCGAGTCTGACAAGCCCGGTGAGGACAATGTCATTGCGGTCGAGGCTGCCGCTGAAGTGGCTGAGACCGCGCCGACCGAGACAGCCGCCGATGTAACTGCTGATGCAGCTCCGGTTGAAGAAGCCGCCGCCGTATCGTCGGCATCGCTGTTGCCCGAAGTCGCGCTGGTGCCCAGCACCGCGCCGGAAGCTGCGCCTGTCGAAGAGACGGCTTCCGTCGACGCGCAGCCAGAGTCCGCTGCGGCCGTTGCCGAGACCGGGACTGCTGCCGGGACCGAAGCCGCTGCAGTGTCGGATGCTGCTGCGCCTGCCGAGGGCGAAGCCGCTGCGGCTCCGGCCGTCGCTGCCGAGCCCGAACTGGTCGAGGTCTGGCGTCCGGGTGGTCGTTCAGAAGAGCGCCGTCCGCCGCGCCACGATCGCAACCGCCACCATCGCAACAGCAACGCCCCGCAGGGCGCGTCGCAGTCGGCTCCCGCCGAAGGCGCCGCAGCCGATGGCGCGCAGCGCGAGCGGCATGACCGCGGCGGTAATGATCGGGGTGGCCAGGGCCGCCGCGACCGCAACAATAACAACGAGTTCCGCCGTCCGCGCAGCGATGCGCCGGCCGCCGCGGCCTCTGCCGAAGGTGCGCCGAACCGTGGCAATCGCGGCAATCGCGGCAATCGTGACAACAAGCCGGGCGATGGTGGCCGTCCGCCGCGTGAGCGCGAACGCTTCCAGGGCAAGGGCAAAGGCCCCTTCAAGGGCGGCGACAAGGGTCGTGAGGGCCGTGGCAGTGATCGCGGTGGGGCAACCCGTCCGTTCGCCACATCGGCCGCACCGCGCGAACGGGACCGTCCGATCGATCCGAACTCCCCCTTCGCGAAACTCGCCGCGCTCAAGGAACAGCTCAGCGGCCGCAAGGATTGATGCAGGTCATGCAAGGCGGCTCCGTGCCGCCATTTGGTGGTGTGTCGATTGGAGCGCCAGCGTCTCGATAAATGGCTGTGGCACGCGCGGGTGGTCAAGGCCCGCACCAGTGCTGCTGCGCTGGTGGAAGGCGGCAAGGTTCGCATCAATGGCGAGCGCGAGAAGTCGCCGGGCCACGGCGTGAAGATCGGCGATGTCCTCACGGTGGCGCTGGATCGCACCATACGGGTGATGAAGGTCGAGGGTTTCTCGGAAAGGCGCGGCGATGCTACTGCGGCGCGCGTGCTCTATACCGATTTGCAACACCTCCCGGAGTAACTATCTAGGCCATATACCGCGTCCAATGATGGTTTCGTGGCAGGTTTTTCCCTTGGTCGAAATGCCCAGACCTATGCCGGCCGCATCACTTGCGGCAGCGGGGTGGGTGCGCTACGCAAACACTGAATATCGATCGTTTCCGGAGTTCTGGATGACTTACGTCGTCACCGACAATTGCATCAAATGTAAATACACCGACTGCGTCGAAGTGTGTCCCGTGGACTGCTTCTACGAGGGTGAAAACATGCTGGTCATCCATCCGGACGAATGCATCGATTGCGGCGTGTGCGAGCCGGAGTGTCCCGCTGACGCGATCAAGCCGGACACCGAAGGTGGCATCGAGAAGTGGCTGCAGATCAATCTGGAGCACGCCAAGACGTGGCCGAACATCACTCAGAAAAAAGAAGCGCCGGGCGACGCCAAGGAATTCGACGGCCAGGAAGGCAAATTCGAGAAATATTTCTCGGCCGCACCCGGTACCGGCGACTAAGCGACTCATTTTCTTTGCCGGTTACCGGCGCCACGCGAAATTTACCCTACCCCTGATTATGACCTGTTAGCGGCCGCCGAACGGTTGCAACGGGGCATAAATCATTGATTTTTGCGGGAAATGTGCTATAATAGGCACAATTCAAGAAGCTGGACCGTGTGGTGCCGCTCGATTTGGCCCTGCCAGGTTCCCGTTTAAAACATCAAACAGGGGCGTGGCGGTTTCCACGCGCAGGCTGTGTCACAGAAAACGCGTAAAAAGAGTGTTTCCAAGGCTGCTGCTTCGAAGAAAGCGTCCTCTTCGAAAGTCTTGGATCCTAAGACTTTGAAGAAGACAACTGCGGTCAGCCGCGTTGTGAAGGGTCCTGCTGCGAAGAATTCTGTCACCAAAGGCCGTGCCCGGGCCCCTGTCAAGGACACCCGGACCGCCGCGAAGGCTGCGGCTGAAAAGTCCTCCAAAAATAAAAGAAGTGCAATGCCAAATAAGACTGCCAAACCTGCTCCGAAGGCTGCTGCTTCGAAGACCCCTGCTGCCAAGCCTGCTGCGCCGAAGACGGCTGCAAAGGCTCCTGTGGCCAAGGCCCCGGTCGCTGCGCCCGCTGTGAAGGCTGCTGCGCCGAAGGAAGTCGCCAAGGTTGTTGCGAAGCCCGTGGCCGCCAAGCCGGCCCCCGCTGCGGCCCCGCGCGTCGAAGAGCCGAAGAAGCCGCTGACCCAGCGTCAAGGCTTCAAGACCAACGAATTCGTGGTTTATCCGGCGCATGGTGTTGGCCAGATCCTCGCCATCGAGGAACAGGAAATTGCAGGTGCCCGGCTTGAACTCTTCGTGATCAATTTCATGAAGGACAAGATGACCCTGCGCGTTCCGACCGCGAAGGTCGCGAATGTCGGCATGCGCAAACTGTCCGAGCCGGCGCTGGTCAAGCGCGCGCTGGAGACGCTGAAGGGCCGTGCCCGCATCAAGCGCACCATGTGGTCGCGCCGTGCGCAGGAATATGAAGCGAAGATCAATTCGGGCGATATCGTTGCCATCGCCGAAGTGGTGCGCGATCTGTTCCGTTCCGACTCGCAGCCCGAGCAGTCCTACAGCGAACGTCAGCTGTATGAAGCAGCCCTCGATCGTCTGTCGCGTGAAATCGCTGTGGTCCAGCACGTCACCGAGACCGAAGCGGTCAAGGAGATCGAAGGCCAGCTCGCCAAGAGTCCGCGCCGCGGCGCCAAGGCTGAGGCAGGTGCCGAAGCCGGTGCTGATGATGCCGACAGTGATGGTGACGATGATGTCGCCGCCGCGGATGAGGCTGCATAAGCAGCGTCTCGCAAGTTGAATACGAAGAGCCCGGCCGAGAGGCCGGGCTTTTTTGTTGTCGATTGAGCAGTAGCCGGGTGGATCTCAATCCACCACGATCTTGACGCGGTCGCGGGCTTTCACGCTGGCATTGTTCTCGAGCCCGTTCAACACGCGGAAGCGCTCCAGCGGACGATCGACGCCGTTCATGCGATGCGATAGTGACTCCACGGTGTCTCCGGGCTGCACCGTAATCACCTTGATGCGCAGCGGACGGGCGGCCTGAATCTCAGCCAGCGTCAGGCGCCGAAACGAATTGACGGTCTCGCGGGCATTGCGCTCGCTTTCGGTGCTCTTCTGCTTGGCAGCGAAGATGAAGCGATAGACGTCGCTGCCAAAGCGCAATGCGTAGACGCGAAATTGCCACTGGTCGCCGCGCGCGATGGCGGACGCTGCCGGGAAGCCATTGATGGTCAGCTCTTCCGTGGTAGCCTTGTCGACATTTTCCATCCAGCCGGAATTCAGGTAGTCACTCAGCGTCTGTTCGGACGGTACGCGCACCACGTCGAAGCGCATGGCCTGATTGCCGCCTTCGCGCACGCCAATCACCGCCTGCGCTGTATTGTCGAGGGAAAAGGCTTCCGGCGCCTGGAAGGTGAAGCCGAGCTTGGGATGCAGGAAGCGCCGACCGCGCACGAAACCCTCGCTCGGGTCCTCGCCATAAACGATGCCATCGATCGCCGAGAGATAGGTCTCGCGGTCGCGCTCGCCGCCATCAGGCGAGGAATATTGCCGCGCATTGGCCTGTGCGTTCTGCACGCGCTCCGGCGTTGCCGGATGGGACGACAGGAAGTCCTGCGCGCGGGGATCGAGCGGCGTACGGCTGGCCTTCAGCGCGGCGTTACGTTCCATCGCCGCGAGAAAGCGCGATGCGCCATAGGGATCGAATTTTGCGCGGGCCGAGATGCCGACACCAATGCCGTCGGCTTCGAATTCCTGCGCGCGCGAGAAGCTCGCCATTGTCAGTTTGGACTTGGCGAGTGCCAGTGCGGTGAGATCGGGATCGCTGCCCATGTCGGTCACGACACGTGTGACGATCGACGCCTGCCGTGCCTGTTCCTCGCGGATAGACGCGTGCTTGGCGAGTACATGCGCCATCTCGTGCGACAGCACCGATGAAATCTCGGATGTATCGCTGGCCAGCGCGATCAACCCGCGCGTAACATAGAGCTGTCCGGTCGGCAGCGCGAATGCATTCACGGCGCCGGAATTGAGGATCGTGACCTTGTAGGCCAAGTCCGGTCGCTCAGAGGCCGCGACCAGCCGATCGACCGTCTTGGTGATCAGTGACTCCAGCCGCGGGTCGTCGTAGGCGCCGCCATAGGATGCGAGGATGCGCTCGTGTTCTTTCTCGGCGGCCGGGGTCTGTACCACGGCAGGCTTCGGCGGCTTGGCCGGCATTGTCGGCTTGACTGACGAGGCGGCCTCGAACCGGCTGACATCGCCGCAGGCCGATAAAGTGAGCGTGGCGCACAGCACAACAGGCGCAGCCCAAAGGCGGCGGCTCAAGCTGGTTTGCCGTCCCACACCCGTCACGTCGTCCACTCTCTGCCTAAGCAGCCTGTTCGTCCAAGCGGTCTAATTGTCCCCGACCACCTCGATCTGCCCCACTCCGAGCGCCTCGATCCGCGGCCCGCCGCGCCTCTCGATCCATCCTCGAACGCGAATATGTCGTCTTTCAAGGGACTTAAGCGTGATTCCTGCCGCCTCGAAGGCTGTCATCATGCGCCTTGAAATAGTCACCGCAAAGTCCTGAGTCCAGCGACGCCCGAAATTGACGTAGGTCACCGTACCGGCCTGACGAACCGACAGAACCCGTCCCTCCACCAGCCCGAAACGCCCTACATCGGCCAAGATATCGCCGGGACTTTCCGCGTTTTTTATGACATTGGTTTGAGCCCAGATTCCGCGCTTCAGCCGGCGGGCCGAGCTTTCAGCGGCAGCAAGTTCCGTCGCGCAGGCTTTGTCGGAAATCGTGCCAGAGGCGACGGCGGTGCCCTGCGCCAGAAGCTGGGCTTGCAGCGAGGGCGCAGCGGGATCGGCAAAGACAAAAGCCGGTTGCCGCCCGTAGCGATCCGGCATGTCGCTCTCGCCGTACAAGGTGACATCGCGGCCGGCAATCAATGCGGAGAGGTCGTTCGTCGACTTCGATGAGTCGGCTATCGGTTCGATCCCCGCCAGACGGATCTCGTTGCCGTCGCTCAGACGCAATGTTCTGACATCAATGACGTCGGCGACGCGGCCTTCGCCCTGAGCGGTGAACATGCAGCTGGCGGCGGACGCAGATTGCACGGATGTCGAAATGGCGATCGCTGCCAGCAAGAGTGTTGCGGCATGCGACACGTCATATTTTGCAAATGCGGCACGCATCACGCCACCTTGCGAGCTCCGGTCAACCTCTCGTCTATCATAGCCAGCAATCCATTCCGCTTTGCGGAAAACCTTGATGTCATTGCAGCTATTCTTGGCTGCGCCGCCGCTTGCCGCTGTTGTTCCATTGCGGCATGATCGCGATAACAAAAACGAATACCGCGCAAAAAGCTGCGGCACGTTTTGAGGGAGGGACTTTTGAAGAAGATCATTACGGGTCTGCTGGCGTCAGCAATGGCGTTCGCGGCAACAAGCGCCATGGCGCAGACCAAGCCGTTGAAGTTGGGCGCCATTCTCGACATGTCGGGCCTGTATGCGGACATCACGGGCGTCGGCAGCGAGACCGCTGCCAAGATGGCTGCGGAAGATTTCGGTGGTGAAGTGCTGGGCCGCAAGATCGAGATCATTGCCGCCGACCATCTCAACAAGGCCGATCTGTCCGCAAACATCGCGCGCGACATGCTCGACAATCAGGGTGTCGAGGCAATCGTCGACGTGGCGGCATCGGCGACCGCGCTGGCTGCGAGTGAGATCGCGCGCGCGCGCAACAAGATCATCATCTTCAACGGCCCGGGCTCGATCCGCCTCAGCAACGAGGCCTGCGGTCCCTACACCGTGCACTATGTGTTCGACACCTATGCGCAGGCCAACGTGACCGGGCTCGCCACTGTGAAGAACGGCCTCGACACCTGGTTCTTCCTGTCGGCCGACTATGCATTCGGCGCGGATCTCGAAAAGGATACGACGGCGGTCGTCACCAAGGCGGGCGGCAAGGTGCTGGGTTCGGTCAAGCATCCGCTGAATACGTCCGACTTCTCGTCCTTCCTGCTGCAGGCGCAGAGCTCCAAGGCCAAGGTGGTCGGCCTCGCCAATGCCGGCGGTGATACGATCACCGCGATCAAGCAGGCGGCCGAGTTCGGCCTGACACGCAGCGGCGGACAGAAACTGTCGCCGCTGTTGGCGTTCATCTCCGATATCGACAGTGTCGGTCTTGATACCGCACAGGGCCTGATCCTGGCGGAAGCATTCTACTGGGATCTCAATGACGAGACGCGCGCGTTCACCAAGCGTTTCCAGGAGCGCACCAAGCGCGTACCGACCTCGGCCCAGGCCGGCGTCTATTCATCGGTGCTGCATTATCTCAAGGCTGTGAAAGCCGCCGGTACCACGGATTCGGCTCCAGTCATGAAACTCATGAAAGAGACGCCGATCAACGACATGTTTGCCAAGAATGGCCGGATTCGCGAGGATGGCCGCATGGTGCACGATATGTATCTGTTCGAGGTCAAGAAGCCCTCGGAATCCAAGGGGCGCTGGGATGACTACAAGCTGATCGCGACAGTCCCTGCTGAGCAGGCATTCCAGCCGCTGGAAGCCTCGCGCTGCCCGCTGGTGAAGAAGTAATCGTCGGGGTCTGAAGCTTGTCGGACGATCAAGAACAACAACAAGGAGCGCAATCATGAGCGACATCGTCCTGCAGGACCTCGACAACGGTCTTCTGACCATCACCATGAATCGTCCGGATCGGCGCAATGCGCTGAATCCGGAGATGACACAGGGCTTGGTCGCGGCGGCCCGCCGCGCGCAGGAAGATCACGATGTCCGTGCCGTGCTCATCAAGGGCGCGGGCGGCACGTTCTGTGTCGGCGGCGACGTTAAGTCGATGGCCGCCGGCCGTGCGCCGCTGCCGTTCGAGGCGAAGCGGGCCAATCTCCGCCGCGGCATGGAAGTGTCGCGCATTCTGCACCAGATGCCGAAACCGGTGGTTGCACAGCTCGATGGTGCGGCCGCAGGCGCCGGTCTTTCGATCGCGCTGTCCTGCGATCTCCGTGTCGCCAGCAAATCGGTGAAACTCACCACGGCTTTCGCCAAGGTCGGCTTCTCCGGTGATTATGGCGGCACCTACTTCCTCACGCAGATGCTTGGCAGCGCCAAGGCGCGCGAGCTCTATCTGATGTCGCCGGTGCTGAGTGCGCAGGAGGCGCTGGCGCTCGGCATGGTGACGAAGGTCGTCGATGACGCCGAGGTGGAGACAGCGGCACGCGACCTCGCGATGTCGCTCGCGCAGGGTCCGAGCATCACCTACGGCTATATCAAGACCAACATCAACAATGCCGAGACGATGACGTTGGAAGCCTGTTTCGACAACGAGGCGATCCATCATACCCGCTGCGGCGATACCGACGATCACAAGGAGGCCGCCAAGGCCTTCGTCGAGAAGCGCAAGCCGGTTTTCAGAGGGCAATGATCATGAGCCAGATGCGGTTGCGGCAAGTTTGTCTGGTCGCTCCGCATCTGGAGCCAGTGGTGAGCGATATCGCGGCCATTCTTGGCCTCGATATTTGCTACCGCGACCCCCATGTCGGCAAATATGGCCTCGAAAATGCGCTGATGCCGGTTGAGACGACTTTGCTCGAAGTGGTAGCGCCGACCCGGCCGGGCACGGCGGCCGGACGGTTCATAGAGAAATCAGGCGGCCGCGGCGGCTATATGGTGATCCTGTCCTGCGAGGATCCTGACGAGCGCGGGCGCTTCGCCGCCAGCATCGGCGTGCGCACCGCCAATGTGATCGATCATCCGCCCTATCACGGCGTGCAATTGCATCCACGTGATTGCCGAGCCGCCTTCATCGAGTTCAATCATACTCAAGACAGCGACGACGATTTCGGGCCGTATCCGCCGGCCGGTCCGGACTGGCAGGAGGCGATCCGCCACGATATCACGCGCGCGCTCACCGAAGTCGAACTGCAGAGTCCCGACCATTACGATCTGGCGCAGCACTGGAGCAATATCATCGGCGTGCCGCTGACCTCGGCGAGGAATGACGATCCGCAGATCGCGTTCACCAACGGCTGTTTGCGCTTCGCCAAGGGCAAGACCGAGGCGATGACCGGGCTCACATTTCGGGTCAACGACGTCGCGCAGGTGCTCGGCAGTGCGCGGGAGCGGGGCTGTCCCTGCGCTGGCGATGCATTTCTGCTGGCCGGGGTCACGTTTCGCGTCGTTGCGTGAGGGCGGTAATCGCCGCACGATCCCTTCTTGTTCTGACGCGTTTCCTTCAAACGAGCCGGTATCCACTTCGCTCGAAAACGCTATGGCAACAACAATAAACAATAAACGGGAAGCGCCATGACTGTGACACGTCCGCATCCGCTGGACTCGTTCTTCGATCCATCCAGCATCGCCATCATCGGCGCTTCCCGCGATGTCACGAAGATCCCCGGCCTGCTTCTCTCTTTCTTGCGCAAAAACCAGTTCTCCGGCGCGATCTATCCAGTCAATCCGAACTATCCGGATATCGATGGGTTGACGTGTTATCCGACCATCGCAGCAATCGGGCGGCCGATCGATCTCGCCATCGTGATCATTCCCGCGCGTGTAGTGCTCGGCGCACTGGAGGAGTGTGCCAAGCTCGGCGTCAAGCATGCGATCATCATCTCCTCAGGCTTTGCCGAGGAGGGGGGCGACTCGATCGCAATGCAGGATGCCATTGCGGCGCTGGCCAAGCGTACGGGAATGCGGATCTCCGGACCGAATGCGGAGGGGTACTACAACCAGATCGCCGGCATTGCCGCGACTTTCAGCCCGACTGTCGATGTGAAGCCCGATCAGTCGCGGCTGGTCGCTACCACGAAGCGGATCGGTATCGTCGCCCAATCCGGCGGGATCGGCTTTGCGATCTATAACCGCGCCAAGGCGCTCGGCATTGCTCTGAGCACTGTGATCTCGACCGGCAACGAGTCCGATCTCGGCGCCGGCGAATTCCTCGACTACATGGTGCAGGATCCGGCGACCGACGTAATCCTGCTGTTCATCGAGGGCATTCGCGACGTCGACAAATTTCTCGCCGCGGCGCGCAAGGCGGCAAAACTCGGCAAACCGGTCATCGTGACCAAGGTCGGCCGCTCCGGTGCTGGTGAGCGCGCGGCAGCCTCGCATACTGCCAGCATGGCGGGCTGGACGGCCGCCTATGATGCGGTGTTCGCGCGCTATGGCTTCATCGTCTCCAACGATCTCGACGAAGCGGTGGCGATCGCGGCCGTGCTGGTCACATCGCCGCTGCCGAAGGGCGACCGAGTCGCTGTTGTCACCGTCTCCGGTGGGGCGGGTATCTGGGGCGCCGATGCAATCTCGGCACAGGGGCTGAAGGTGCCGGAATTGTCGGATGGCATTCAGGCGACGATTCGCGGGTTGATTCCGTCCTACGGGTCGCCGTGTAACCCGATCGATATCACGGCCCAGGCGGTGCATAGTGGTGGGCTGCAGAAGACCATCGAACTGCTCGACAAGTCTGACGAGATCGATGCGATCCTAGTGGTGATTTCGCTGTCGAGCGAGACGCGGATGCCGTTCAAGACGCCGGAGCTGAAGCCCGTCATCGCTGCGCAGAACAAGCCGGTGGTGTTCTGGTCTTACACGCTGCCGTCGAACTTCGCGCGCACAGGTCTCGCCGAATCCGGTGTCGTCGTGTTATCCGGCCTCACGCATGTCAGCGTCGCGTTGCGGCGACTTGTCGATCACGCCAGGTTCAAGCTGGCCGAGCCGGTCGCCACAGCTACCATCGCGCCGAACGATCTGGTTGAGCATCTGGCCACGCCGACGCTCTCCGAATACGACAGCAAGACGCTGCTTCAGATTGCCGGTGTCGCGCTGCCAGGCGAAGTTCTGGTCACCGACAGATCGGCGCTCGATGCAGCGATTGTCAAGATCGGTTTCCCCCTGGTGATGAAAATCCAGTCACGCGACATTCCGCACAAGAGCGAGGTCGGCGGCGTGCGGGTGGGCATCGCCACGACGAATGAAGCTGTCGCCGCTTACGATGCGCTGCTCGCCAGCGTCCGGCAGCATCGACCGCAAGCCGCGCTCCAGGGCGTTCTGGTTGCGGCGATGGCCAGGAAAGGTATCGAGATCATCGTCGGCACGATGCTGGACGAGACTTTCGGACCAATGGTGATGGTCGGCCTTGGTGGAGTGACGGCGGAATTGTTCAAGGACGTGGTCTATCGTCCGGCACCGGTAAGTGCCGATGAGGCCGCCTCCATGCTGGGCGAACTCAAGGCCGCGCCATTGCTGAATGGCTTTCGCGGGACGTCAAAGGCCGACGTGTCAGTAGCAGCGGAATTGATCGCGCAGATCTCGCAGCTTGCGGCGCAGTTCGCGGGCGAGATCGCGGAGATCGAACTCAATCCCGTGCTCGTGCATCCCGTGGGTGAGGGAGCCACCATCGTCGATGCGTTGGTGGTGCGGAAGGACTAAAGCGCCCGTCGAATAAAAATGGCCGGGAGAACCCGGCCATTTCACAGTGAGGTTTGAAGAACAAACCCGACGGGGACTTAGCGCCCCTTGAAGTTCGGCACCCGGCGTTCGGCAGTCGCCGCAACGCCTTCCTTGAAGTCTTCGGTGGCACGCAGGCGCGTCTGCTCCGCGAGTTCGTGCTCCGTCGCCTTCGCCACGCGGTCGGCCAGACCATTGCGCATAGTGGCGCGGGTGGAGAGCAGGCCGAGCGGCGAGCATTCGGCGATTTCTTCCGCAAGCTTGATGGCCGCGTCGCGGACCTCGGCCTGCGGCACCAGCACATTGGCGAGACCCATCTTCAGGGCTTCCTCGCCGCCGACGCGGCGGGAGGTGTAGAACATCAACTCCGCATTGTTTTTGCCGACCACTTCGGTGAGCGCAACCGTCAGGCCGAAGCCGGGATGGAAGCCGAGCTTGGTGAAATTGGCTGCGAAGCGCGCTTCCGGGCAGGTGACGCGAAAATCGGCCGACACGGCAAGGCCAAGCCCGCCGCCGATGGCAGCGCCATGGACGGCAGCGATGATCGGCTTCTTGGCGCGGAAGATACGCACGGCTTCCATATAGAGGTGGCCGATGGAGCCGAGATTGTCGGCGGGATCACCGCTCTTGGCGGCCGCTTCGGTTTCCTTGCGGTTGGGATCGCTGAAATCGGCGCCGGCGCAGAACGCCTTGCCCTGCGCGCACAGCACGGTCGCGCGGATCTCGGGATTGGCGTCGATCTCGTCGAGCGCATTGGCGATCTGCTGGATCAGCAGGATGTCGAAGAAGTTCAGCGGCGGCTTGCGGATCTCGATGATCGCAATGTGGCCCCGGGTCTCGACGCCGATATCTTTGTAGGTGGTCATTTGTTTCCTCGGTTCTCGTCGTCATTCCGGGGAGCGGGCGCCAGTTGGCGATCGCGAACCCGAATCTGGGTGTGTTCAACTATTTCGAGGTTCCCTGCCACTCCAATTGGAATGGCTGAGGTTCACGCGCAAAGATGCGCGTACGCCCCGGAACGACGGGTCTCAGCGCAGGCCAAGGCCACGCGCGATGATGCCGCGCAGAACTTCGGTGGTACCGCCCTGAATGGTCAGTTTTGGCGCCGTCTTGATGGCGAAGCCGAGCATCTCGTCCAGCGTGGCGTGGTTCGAGACTGTGTCGTCCACGAAGGCGGCAAGCTCGCGCACGCGATGGGGCAGCTGTTGTTCCCAGATCGTGCCGATATCCTTGACGATGGAGGCCTCCACCACGGGCTCCTTGCCGGCCTGCAGCATGCCGGCCACCGACACCGACATGCGGCGCATGGTGTGCAGTTGCGCGACGAGACGGCCGATGCCTTCGGCGCTACGGGTGTCAGGCTTCGGGCCAACGGCGCGGACCAGTTCGGTCAGCACGTAATAGGTCTCAAGGAAACGTTCGGGGCCGGACCGCTCGTAAGCGAGCTCGCTGGTGGCCTGTTTCCACGCGCTGTCGATTTCGCCCAGCATGTGGTCGTCGGGCACGAAGTGATCGGTGAAGACGACTTCGTTGAATTCATACTGGCCGGTGATCTGCGCGATCGGGTTCACCGTGATCCCCGGCTTCTTCATATTGACCAGGAACTGGGTCAGGCCATGGCGGCGGTTTTCCTTGGTCGGCGGAGACGTGCGGAAGATCGCGATCATGTAGTCGGCCATATGGGCTGAGGTCGTCCAGATCTTGCTGCCGTTGATCAGCCAGCCGCCGTCGGTCTTGGTGGCCTTGGTCTTGGCGGCAAACAGGTCGGAGCCGGAATTTGGCTCGCTCATGCCGATGGAGAAACAGACCTCGCCACGGCAGATGCGCGGCAGGATGTCCATCTTGATGTGCTCGGGCGCGTATTTCAGCAGCACCGGGCCGCTCTGGCGGTCGGCGACGAAAAAGCGGCGCACCGGCGCATTGGCTACGCGCATTTCCTCGGTGACGACGTAGCGTTCAAGGAACGAGCGCTCGTGGCCGCCGTATTTCTTGGGCCAGGTCATGCCGAGCCAGCCGCGCTCACCGACGCGCTTGCTGAATTCGGGATTGTCCGAGTCCTCGCGCTGAGGCTTGTGCGGATCGAAGGTGCCGGCGGCAATCTCCTCGGCGAGGAACGCGCGAACTTCCTTGCGCAACTGCTCGCATTCGGGCGGCAGGCGGATCGGATCGAAACGAAGGGCTGCAGTCATGTGAAAGATCTCGTTTCTTGTGTTCGATCAGCGCGAAGCGACGAGGGGCCACAGCTCGTCGGCGCCGCGTGCGGCGACCAGCTTGCCGAGTTCGACCGCCCAGTAGCTTTCGCTGCCGAAATCATCCCGCCATGCCAACGCGCGCAGCGTGTAGCGATGCAGGATGTGTTCTTGCGTGAAGCCGATGGCACCAAGAACCTGATGCGCGATGGCGGCACCTTTCTCTGCGGCCTCGGAGCAACGGATCTTTGCAGCGGCGGCCTCCAGGAAGAGTGCCTCATCGAGGGGAGCGCCGCTGGAGAAGGCGTCAGCCGCGGAGCTGGCAGCGGCGAGGGCTGCCGAGGTCTCGCCCGCGAGCTTCGCCAGATTGTGCTGTACCGCCTGGAATTTCGAAATTTTCTTCTCGAACGCCACGCGCTCGCCGGAATAGTTCACGCCGATGCCGAGCATTGTTTCCAATGCACCGGCAATTTGCTGGCTGCGCACGAGGGCACCCATCAGTAACAGCGAGTTCTGATCGAAGCCCGATGGTGCAGATTTGATCGCGACCGGCTTCACGTTGTCGAAGCTCACCGTGTCGGAGGGATCGTCCGCGAGGCTCAGACCGTTATCGATCCGGCAGGCGCTTGCCTCGACCAATGCGATCGATGCACCGCCGATGCCGGAAGTGACGACGGCGATATGCCTGGCGTTCTTGGCAAACGGCACGCCACGCGCGCGGCCGCTGATGGTGCCGTCCGTATTCAGCGTGAGGCGATCGCGCGGGCTTGCCGGCGCGACGGTCATCATGCCTTCCGGTGATGTGATCTGGGCCTGCGCGAGCAGCCAGCCCGCCAGCATGGTCTCGGCGAGTGGCACCGCAACGCCGGCGCGGCCGGCGACGCTGAGGACGCTGAAACCTTCGGCCATGCTGGTGCCGGAGCCGTCGCACTCCTCAGGCACCCAGGATAGCGGCAGGCCAGCATCGGTCAGTGCCTGCCAGAGCGGCGCCTTCCAGTTACCTTGCTTGTCGCGATTGATGGTCTGCGCGTCAGCGAGATCGGCGAAAATACGTTCCGCAGTTTCCGCAACGATATTGTCAGCGTCCGTCAAGGCGTTCCCCGTTTGCTAGCGCATCTCATTCGGCAGGGAATGCCGGGCATGGGGTGCTGCCACTTTTCTTATGATTCATGATGGGGAAAAGGCGGTGCAAAGACAAGCGGGCTGGCCGCAGAGGCACCTGCAGTGGCGGCATGATATGTGCCTGTTGCAGCGCAATTTAATTCCGCGAAGCGAACTTGCCCTGCGTTGTATACCAGCTCGATCGCACTATGGTAGATCGCGTCAAGGTTCGATGCGAAACAGAGGAAATGCAGATGGCAAGTGATGGTTTGTGCGTCGTGATTACGGGGGCGGCATCGGGGCTCGGTGCTGCGACTGCGGCCATTCTCGCCAAGGACGGCGCCCGTATTGTCATCAACTATTCGTCGAGTCAGAAGGAGGCCGAAGCTACCGCCGAGCTGTGTCGCGATGCTGGTGCAACCGAAGTCATCGTGGTTCAGGGCGACGTGTCCAAGGACGACGATTGCAAGAAGATCGTTGCCGCTGCGGCGCCTTGGGGGCGCATCGATGCGCTGATCAACAATGCCGGCGTGACCAAGCACGTTCCGCACCACGATCTCGATGGTCTCTCGGCTGAAGATTTTCAGTGGATTTATTCGATCAACACCATCGGTCCATATCAGATGGTGCGCGCTGCGCGATCCCTGCTGGAAGCCGGCGCTCGGGCATCGGGGCAGTCCTCTGCCGTTGTCAACGTGTCGTCCATGGCCGGTCTCACCGGTGCCGGATCATCGGTGGCTTATGCGGCCAGCAAAGGTGCGTTGAATTCCATCACGCTCTCGCTGGCGCGTGCGCTGGCCCCGCTGATCCGCGTCAACACGGTGTGTCCGGGCTATATCGACACGCCTTGGTTTACCAAGGGACGTGGTGCCGAAGCGGCAGCGAAGGTGCGCGATGCGGTGATTGCGAAAGTGCCGTTGCGGGTCGCCTCGACAGCTGACGATATCGCAGGGCTCATCTGTTTCCTCGCCACTTCTCCCTCAAGCAATATGACGGGCGAACTGGTGCGGATGGATGCAGGCATGCATCTGCAATCGACGCGCTGAAAAGCATACGAAGAAAGCCAAAAGAGCCTCGGTCAGGAACCGAGGCTCTTATTTTTCCGCCGGCTTATCGCGAGCCCGGATCGGAAATCACCCTGCGGGCAACAAGTCTGTTCCAGATAAAAAGCACCACCAGTGCGCCGATGGTGGCGGTGATGAAGCCTGCCCCCTGGTTCGGGCCATAGTGACCGATCGCCTGACCGACGAAGGTCGCCAGAAACGCGCCGGCGACGCCGAGCACAATGGTCAGGATGAAGCCGCTTGGATTGTTGGGTCCCGGCGACAGGATGCGCGCAATAATACCGGCGACCAGGCCGACGAAAATGATCCACAACATGGCAACGTCCCCTCTTTTATTAAATGTGCCCTAGCCCAGATGCGATTTTGCCTCGTCTGCCGTCGGGAGGCGGCCATGCGGCGTGAACTCATTGACGGCATCGGGCAGGGCATTGCTCAGCTCGGCGAGAAGCTGTTCACGGGACATGCCGGTGCTTGATATCAGCTGGCTGATCTGATCCGCGCCAAGCGCGGAGCCAAGATCGTTTGGCGAAATCTGCTTGTTCGGGCCTGGGCCGACCCAGGAAGCCGCCGTGTCACCGTGGCCGTTCTGCTGGAATTGCTTGAGCAGGTCGCCGAGGCCGCCACTAAGAACGCTGCCAGCTGCGCCACCCGCCAGCATTCCGCCAAGCGGTCCCTTCAGGAGATCGCCCAAGCCGCCGCCCGCACTGGCGCCTGTATTGCCGCCGAGGAGGCTTCCCAGCATCCCGCCGAGGCCGCCGCTTTCCGGCACACTGGCCTGGGTCGTATTCGGCGCGGGGACCTGTTGCGGCTGCCCTTCCGTTGCCGGCTGATTGCCGGTGATATGTTTGTAGCCCTTGTAGGCAAGCAGCGCGAGGATCGCCATCGTCATCGGCGACATGCCGCCGCTTTTGTCGTTGGGATCGCCGGGGCCACGCGGCCCGTTGGCCATGCCGTTCAGAATGTCGAGTAAACCCATGATCGTCTCCTGTTCTGCCAGCCCGGCGAAAGCATAGCTGCGCGGTATGACGTCTACAAGGCGCGTCGGTTCCGCCGATAGGCAGCGCTGCGGCATTTTGCTAGTAACGGATGCCGGATGAACGGGAGATGACGTGATCGAAACGCGACCCATTTGTATCGCCGGTGGCGGCAGTATCGGCTGTTTCGTGGGCGGCGTCCTGGCGGCAGCCGGCCGCGACGTTGCCATACTAGCACGGCGGCGCATCGTGGACAGTATCGAGATGCACGGTCTGAGGCTGACGAGCTTCGAGGGCCTCGATCGATGTCTCGCCCCCGGTCAGCTGCGACTGTCGGATGACCCCGCCCTCATGAATGAGGCGAAGATTATTCTGGTCGCGGTCAAGAGCGGCGATACGGCGGAGATGGCGAGGCTGATCGCGGATCATGCTGCGAAAGACGCCATCGTCGTCAGCCTGCAGAATGGCGTCGGCAATGTTGGGGTCCTCCGCGCAGCTCTGCCCGGGCGCCGCATCCTCGGCGGAATGGTGCCATTTAATGTCATCGCAAAGGGCGATGGTCATGTTCACCGCGCAACGTCTGGAAACATCGTAATCGAACGCGATGGGGCCGATACTGCTTCGGCGCTGTCCGTACCGCATCTTGCCGTCCTAGCGAGCGACGATATCGTCGGTGTCCGGTGGGGTAAGCTGCTGGTCAATTTGAACAACGCGCTCAATGCGCTGTCGGATACACCGCTGCGGTCGCAGCTGGCACAGCGCGCGTGGCGCTCGTTATTCGCCGATCAAATGGCGGAAGGCCTTGCCGTTCTGAAAGTCGCCGGTATCAAGCCCGTCTCGGCGACGCCGATCCCCGCGTGGCTAACGCCGCATTTGCTGCGGCTGCCCGACAGCCTGTTCAATATGCTGCTCGGGCGGACTATGAAGATCGACGCAAATGCGCGCTCGTCCATGTGGGAGGATCTGCAGCGCGATCGCCGTACCGAGATTGACTATTTGCAGGGTGTCATCGTTGAACTGGCGGCGCAATATCAGATCACGGCTCCACTATCGCTGCGCGTGATGACATTGATCAAGCATGCAGAGACGTCAGGCAGGGGATCACCCGCACTCACGCCGGATCAGATTCGCAGTTAGCACGACATTGATGGGGCCGAAGGGAGTGCTGAACCGGCCTCCGCGCTATCATTACGAGAATGTTACTATTCGTTTCGGCTGCTATCGGTGGACTCAACTATCCGAATGCTTCAATTGCGCATGCCAGTCAATGCGATGGTACCATTATCCGTTGTATTCGCATCAAGCCGATGATTATTCGTTAAATATCAATTGCCGATGCGCGCCGGTGAATTCTCAGTAAATGAGATGTAAAGAGTCTTTTAGCCCATTATTCGCAGACGAGGAGCAGTTCGCGTCGTGAAGAAGGCTCGCAGGAGTACGGCTAGTTCAATACTGAACATCATGATGTGACATCTGGGGCTATGTCATTCGCCATATCTTTAGTATAGAACGCCGCGTGATTGACGGTGGTTCGCGTTTCGCGCGCTGGGCCGGGCGTTTGATCCTTTCATATCATCGGCAAAGCGTGTGCCGGTCGAATTATTCAACTAACAATCGGAGCTACAATGGCCAAGAAAGCGAAAAAGAAACTCGTCCGTCGCGAGTACACCAAGGAAGACGTGAAGATCCTGAAGGCGCATTCGAAGGCCCAGACACCGCTCGAAAAGATTTCCAAGGAGATGAAGCGTACCGGTGGTTCGCTGCGTCAGAAAGCCATCAAGCTCGGCATTCCGCTCGGTCATCGCCGCCGCAAGGCGAAGAAGGTTGCCACAAAGGCCGCCAAGGTGACCAAGACCGCGAAGGCCAAGAAGGCCAAGAAGTAAGCTTCTGTCCCGACCGAAGCCGGCCTGAAGCGCGTGAGCGCTTCGGGCCGTTTTCCTGGGTGGAGCGATCAATGCGAACCCTGCTTTTTAGAATCTTGAAGCGAAAATTCTTCGCCACTATCGCTGTGGCCATGGCTATATCAGGCATCGGTGTCATCGCACCTGCATTTGCGATCCCTCCGACGGTCACCCCGTCGCCGGGATATGATGCCCGGCTCGCCGAGCAACGGCGTGCCGCTGAAGCGCAGGCGCGTGCCCATACCCGCAAGCCGCTGTCGCGACGTCCTGCGCCACGTCGTCTGTATGGTCATTGAATCTGATCCGTGAAGGGGTTGTCATGAACTACCGCCCCGTGAGGTCGTTTGTGCTGTGTGGCGCGTTGATCGCGGTCACCATGGTCGAGGCGAGAGCGGCGGATTATGCGAGCCAGATCAGTGCCTTTCGCCGAGCGCACAAACTCTCCTCCGTCACGCTGGACAGCAAGCTGAATGCGGTCGCGCTTGCTCAGGCGCAGGCGATGTCATCCAGTGGCAAGGTCAGCCACGAGGTCGGCGGTGTTTTCTCCGCACGTGTGGGGAAGCTCCGCAAATCCAAAGCAGCTGAAAACATCGCGGCGGGCTTCCTGACATTTCCCGAAACGTTGAAGCAGTGGGAAGAGAGTCCAGGTCATCGCGAGAACCTGCTTATGCCCGGGGCACGCAAGGTCGGCGTTGCTTACGTGACCAATCCCAAGTCGCCCTATCGGATGTTCTGGGCGATGGTCATCACGGATTGATACTTGACGGGTTGTTATGGTTCAGGTGCGCTTGGTCTTGTTCGGCGCGGGCGTGCCGAAGAGCGCGTCCTTGATGTCTTTCAGCCCCGATGACAATTTGGACCATCCGCAGGTAAGCGGCTCGATCGCGCAGTCCGGCTCCTTGGCACGCACCTTGGGCCGAGGACGAGGTAACACGACTGGCTTCGCGTCGCTTGGGGTTTCCGCGGTCTGTCGAAAGTCCGTTTCGAGCGCGGCCTGGGTTTGCACCTCGCGCTGTTTCTCAGCGAAGGCCGCGACAATGACGCTGCGACGCTGATTGTCCAGATAGGTCTTGTACTGCTCGTCGATCGCCTTCTGCTCGGCCGTGGTTGGGTTCGGACCAGCGATATCGAAGCTGCGGTTCTGCATGAAGTCGTGATACGTATAGCCGCCGCCGCGCTTGCGCCGTCCGGCGAACTTGCTTTCGCAATCCGATAGCGCCGCAGCCTTGGTGTCTTTCGAAACCGTCGATTTCTCGATGCGCTCGGCGCAATCTTCATAGTCCGCAGGTGCGGCAGTCCACCATTGCGCAAGAGCAGGCGAAGACATCAGCGCGAGACCGGCGAATGATGCGGTCGTCAGTAGCGCAAATGTGAGCGACTTGTATGCGGACGAATGAGCCACTTGGGTTCCGATGTTGGTAACAAGCCCAATTCTCGCCATTTGTGGGCCGTTTTTCAACCTCGGATGTGTTACTTCTCCCCGCTTTTGGAGCAAGTGCAGCATCACCGCATCAGTACGGTCATGTAGTCGGTAGATCGGCGCCATTTCGCGATACCGCACTGATGTGGAAGTACTTTCAGGCAGAGATCTCTTGCTGCTCTCATATCACCGAAATTGATGACCTCAGTATTTCGAACTGTTCTCGACAGTAGTTTCGCGTCGCTACAGCGCGCGATCACCTACACGGGACCACACGTAGTTCACGATGAGCTACGTCCGACAGTGGTCGTGTGGTTTCGTTTCGCGGGTCTGCGACTCTATCGGACAACAGGCACGGAAAAGGAGCGGTCCGTCTGGGCCGCCCCTTTCTCAGATGTCCGTTATATTACTGGCAGATGTGCCGTCGACCATCCTCGCCGCGGAACCAGGTTCCCGGCTGACAAACGAAGCCCATGCGCTTTGCATAGGAATCGCGCTGGACGCCACTGTAGCCGTCATAGGAATTGTAGCTGTTCCGGAATGGCGCAGTTGCGATGGCCCCGGCCGTGCCGGCTACACCCACGGCACCGCCCACTACGCCTGCCGTTACGTCACCCGGCCAGAAGCCCGAATCACGATAGCCGTTATTGGCCGTTTCGGCTCGATATTCCTGCGTGGCCTGTGTCCGGCGATTCATCGGATCCTTTGCCATCACCGGCGTAGCCATCAAGCCAGAGGCCACGGCAGCAGCGGCAAGAAGTTTCATCTTTGTCATGTGGGATTCTCCATCGTTATTGTGACAGCCAGCCAACGACGGGCGGTACGAGGCGTTCCGCAATAGATGTCCGGGCCTGTCAAAGGAATGTGACGTCAGTTCCGGACCCGTCCTGTTTGAGCTATCAATGGGTAGCGATGATCAAACGGCTCTGATATGGAACTGTCCATGCCCGGTGCTCCTGACCGGGATCGCGGTCCCGTAGCTCAGCCGGATAGAGCGACGGTTTCCTAAACCGTAGGTCGGAAGTTCGAGTCTTCCCGGGATCGCCAACGATAAAGTCGCGAATATCCCCGTAAATATGGGCTTTTCCGCAAAAGACGGCCGGCCATAGACATCGATTTCGGGTCGATCCGGTCGATTCCGTGTGCTCCGTATGGTTCGAGCAGTAACAAGGGGTTACACACAGTCACGTCTGCTCCATGCAACACCGATGCAACACTGGTAGCTCAGCCAATGGGATAAGCTCGTCGCACTTCCGATGGCGTCCATCGAAAAGCCGCGGGCACTTGCTCGGTGAGACATGCCGTTTTCCGCCGTCTCCGCAGCGTTCAATTGCTCCCCGCAAAATAGCCGTAGGTGCGCCCATCCGTTTCGGTGGGCAGTCGGTGGCAATCGGCTAGACGCTGGTAGCCTCTGCCACGGATGGCCATCTTCGGCTCGCATGCGAGTTCTGCCCTAAGCGCGCATGTTAGCGTCGACGCAATAGTTGTAGGTCGCGGCTTCGCGCTGATCTCATCCACCGGCGATCCGGAAGTAAGGATTTTGGTTACGGGCGTTCGGGCTCCAGCGGTGGCGGGTCATTGAGAGCCGTCGAGGACTTGTTGCGTAGCGCACAACACGGAGCCTGAGAGGAAGCGCAATGCTTTGCTTCGGCGAAGGACGTTCGGAATGTCGGGCCTGTCCGCCCGAGATATACCCGGAGTACGACCGCGGCCATATTGGGCGGTGCGTAACTCGCACAGGGCGTTTTCTATGCTTGAAGTTGTGATTAGTCTGAATGACTAGTTCTACGAAAGGTGCGTCATTGCTCTCGGAGATCCGTGGCCGGACGCCGCAACCGGATCGAGCAATGAAGCTAAAAACCGTCTACGCCAGGTTCTACAAATCCTTCAACTTCGATCATCTCAGAAAGGCACATCCGGACGCCAAGCCGAAGCCGTGGGAGCATTTCGCAGGCACCTGGTATCCTTACGTCGAAGTACCCGTCGACAGGGAGATCACCACCGTCGTCGGGGCGAACGAGTCGGGAAAAAGCCATCTGTTGAGCGCCATCAAGAAGGCGATCACGGGCCTGGACTTCAAACAGAGGGACCTCTGCAGATATTCTCCCTTCTTCAACGTGGAAAGAGGCCAGGAGTGCTGGCCCCACCTGGGCGTCTCATGGGAAGAAGTCACGCCAGCGGAAGCGAAACAGATCAGGGCGTCGCTTGCAGGCGGCCCTGAGGTGTTCGAGCACTTCCTCATGTTCAGGGAAGGGCCGGAAATTCTCGTGGTGCACCTTCCCGACGGAAAGGGCGGTTTTCATGCGGAGCGTCTGGAGGGCAAGCAGGCTCTCGCGTTCGGCGATGACGTGCTGCCACAACCGTTCGAAATCCATCCCGACGTCGCTCTTCCAAGCTCGGTACCGTTGAATTGGCTCCTCGACCCTACGGCCGTGAACGGCGCGCTCGCATCCCGCAGCACCCGATCCGCGCTTCTGGAATCCATCGGTATCATTGCGCGCCAGTGGGCACCAGATCACGCTCAACTGGCGCAAGCCGCACCGACGATATTCAACTCCCTCAATCCATATTTCGGAGCGAACGGCAAACTGACGCAGTCCGGAGAGCTGATCTCGCAAGAGTCCCTGATCCTGGCACGCGACCTCCTCATCCGGCTCGGCAACGTGGAGCCGGCCCGGCTGAAAGACCTTTCCGATGCGATCGCCGAGGGCGAGGATGGACATGCCAATGCACTGGTGACTCGCATCAACGAGCAACTGGCAAGGCAGCTCAACTTTCCCAAATGGTGGGTTCAAGATCGGGATTTCTCACTGCGTGTCACACCGCGGGAAATGGACCTGGTCTTCACGATCCGGGACCGCACCGGTACCGAATACACGTTCGGAGAGCGCAGCAGTGGCCTGAAGTACTTTCTATCCTATCTAATCCAGTCGCAATCGCGTGAGCGCACACATCGGCGCTCGCAGATTTTGCTGATGGACGAGCCTGACACGTACCTCTCCGCCGAGGCTCAGCAGGACCTACTGAAGATATTCGACGACTTCGCCTTCCCTGCGGCGAATGTGGCGCCGATCCAAGTCGTCTTCGTCACGCATTCCCCCTTTCTTATCGACAAAAACCATGCCGATCGCATCCGGGTGCTGGAGAAGGGAAAGGGTCTCGACGGAACGCGGGTCATCCGGAACGCGACCCAAAACCACTACGAGCCGCTGCGTTCGGCATTCGGCGCGTTCGTCGGAGAAACGGCATTCATCGGGGCCTGCAACCTGCTGATCGAGGGAGCTGCGGACCAGATCATCCTCTCAGGTGCAGCGAGATTGACGCGTTCCGGGGGCGGGTCGGAGAGCGAAACACTCGATCTCAATCGTTTGGTACTCGTGCCAGCAGGGTCAGCGAGCCAGATTCCCTACATGCTTTATCTGATCCGCGGGCGCGATGCCGACAAGCCGCCAGTCATCGTGCTGTTGGATTCGGACGAGAGCGGGAATGCGGCGACGCGGCAGATGCGCAAGAACGACAGGAAAATGCGAAGGCTGATCGACGGCGATCACGTCGTTCAACTCGGCGACATCGAGGGGTTGTTCGAAACCAAGCCGGCAAGCATCGAAATCGAAGACCTGATTCCACCGATCCTGGCCGTTGCAGCGGCGAATGGTTTCCTCACGGAGGTCAGCAAGTTCCGGGACATGGCGCCATCAAAGCTGACGATAGCTGAGTTCAGCGCTCAAGCGGCGACCGGAACGGGAGTGTTCGACACTGTCAATGCTATCGCCGACCGTCACGGTCTGCATGTCGAAAAAATCGGATTTGCCCGCGCCGTGATAGATCAATGCCGCATGGGAAGTCCGGTAGAAGAGCTGTCTGAAGATATCGAACTTTTCCTTCACCGTATGCGGATCCTGTTCCGAGCGCTGAATACGCAACGACGTCGGGCGGAAAGGGAAAATCTAAAGGAGCGGGTCGGATCCCGAGTGGACCGCCAACAGACCATCTTCCTCCGCGATCATCCAAGCCAGGCAACAAAGGAACAAGGGCTGGTCTGCCTGGAAAACATTGAAGTGGTGCTCGACGACTCACTCGAAGCTGACGTCGTGAAATCGGAATTGAACAAACTCAGGAAGGTCTACAATCTCGATGGTGCCCCACGCGAGCCGATCGTCGGGTACGAGGCTTTCGCGGCGTCCCTCAAGGCGCTGAAGGATGCATTTGCTCTTTCTCGATCCACAGCGGACTGAGATATTCGGCCCGAGATCGGCAGAAAAATGCGTACGCGTGACACTGGCTCACCAGCGCCGGTTAGAGAAGGGCCTACCGGTTCGAAGCTTGCCGTGCAAGCCACGCTGGCCCGACCATGCAATGAAGGCGACGGCAACGGCTGCTAGGACAAATCGATTATTGTATCAGTGATTCAATTGTCGTTCAGGAAACACGATCCTTAGATGCCCAGCGCTGATCGTAGCTGTGAACGTCCGTTCTTCTTGAGCGTCTTGATCTCGATGTCGTATGCCCCGATCGCCTTACGATCTTCTGTTTACGGCCAGATCCGGCAGAAACCAAAATACACAGTCACAAAACTTGCCCAATACCCCTGAACCATGGAGTACGCGCGAAGCGTCTGGTACGGGTCGTCGGCCGTCTAGCCCGACGCGGCGCCCGAGCGGGCCGGCGCGAAGGCGACGAGCACGAGCGGACAAATGCCACCTGATAGGATGAATCCCAGTGCGCCGAGGAGCAACCCGTCGGGACGAAACGCCATCTCGAAACTGTCGCGAGTCTGGCGGTAGAGATCCGGCTCCGCCTGGAATGACACCGTCACGATGCGATTGAGCGTTCCAGCCCGTGTCATCGTCCGCTCCTGATCCTGCAGGCGCGCGAACCGTGCCACGTTGGCTCGCATGTCCTGGCCTGATCCCGGATGAAGGGCTCCGCATTGTTATCCATGACGGCGAGAGCGCCCGCGCGGTCCATCCTCCGCCGCGCGGCGCTCGCATCGAAGTGTTTCACTAGGACAGTTCGTTGATCGCGCCGCCCAGCCGTTGCAAGTACTGCTGCGCGAACTCCGGTGCCTGCGAGAGATAGAACGCGAAAAGGCCTGAAACGATCGCCGCAGCGGCGATGGCGAGGATGCGCATGTGGACCTCTCCTTTTCCGTGCATGAACGTCGGGCCAGCCGACTCATCGTATCGCGAATCTATTGGCGATCCGCGAAATCGGCAATCGCGGCCGGCTCATCGCCCCCAGATCGAGGGTTTTCGGATGCCTGACGATGTCGCCCGAACAGTTGGGGGGGGGAAATCGCGGACGCGTGCAGGTAGTTCCAATCTTCGTAGGCGGACTTCCCGATCGCACCGGCGACCAGGGCCTTCGGTTCACGCCGGCATGAAGGACGCGTTGAAGCGGTCGTAGATGAAGAGCGAACTCGACGCCCGGAGGACCTGGGGAGCGACTTCGAACTCGAACAATCTAATCGAATTGCCGTATTGGCGATGCAGGTCGCTCGACGCGCTTCCGGTGCAGGTGACCTTCACGCCGGCATAGTCCACTTCCTGGTTGCGGTGCAGGTGACCCGCGATGATGTGCTTCACGCCGAGTTCTCTAGCCTTGTCGAGCACGAGCTCGGCGGACCTGAGCTTCAGACCAGGATCGATGTCCAGAAAGGGCGGGAAATGGAGAAGCCATACGACCGCCACGTCGGCGGCCTCTTCGCGCAGTCGAAGCGTCTCGCGCTCCAGGCCCGCAAGCGTCGCGACATGGCACTCGCCGTTCCCCCACATGCTCGGCGACCAGGCCGCGCCGTCCATCAGACAGAAGTCGGCCGCGACCAGACCCAAGGCGCCGTCCGCCTTGGGAAGCAGGAGGCATTGAACCCCGCCCAGCCCCTTGGTCCAGTAGTCGGCGAAGACCACATCGAAGTTGAGGCTGCCGGGCCGTCTCAGCGTTCCCTCGAACCGATCGTGATTTCCCGGCATGGCGAAGACCGCGGTCCGGGAGCGATCGATGTTGGCGACCGTGGGATAGCCGTCCGAGGTCATGAAGTCGGCGGGGGAATGAGGCTGCCCCTCCAGGAATTCGAGTGCGGCCGACAGATTGCGCATTTCGCCGTCGTCCGCGAGGTCGCCGGTCAGGAGCAGGGCGTCGGTCGTCGCGCTCCGCTGCATGATGAATTCGGCGGTGGCCCTGAGCAGTGGCAGCCGGGCCCTTCCGGGACTGAGGCGCTGAGTGGCCATCCAACGGGCCAACTCGCCGCCCTCATCGACGTCGGGCGGAATCGAAACGTGCAGATCGGTCACCTGCAGAAGCCGGAAACGTGCCATGATTAGCGGAGATCGCCGAGTGCGTGGGCGTCAGCTCCACTCGATGCGCGCAGGCCTCTCCCAGTCTTCGTGGGTCTCGGACTTGCGCGCGTTCAGATCGAACGTGACGGTTTTTCCGCTTAGCAGAAGCCGTCCCCACTGCCCAGAGATGTTTCCGCCTGCCGCGAGATGCGCCCGGATATCGTTCTCGAGGATCGCCAAAGCCGTCTCCAGAGTGTCGATTCGGAATGGCAGATTTTCCGCAAATTCCAGAGTGAACGCGTAGTCAAAACCTTCATGCTCGGCGACGAGCGGAACGGCGTGGTCGCCGGCCATGCGAACGCGCTTGGCATAGGAGGCGATGGTTTCCACAATCCGTTCCGCCAGCATCGTCCGCGCCTCGCTGCGGAGTTCGATGTCAGCCTGCGCGTCGATCTGGTGGTGCAGCACGCTCGCATGCGTCCTCAATCCGCGGTGAAGCAGATCCACGAGCCGCTCGCTTGGACGGAAGGCGCCCTCCATCGAAGGCTGGGAGGCGAATGTCCCCGCAGGCACTATCGTCCGGCCGGGGCGGCTGGCAAAGGCGTCTTCTGCGAAAGCGTGCAGGTGAAGGTTCGGGAGATCTGTTTTCCCCCACGCGGAAGGGCGCTGCGGACCGTCCGATGCGGCGTCCAGATCGTGGAAAGAGCGCGCGAAATCGAGAGAGATGTCCAAATCGAACGACCGGTCCGCCGTCTCCTGATAGCCGACGCGCCGGGCGAACCCGTCCAAAGTGGCGTAGACGATCAGGCCCACCCACAGGCTCGCGGCCTCGTCCTCGGCCGGCAATGCCCACTTCACTAGCGAGGTCTCCCGGACGTCGTCCGCGATGAAAGCCGTCACGGGTATGCCCGCGCCGGCTGCCTCCTCGATGACTTCGCGTTTATGAAGGCCGTCCAGGACTATGATCATGTCCGGACGCTGGTGCAGACGGTGCGCACCTTCGAGAAAATGCGCCAGCCGGTTTCGCTCCTGCTTCAGACGTCTGATCGCAGGGCGTTTGCGCCCCTCGCCGGCGTCCGAAAGTACGTGGGCGAGCTCGTGTAGCCTCGCGAAGTTCGCCTGCCAGTTCTGCAGCGTCCCCGGAATCCAATCGCCGAGAAAATGCTGACAACTAAGTTTGGCGGCTTCCTTGGCGACCCGGCGCGTTTTGGAATCCGCTCCGAAGAAGACGATGTTTCCGCCGCGGGCGACCACTTCGCGCACGTCGACCATGACCGCGCGAAGAACGGACTCGTCGATCTTGATTTCGCTTCCGACGTCGTCCGGTCCAGGGCTCCCCCGCGGTCGGCGGGTCGCCGGAAGTCCCTCGATCTTGAGATCAATCATCGTGGACCGATGCCTCAGGGGCGGTTTTGCAGGACGTGCCGCCCGTCGTCGGGGTGCGGGGCAGAGCGAGCCGGCGCTCGGCCGCACTTAAGATAGAAGAAAAGTGCATTAAAGTCAAAGGCTTGCAACTCCGGTCCGCCCCGGGACCGCGGTCGGTGTTCTTTCCGGAGCACCACAAGTTTGAACGTAGAGCATGCCCGGCATTGCGCAAGTACCAAGGACGCGCCGGCGACACGTTCCGTCTTCGCCGCGCCAGGAGCGAGCCGCGGAATCTCTCGATGTCGATCCACTAACCCGGCTGCGGATCACTCGCCCATGACGAGCTCGGCGGACCGTTCGATCGCCTTCGCGACGTCCATGCGGGCCTCGAAGAGATACCCGTACGTGTCGAAGGTGAGGTCGATCGAGGCATGACCCATCATCGTCTGAATGCGTTTCGGCGAGAAACCCGCTTCGATCCAAACCGAGGCGCAGAAGTGGCGGAGAGCGTGCATTCCGAACTTAGCCACCGTCTTGACCTGTTTGGAGCCGTTCTTCGCGGTCGGCTTCCTCAACGTGACGCCGGCGGCGATCTGCGCAAGGCGCAGCCACCGGCACATGATGTTCGAGTGGTTCTGAACCGTCCCTTTCGACGTCGGAAAGACCAGGTCGAGGTGGCTGTCGGGACAACGCGTCTTCCACTGCTTCAACACCGTCGCCACCAACTTCGGAAAGACGATGTCGCGGGTGCCGGCGTCGGACTTGGGCGTGTCGATGTTTCCCCACCGATCGGCGCGCCGCACGACCGAGAGCTGATTGGTCTTGAAGTTGATGTCGCTCCAGGCCAAGGCGCGGATTTCCGAGCCCCGCAGACCGCAGAAGACGAGCACGAAGAGCATGGCGAGCCAGTCGGGCCACTTGGCAGTGGTGGCCTCGATGGTCTTGTGCACTTCCGCGATCGTCGGCATCGGGGGCCGCTTCTTCTTCCGCTTGCCGTGCTTGTACGGGGTGAGCTTGATGACGTTCTTGACGACCCAGCCCATCGATTGCGCGTAGCTGAGGACGGCGCCGACCTCGATGCGCACGCGGCGGACGATGTCCCGGGAGAGGGACTTGTCGAGAACGTCCTCGTAGAACCTGGTGGCATCGGCGACCGTCAGTTCGCCAATCCTGCGGTCGCCCAGCAACGGCACCGAGTAGTCCTTCAGCCTCTGCTCGTAGACGTCCACGGTGGAGCGCTCCAGATTGCGTCGACAATCCTTGATCCAGGCCTCGGACGCTTCGCGGAAGGTGACGGACTCCCTGGCGGGCACATGCGTTCCCGCCGCGATCTCGGTCCGCGCGCCGACCAGCCAGGCGTCAGCCTCCCGCCGCGTCCGGAACTGCTTATGCCGTCGCTTCTTCTTGAGGTCGCGATAGTCCACCTGCCACACGGTGTTACCGCTCGGCATCACGCGTTTACGGATGTTTGCCACTTGACCCTCGTTCCAAATGGGACTATCCCATTTGACTAATGGGAAAATCCCATTTGGCTCGGTATGTCAAGCGTGGTGTGATGGCGAATTCTCGGAAGTTGGTGGAGTGCGTGTCGGAAACGACGCGCGAGCCAATATCGAAAGTGACGGGATACATGCGGGAGCTCAGGGAGGCCGACAAAGGCCTGGTGAGCGTGGGGGGACGCGGGCCGACTGCGCCGGACATGACCTTCGCCGACGGTGCGGCTCTACTTTGCGCGATCTTCGGATCCCAATCCGTGCAGGGTAGCGCGAAGACCGTCCTCGATCTGAAATCTCTTCCGAGCATGCATCAGGTGCGCCGCGCGCCGCGCAAATACGAATACGACGACCGGCGTTTCTTCCCTGTGTTCACGCTCGAGCTCGAACGGGAGCACGATGTCGTGCAAGGCCTGGCCGCAGCGCTCGGGCTGTTCGCGCGGGAAGATGAGGTCCGCCGCCATTCCGAGAATCCGTTCGTCAGGGACGCGGACATCTTCGCGCGTTTCGAAGTCCATTCTCCCGAGCCTTTCGCCTCGATGACCGTGGGCGTCCGCGGCCTCTTCTCAGAAGTCTGGACGTATGGACGGAAGGGCGCCGCCGATACGCGCCGGATACACCAATGCGGCGATGCGACGTTGCGGAAGATCGCGGCGTGCCTGGCGGGTTCATGAGCAGGCCGACGAAAGAACTTCCGACAGATGCCGACCTTCTCGGTGGTGGCGACGAGATCACCCGTTTCCTGTTCGGCGCGGTCGATGAGCGTCTGCGGCGAAAGGTCTACCACCTGAAGGAATGCCACGAACTGCCCGCTTTCAAGGTCGGGCAGACCTTGTTCGCACGAAAGACGAAACTTCTCGAATGGATAGAGGCCAACGAAAAGCGGCCGCGGAAATGAAGCCGGAATCCAGGATGCATCAGGCGGATCACCCTTCCTTCGACGCCCAGGCACGGTCGCGTGCCGCGCACTACCGTTCCGCGTCGTTCCGCGACGCGACGGCGCGCATTCTCGACATCGACGTCGGATTGCTCGGCCAGCGGCTGGACGCCGTGCTGGACGCGAACCTCATTCCACATCACGCCCGGTACGCGGATGCGTCGGCCAGGGACCTGGCGGTCATGCTCATGGCTTTCGCGTCAATCGCCGTCGAAGATTGGACGCCCCGAACGGCGGATCGCCTGTACATCATGGACTTCCAGTGCCAGTTCGGAGAGGACGTCGATCGCAAGGGAAGCGGCTCGGCTTCGGCCGAAATCGACGACGCGGAGCCAGCCTTCGGACCGCAGTTCGCCAAGCTGCTGGGAGCGGACAGGGACGATGTTCCACCGGCGCAACCGCATATCAGGATCGGTGGTGCGCAGAATGAATTGTACGGCACGATCTGCCTGCGACCGTCCGGCCTGGATGTCACCAACCTGTATTCGACGGCCAGCGCCTTCCGCGAACTCCACGACGGCGTCGTGAGGCTCACCGACGTCGAGCTGGAGCTTGAATGGCAGTTCGATGTCGCTCACGCGACGATCCGCGAGCTGGCGGCGGCCATGGCTCCGCCGCGATATTCCGACGATGTCGATCGCCGCGGCGGGTCGTAGCCGCGCGGACGCGAGTGGCCCACAGATGCCGCCATGCATCCCCACGCCTGAAGATCCAGTCCGGCTCGGGTCGCGCGGTCCCCTGGGCGTCGCCGGCCGCAAGGATCGTTTCCGCGCCTGGCTCTCGACGCGGCCAAACGTCGTCGCGCGCCTCAGCAGCGTATCGTGCGCCTCACGGGCACCGCCGGCATATTCCGCGCGACAGGGAGCCGATGGGCTTGAGCCCGATACTTTTCCGCAAAGATGGGTGCTATAGAACGGCTTGGAGATCCACATGTCGGCGGGCGCGGCGTCGACTCTCGCCGATCGGACCAGGCATCGCGCGCCGTCGAGCGCGCGGCGACCCGAAGCATCCGTGATGGCCAGGCCGGGATACGATCCGAGCGGCACTACAGAGAATTTCAGGTCATGTCCGGCGGCATAAGCGCGATCAAAGGGTTCGACTACCAGGCGACGGTCGCTCTGGAACTGCTATTCGATCACTTCGACCAACATGGCGCGAATGCCGTGGTGCGCCCCGAAAACATCGACGATCTCGATCTGCACTGGATGGACGGCCCGGTCGAACGACGTCGGTACGTCCAGGTCAAGAAGCCGACGCAGGATCAGAACGGTCGCGACAATCCGTCTCCGTGGACGTTGTCCGAAACGATAGCGGACCTGTTGCCCCAGACGATCGCGCATCTCGCGGGCAATGCCTTCGAGCAGTCCTGGATCCTCGGCGACGAGGTCAAAGCCGACGTTCGGTCGCTGGTCGAGGCCGGCGACGACGCTCCGCTGAAGGCGCCACACCCGTACTGGACCGTCGTGCACGCGCTCGCCCGGGCCTCGGCAATCAAGGGTTCGCGGCTCGACGCCGCGGCGAAACGGCGGCTGGAGCGGGTGAGGACACCGCCCACGATGTCGGTGGAGGCGGCGGCCGCGCTCTCCGCGATCATCGCGGAATTCGCGACTCAGGCGAAGAACTGCGGCGCTCCCGGAGACGTGGCATCCCGCTACGAAACCGAGGCGAAGCGACTGCACGCTTCGCTTCCCGACATTCTCGCTCGAACCTCCATCCGTTGCACGTACGGCAGCGAGGAGGAGGTCGCGCTGCGCGTCTTCGGTCTGCTCGAAACGAAGTACGCGCTCCCCAGGACCGTGGTCGAAGACACGCTCTTCCGCAATCTGCGCGGATTCATCAGCGACATCTCAAAGATGCCGGGACGGGGGTTCGACCGGGAGGAATTCGAACTCGAGCTTCGTTCGGTCTGGCCCCACATGATCACGGTCAGGCGGCCACCGCCTCTCGAGCAGGGGCACGTCGACAGAGCGGACATCGCGGCGCCGCTGACGACCGCGTGGTCCGGCGTGGCGGTGGAAGTGGTCGGCATCTCCGGCTCGGGCAAGACGATGCTCGCTTCCGAGATCACCGGCCATGCCCAGATCACGGATCCCGGGCGGGCGGTGTACTACGCCGAGGTCAAGAGCGAGACCAGGTTCCGCGACGTGCTGGTCGGCGTCGGATTTCATCTCAGGCGCGCAGGAGCGCCGGAGCTGTTCGCGGCCTCGATCGACGCCGTCGGTTCCAAAGACGAAACGTTGACGCGGCTCGGGGAATATCTATCCGAACTGAAGCAGGAAACGCTCATCCTTCTTGATTTCGTCGACGGAGATTGTTCCGACGTCTTCGCGCGCCACCTCGCAACCTTCGCGCGGGCTTTGGCTTCGCGGAAGCCGCGACCTTCGCATTGCCGGGTCGCAGCGTTCGGCCAAGCCAGTGCCTTCCGTGAACTCAACCGCGCGGAGAGGGATACCATCGGCATACGCCGGATCGACGTCCGGGGATTCGCCTACGAGGAGTTCGTGCAGCTGGTCTCCTTGCGGCATCCGGCCCCCGACCGGGCAGCATTGTGGGACATCCATCAGCGCGTCACGGCCGGGCGGGAGGCGGGACTGTTCGCCAGACTCGCAAACGCGCTCGCAGCGGCGCCGACGCTGGCGGACATGGCGGCGCTTTCCAGAAGCGATCCGCAGGACGTGCTTCCCAAGGCGGAACAACGAAGGTTCGCGCGGGTGACGCCCGGCGCGCGCTCCGCCGCCGAGAAGCTCGTCTGTTTCGCCGTGCCATTCGAGCGCAGGGACGCGGAAGCCGTCTTCCCGGAGGACAACGTGGGCCTCGCCATCAACGAGCTGTCGGAATTGGGGCTGTTGCGCTCGTCCGGCGAAGGACTGCTCGAGATGCACGAGACGGTGCGGGCGGGCCTCGAAGTCCTGCTGGCGATCGAATTGCGCAGATCCGCGCATGCGGCCTTGGCACGGTGGTACGGAACGCGCGAACAAGTCACGACGCGGATACTCCACCTGGAAAAGGCCGGGATGCGAGACGCGGCGCACGACCAGGCGCGCGACGCATTCCTCCGGGGCGAGCATTGGGGTGCGCTCGCCCCGTATGTCGAGCGCTTGAATCTGGTATCCGCCCACGAACTGCTTCCGCTCGTCGCCTCCGCCGAACCCGTAGGCGAGATCTACCTGCTCGCCTACCTCTTCCGAAGGCTTCAGGGGCCGCCCGACTTCGCCACGCTGCTTGCCGTACTCGCTGCGGACATGGCGCGTTTCCACGACGACTACCAGTGGGGATCGGCGGTGGTCGACGCGCTGCTCCAGACGAAACCGGACGGTCTGCACGAAGTCCTCTGTCTCGTGATGGCGTCGGATCCGGACCCGCGACGGCTGCAATCCGGCATCTTCCGCCTAGCCACCGCCGCCCGCCGCGCAGGGTGCAGGATCGGCACGGCCACGCTCGGGCTGTTTTCGGCACGGCCACGGGAGCAGAAGCGTGCGTTGATGCCGCTCATGGTGGTCGACTGGCGCAGAGATGTGCTGAAGCCCGTCCTCGAATTTCTCGCCAAGGACAATCCCGACGACGACCGCGGCGGGCACTTCGAACGTTTCTCGTTGCGGACCGGGTCGATGGACGACACCATCGAATTCCTCGCCGCCATGCCGCCGGTGCAGGTATCCGCCATGCTGTCGACCCGATCGCCTCTTCTCGGCCCGTTCGCCGGGCCGATCTGGGCGGTCCGCCGGGCAATCCGCGATCACTGCGTCGCGATACTGGCCGATGCGGATGCGGCCCCGGTCGTATCGCTGAACGCCATCCGGGTTCTCGCCGGTCTGGGCGAGCCGACGATCGGCACCGCGTGCGAACCGCTGGTTTCGCGCGACGGCGCGGTCGGTACCTTGGCGCGATTGGCGCCCGCTCTGGTTCCAGGTTTCAACGACGAACCGCGATACGAAGCCCGGTTGTTCGACGCCGCCGCCCCGATGACGGACCGGATCTTCGCGCTCGTCGTCCTTTCGCTCGTCGGCGCCGATCTGGGGGCGCTGCACCGGAGGCTGATGGCGGCCGGCGAGGCGGAAGAGCTCTGGGACATGCCTTTCGCGATGGCGTGCTGCCGCGCGCCGTTCGTCGAGGCACTTCCGATGATCGCGCGCCTGATGAGGGCGGCGGACGGCAAGTCGCCCGGCACGGTCGTCGTTCCGGCGTTGCTCAAGCTCGGCGAACTGCCTTCGCCGGAGGTCACGAGGCTGTTCATCGAGGCTTTGACCCACCCGGACGGCCGCATCCGCACCTGCGCCGAAATCGGCTTGAGCCGGCGCCGCGCGCGGCCGGCTTTGCCGGCATTGGTCGGGAGGCTCGGGAACGCCCGGGACGGAGATTCCGCGGCGTCGCTCGCGGTGGCGATCGTCGCCTCCGGAGCGCGCGGCGAGGCGGATCTGCGGTCGGATCACGCCGGTTTCCCGAACGTGATGCTCTGGCGATGCATACTGGCCGGGCGCGTGCGCGATGCGTCCTCCGCCGACGAACTCGTCGCTATCGCCTGCGACGGGAGACTCGGCTGGCAACTGCGCAGAGCGGCCGTCTTCTCCGCCGGCAAGCTGCCCTACGATCTCGCCCTGAGCCGCATGGTCCCCGTTCTGATGAGCGAACGGTCGCCGTTCGGTCTGGATGCGCACTTGTCCCTGGCGGGCCATCAGAACGTCTCCTGGCTCGTTCTGTCCTCGCCACGCGACGTGTCGAGCGCGTTCATGCGGGGAAAGGCATTGTTCTGCGACGTGTTCGGAACGTTGCTGGACGATACATTCGCCGACCTGATGGACCCGGCCGGCGTTCCGGCCGGCGCCGCCGCCGCCGGGTGGCTGTTCGACAGGCTGCAGCACCATGGGTGGCCTTCGGCCGCGCAGGCCCCCGATCGGGTCGTCGACGAGCTCAACATACCCATGCTGCAGGCGTCGGTTCTGCGCGCGCTGCGCATGTGCGGTCGAGCCGATCTGATCGAGCGGCAGATCGGGCTATCGGACAGCGCCTTCATCTCCATCAAGGGCGTGCTGGAGAGATTGCGGTGCGCCGAACGCGACGACGGTCTGAAGTCGCGATTGAAGGCGCTCGTGGCATCGTCCGCCGTCGCCGGCAACGATCGGCTGGAGCGGATCGTCGAGGAGATACGCTTCGCCGTGCCGGACGCCGGGCCGGTCCCCGGCACGGCGGCCCCGTCCGCCGAGGCCCTGTCGCCCCCGAGCGAGACCGCCTGCGATCTGGTCCTGCGCGCGCTTTCGGATCCCGGTTGCGGCGTGACACTCACGGCCCCCCTCGTGCTCGGACCTGCAAGCGCCGACCAGTTCGAACGCCTCGTGCGGCTGGCGGCGCCGGTCAACGATGCGTCGAATTCGGAGGAGCGGTTCGCACCGGGCGTGAGTTTCACCCGCGACGGCTACGTCGCATCCCGGCGGACCCACACCTCGCGCGGCGGCGGCGATCCGATCCGCCTCGTCGCGAGACCTGCGATCTCGGCGGCCGCGCCGGCCGGGGACGTCGTTCCATGGCACGAGGATCTGACCGTGGGATACGCCGCGAGCGCCTACGTGCCGGCCTTCCTGGCCTGTCTCGGAGCGAAAGGCGAAAGCCACCGCCTGTATTCCGAGATCGATGCGCGTCCCGACGCGTTGCTGCCCTTCCTGTGCAATCCGGTTCACGCCCGGCCGGTGGCGGGCTTCGTGGACGCCCGTCTGGCGCCCTTCCTTTTGCGCTACGCCTCCACCGGCACCGACGACATCTTCGAGGGCCTCTGCTCGCTCGCCCTCCGCATCGAGGGGCCGGAGATCGATCCCGTGCTCGCCGCGCTTTTCCACCGCTGGGCCGGCAGGTTCGATCCGATCGATCCGGATCCCCGGTTAGACGCCGCCCATCAATTCTGGCGGGGCTTCGACCGCCTCGCGGAGCATCCGCGCTTCGAGGAGATCAAGGATTGGCAACCGAAGCTGGCCGAGGTCTCGGGCATGCCGATGGGTTGGTACCACCGCGAGCGGCTCACGCGGGTGCTCGAACGCGATCCACGGTCGTACGTGAAGATCGAAGGGCTGCTGATCAGGGCGAGCAATTGGGAGCACTCATATCAGCATGAGATCGACCGGCTGGACCAAGCAGCCCAGCGACTGTTCGACAGCCCGATCGAGCCCTGAGGCGGCTCCGAACCGGAAGGCGGATCGAGAGCATGCCGAAAGACCCGTCGCCGCCCGCTGTGCGGAAATCCCGGCAAAGCCGCGACGAAGATCTTGCCCGATACGACCGGTAGCTGAAGCGCCTCGATCTCTGCGGCAGAACGCTCATGCCGGCTCCCCTAGACCATCGCCCCGGCGATTTCGGACCTACGTCTTCCCGCGCACGGCGGTGGTTGTTTTTCCCGCCTTTCACGATCCGCGGCCGTTCATCCATCGTCCCGTGCGGCTCTCGACCGGCCTCCTTGCCGGAGGGGTCGCCTGCCGACGTGAATACGACGCCGAGATCGTCCTCCGTGCATCGTCCAGGCCGTCCGAGTTTTGACGCCGGGGGGGATCGATGCGTCCCGGCGGCGTGGTCTCGATCGGCGCTATCTCATCCGCGTGATGCCCGTCCCCGCGGCAAGCCCTGATCAATCCGAGCAAGCTGCGCCGCCTCAAGCAGGATAGGCGCGAGCACGTCGTCGCGCGTCGAGGTGTCGGCCAATTGCCTAAAAATTTAGGGAGATCGTTAACCACGCGTTAACCATCACGAGAGACGCAAGCGAGGTTCGGGCACATGGCGCTAACAAATCGTCTCGCTTCGGGATATGTGATATATCCCATAATACAAACGGAAGGCCCACATGCGTTACGAAAACTACATCGGCAGCTGGAAGTGGCGGACCAATCCCGCGCGCGTCCTCGAGATGACCTCGGCCGCCGGCAAATGCCGGATCTGCTCGGCGGAAGGCGACGCGACGTCCCCGCTCGAAGCCCATCACGCCACCTACGAACGCCTCGGCGCCGAGATCGAAGGGGATCTGATCGCGTTGTGCCGCCCGTGCCATGTCGAGGTGACGTGCTTCCTGCGCCGTCGCCGCTACGCCCGGCGTCCCGCCCTGCGCGCCGACGTGCGCTCGATGCGCGACTTCCGGACGCCGCTCAACGATCCCACCCGGGGACCGTCGCGATGAACGCCGAGCAGATCAGGATCCGAATCGTCGGCCGCAGGCGGCTCATCATGCACTCGTCCCGTCTCGCCGATCCGCTCGATCCGATCGCGAAGGAGCTCAAGCGCCTCACCTCGAAGAAGGCGAAGACGGAGGCGGATCACGAGCAGATCGGGAAGGTCGAATGGCACGGCGGTCTCTGGCTTCACGAAGGCGCGCCCTGCATTCCCTGCGAGGCGTTGATGGCGACGTTCGTGCAGGCCGCGCGGCTCGTCCGCCGCGGACCCCAGGCGACCGCCGGCCTCGTCGTGGAGGAGCACGCGCCGCTGGTCTACGAGGGCTCCCGCGACATGGACGAACTGTACCTGGACGAGCGTTTCCGTCTAAGGGTCCCGGTCCGCGTGACCAACGCGAAGACCATGCGCACTCGCCCCTGCTTCAACTTCTGGAGCGCGACCTTCACGGCGCAATTCCTGCCGTCGCTGCTGAACCGCGCCGAGGTGCGGGAGATCTACGAACTGGCGAGCTACGCACGCGGTCTCGGAGACTGGAGGCCGCAAAACGGAACCTACACCGTCGAAGTGCTCGACGGGTGACGGAGACGGCGGGGCGTGTCCCGGCGAGCCAGGTCATGCCCCGGCGTGGCGAGGCGAGGTGAGGGAAGGGAGACGAGCGGCACGCCCGCCGTCTCCACCAATTTCGGAAGCAGGCACGACGAACGCGCGACTTTCCGCGCGATCGGGAAACCGTGCCTCGATGGAGGACAGCACATGGGATCGACGAAGCAACGGCTTCGGCCGGACGGCCGGCGCACCGGTGCCGTCCGCCTGCAGCTGCGACCGCCCACGAGCTGGTGGCGGTTCGGGCGGGCGGAGGCATTCGACGCCGCCGCGGTCCGCGAGATGAAGGTGGCGCTGGCGAAGGTGAGGATGACCGGCGAGGCGAAATGGAAGGACGCGGCGACGCAGGATGCCGCCGCCGCTGTCGGCGTCGTCCTGCGTCTCTTCGCGCCTGGCCGCGACGACGCCCCTTTCGACGCGGCGATGACGGCGTTGGCGGTCTGCGCCGCGGAAGGAAGCGCCGCGGCCTGCCTTGTGATGTCGAACGTGCTGCGCCGGGTGCCCGGCGCGGGCGCCGCGGAGGCACGGATCGCCACGAGCTGGCTCGCGCACGCCTTGACCGAGGTCGTGACCGGCTCCGTCCGGATCCGCGTCCGGCACGGGGAGGTCGGATCGTGATCGTTCAGCTCATGTCGGATCTCCACATCGATGATCCCGGCGCCCGCGGCATTCCCGAGCTCGCGCCCGGCGCGGAGCTGGTCCTCGTGGCGGGCGACACGTGCCCGGGCATCGGCAAGGCCGTCGAACATCTGCGCGACGCGTTTCCGCGCACCGAGGTGGCGACGGTCGCCAGAAACCACGAGTTCTACGGCCGTTGCCATCCCGACGAGCTCGAGGCGGGCCGCCGCCGCGCCGACGAGCTGGGCGTGCATCTGCTCGAATGCGGCACCGCGATCTTCAGATCGCTGCGCGTCATCGGCGCGACCGGTTGGACGGACTACGAACTGTTCGGTCACGCGCTGCGCGAAACGGCGATGCGCAGCGCGGCCGACGTCTTGCGCGACCACAAGCGCATCTCCTGGCGCAAGGATCCGTGGCGGCGTTTCCGGCCGATCGAGGCGCGGGAGCTGCACATGGCGTCCCGCCGCTACATCGAGGCGGAGCTCGCGAAGCCCCATCCGGCGACGCTGGTGATGACGCATCACGCGATCACGATGGACGCCGTGGCGCCGGCCAATCAGCGCAGCATCACGGCCGCGGCCTACGCATCGGAGCTGCTGCCGATCGTCGACCGGTATCAACCGCGGTGGTGGCTGACGGGGCATACGCATCACGCGATCGGCTTCCGCCGGGGCATCACGGGCCTCATCTCCAATCCTCGCGGATACTCCGACGAGGACACGGGGTTCGACCCCGGCCTCACCATCGAGGTGGCCGATGACTGATCGCCGCCATCCCATCGCGGAGACTTCCGACCGCCGGCGCGCTCGGCTCGGCGACGGACGGCACCGAGCCGACGCACGGCCTACCCGCAAGAGGACGGCAGGGACCCCGAGGATCGATCTCAGGTCGATCGTCGCCATGGCCGCGCCCGAAAAGCTGCGACCGCCATGGCGTCCGACGACGGACTCCGACCGCGACACCACCAACCCATGGAATGACGATGAAGAAGAAGACGAAGACGAAGACCCGCGCGACCCCGACGGGTTCATCGCGCGCCGCGCCCGGCGCCGGCGGCGCGGCCGCCCCCGCACCGATGGGGCCCTTGGAGGCCGAGGTCTACGCACGGGAATGGCGGGCGTCGCTGGACTACCGGCGCCACGTTAGGACTACGCTTGCGGACCGCGAGAAAGGCTTGCTGGCCGGACGGAAACCGCCGGCCAAAGGTGCGCCGCCGCGCCGTGGCGGCTTCGCCGGGCTTCGCGACCTTGCGGACGACAAAGGCGATTCGAACGAAAATCTCGAATTCGTGTCGTCGCGGAAGACGACCGGCAGGGCACCGGCACCGGTGGACGCGGGCCGCGTCGCCGCGCGCCTTCTTCTCGCCCGTGCGTTCGATGCGCGTCCCGGGCTGCTCGATGCGATGCGCTCCGGCGCCGTCATCGTGGTGGACGTCGCCGAAGAGATCCTGCTGAGCCGGATCGTGTCGACGTGGAACGACGTTCTGTTTCCGGACGAGACCCGGTTCTACAAGATCGTCTCAGAGGGCACGCCGCGGCGCGAGAGATACGATGCCGCTTACCTCGTCGTGCGCGAGCTGCCGAAACCGCGCGACAAGCCTCCCGCGCAGGCCGGAGCGTTGGCGGCGCTGTCGATGGGCTTGCCGCTGCTGGCGTTCTCGCCGCAGGCAAGCGCCCATCTGCCGGACGCCCTCCTGAAGGCATGCTCGTCACGCGTCGAGATCCAGGGATTGGACGCCGTCGTCGTGGCGCGCACGATCGAGATCGTCACCGGCAGGAAAGTCCGGACGGTCTTCGGGGAAGATGTCGCCTCCAGGATCGGGATCGACGAGCTCATCATCGCGGTGCGGGCCGACCGGTCGCCCGGCAAATGCGTCGCCGAACTGAGCCGCCTGCACGGTCGCAGGCAGGTGCAGAAGAAGTCGCGCGATCTCACCTTGTCGCAGTTGCACGGGCTGGGCGAGGCGCGTACCTGGGCGATGTCGACCATCGCGGATGTCGAAGCATGGAGACGGGGTGAGCTGCCGTGGTCGTCCGTTTCGTCCGCGATCGCCCTGGTGGGCCCTCCGGGGACCGGCAAGACGACATTCAGCGCCGTGGTGGCGGCCGAAATGGGCCTGCCGATCATCAGCTGCAGTCTGGCCAAATGGCAATCCGCGGGAGAAGGTCACCTCGGCCACCTGCTGCGCGCCATGCGGGAGGATTTCACCACCGCGCGCGCGGCGCCCCATGTGCTGCTGATCGATGAGATCGAAGCCTTCGTGGACCGGAAAAGCGTCACGCATTCGCATCGCGACTACGTAGTCACCGTCGTAGACGGTCTGCTTGCCGAAGTCGACGGCATCATGGGAAGTCGTGAAGGTCTGATCATGATCGGATGCAGTAACGATCTGTCGCACTGCGAGCCGGCGCTGCTGCGCGCGGGGCGCTTCAACCCGATCGTCCGCATCGGGCTTCCGGACGTGACCGAGCTCGAGAAGATGCTTCGCGTCAGGCTCGGCTCCGATCTCGAACATGAAGACGTCCGACCGATCGCCGAAGCCGTTCTGGGACGCACCGGCGCCGACATCGAGAAGCTGGTCAACGATGCCCGTCGCGTGGCGCGGCATGCAGGCCGGCACGTCGCCGTGGCCGACTTGGTGCACGTCATCGGCGGCGAGGACGACCGTACGCCGGAGCTGCGATGGCGCGCGGCGGTCCACGAGGCAGGACACATCACCGTCGACGTCCTGCTCTTCGGCCCGGAGGGCATCTTCGCCACCACCGTGGTGACCGACACCTCCCTGGGTGCCTCCGTGCGGACCACCGGGGACGATTTCGCCGGAACGCGCGAAGACTACTGCCGCCGTCTGCAGGTGATGCTGGCCGGGCGGGTCGCCGAGGAACTGCTGCTCGGCAACGGCTCCCACGGCGCCGGCGGGATGGCCGGCTCGGACCTGGAGCGGGCCACCGCGATCGCCGCAGCGATGGCCGGCAGTCTGGGACTGGCCGGGCCGGCTCCTCTGACTTACCTCGGATCGATGCAGAACGCGCTGAGCTTCCTCGCCTTCGACGATATCCGGATGGCGGTCCACCGCGAACTGGCGGAGGCCGCGGCGGCAAGCCGCGCGCTCCTCGAGACCCACCGCGACGCGTTGGAAGCCGTCGCCAAGCGTCTCTTGCAGCGGGGGCGCATCGATGGCACCGAAGTGGCCACGCTCCTCACGCCGGGCATGCCGAAGCAGTGACGGCGGTGACGCTGTTTGCGCGGGACGGTCCCTGGAATGGATCGCGGAGCACGCGCGATAGTGGCGCGCGGGCCGGCGGGGGAACGCGAAACGACGGAGCGGGACGGGCGATCGATCAGGCGTCCAGACGTCGCTTGCGGCCCCCCCCCCAAAAAAAAGCCTAAGCCACGGTTCACTCCCATGCGTGATCGCCGAGATCCTTGCGTTTCACGAGATCGAAACGCACGAACCGGTCGAGCACGAGAGCCGCGCCCTTCCAAGTTCGTTCCAGGCCGTGAGGACGGCAGGCGACAACGACGGGCGCTCGTCCATCAGTTCTACGTCGTCTAAACCACCGTCGCGCCGTCCCCGTGTCGGTGAATACGGCATCATCGCCTTGGCCTCTCGAAAGACGCGCGAACGCGCTCGCGAAGCCCGCGGCACCCGGCTCGATGCCGCCGAGCGGCACGGCGACCTCGTGATAGGTGTGCATGCCGACCAGTCGAGCCGCCGCCGCGGCGAGATGGCCGCCTTCGTCGGGACCGAGCACCGCCACCGTCTCCGGAACGATCGAAGTGATGTATTCCATCGCGTAGACGGCACCCGACGCGGTCGAGAAACAGCGGCGCTCGATGCCGCGGGCGCGGGGCCCGGGTCGTCGGCACTCGTGGCGTTCGCCGCGGCGTCTTCTCGATCGGTTCGCCAGGGCCGGTGGCGGCGCTGTGGCTTGCGTCGCCGTGTCGGTGCGCCGCCGCGGTCTGCGGTCGGTCGCTACACAAAAAGCATCTGACCCCGATGTGAGGACGTCAGGGTTTCTCGATTTCCTTCGTGATGATGTTGGCGAGCGTCTTGCTCTGTCGACTGTACTTCGGACCCACCGTCAGAGGACTGTCTTCGAGCGAGGGATCGGGTGTCGATGTGGTGAAGATGATCTGGAACGGTACCGAGACCTTCCGTCCCTCGGAAATGATCAGTCGCTGGAAGTTGTGGGTGCGGAGATCCTCCATTCCCTTGTCTTCGATGTTGTCCATCAGGAGGAAGCGCGGGTGCCAGAAGTCGGGGTCGTAGCAGGCCGCGAGCAGCATGGACACGAGGGTGGCATTCTTGAGCACCACGTTGCTGCTTTCGGCGAAGTTCATCTTGCCATCGACGAGCATGGCGTCGTCGGCGAAATTCACGGAGAAGAGTTTTGGGTCGTCGAAGGAGTCCTCCCGTTTGAGGTCCTGCTTCAGGATATTGCTGCCGATCGATCCGATCAGGTTCATCGCCTTCAAGGTCCTGGCGGTCGCCGACGCAGACAATCGCCGCTGCACGGTCTCCAATCGCGATATCTCGTCGTTCAAAGCCGCTCGCTCGGCGGAAAGCGCGTCGATGCGCTCGACCAGGGCCCTGATCTCCTCGAGATAGGAAATCTCCGAGTCGATCCGGCCGATCCGCCTGTTGCGCTCGGCCAGAAAACTCTCGCGCGGAGAGTTGCTGACGTCGTATCTCGACGTGAAGTCCGAAAGAAGGCCTGCATAATCGCGGCGAAGGTTGCGGACCGCGATCCGCTCATCCGCGAGCTCCCTTGTTTTCGACTCCAGCAACTGACCGGACTCGCGGATCTGCAGTTCGGTGTCGATTCTGATTTCGAAATACTTGGACCTCGCCGCGTCGTCGTCCAGTACCGTGTGGCAGACGATGCAATGGCCGGACCTATCTTCGTGAAGCGGCTTCAAACATGAGGGGCAGAACTGAAACTCGATGTTGCCGAGCTTTTCAGCGAGATCGTCCGCAGCAATCAAGGTCGCAAGTTGATCCTCGAGATACGAAAGGAATTGGACGATCTCGTCGATCTCGTCCGACAAGGTGGTCGCCTGCTGTTCCGTGCGATTGAGGGTGCCGGACAAGGTCCTCAGCCGGTTCTGCATCTTCTGACGATCCGCAACGAAGCCTTCGGTCTGGGCGACGCCGATCGACGCGTCGGCGCTTTCGATCTCGCGAAGAAGGCGCGACTTCTCTTGAGCCAACGACGATCCCCGAGCATCGAGGATTGCCACCGACGACAGCCCTTCGGCGGAAGGCAGCGCAGCGACCGCGGCATGATAGTCCGGTTCTTATCGGCGTAGTCGGACTTCAGTTCGCGCACTCTGATCTGGCCTTGATAGAGATCGTACCCGTTGACCCCGATGAGCAACTGTCCGACGACATCGCGGATGTCCCGCGTATCGAAGGTCTCGAACCGGAAAAGCCTCCCGGGCGGCGTCTGCTGATCGGCATACAGCAGGCGCAGGATCTGGTGCATCGTGACGTTCGAATTGCCGAGGCTGGGCGCTTCCGGAATGCCGATCGCTCTGAACATCACCTGAGTGAAGGAGAGGTCCTTTCCGCCGGGAGGCCGCCGGATCGGGAAACGTTGCCATGCCTCGATGTCGGCCTTCAAAGAGTCCTCGAACGAGCCGTAGTATACGGATATCGGCTCCAGCCTGTTGCCTACCGGCCGATGCAACGTGAGCACGGACGATGCGGTTTCGATCTCGATTCTGACGGCCGTGCACTTACCGGCTGCATCCTTCCATCGCTCGAATTCACCACCAAGACCGAAGAATATGAAATCGGCGATCGTGGATTTGCCGGAACTGTTCTCGCCGCGGATGACGTTGACGCCAAGGTGGAAGCGCTGGTCCTAGGCGACCGAACCGCCCTCGCTCACCCGGACGCGCCTGATGGCCAAGAATGGGCGTGCGGTCATGTCCCGAGCCTCCTCAGCCCCGTGGCTGTCTTGAGTCCGCCCTTGTCCGTACCGACGGCGGCGAAGTCGTGGACGATGAAGGTGAGAACCGCCTGCTCGCGAGGTAGGATGAGATGGGTGCCGAGCGATGCGGCAAGCTCGCGCCCGTCGCCGGATAGTCGGTACTGCCCCTGATCGGCGAGATCCAGCTCGCAAAGACCTCTTCCTATGAGGTTATGAAGGGCCAGCGTCTGGACACCACCCATCTTGTGATAGAGCAACGGCGGAGATGGATATTCCAGAAAGGTCTGGTCGGGCTTCGGGATCCTCAACCCGTTGAACGCCCGCCGGGCCTCCAACGACATCTGCGTCGAATGCAGGAGGCTCGGGTTCACCAAATAGAAGTCGGAGATGAAGAGACGATCGCGCCGGGGCGAAGCGACCGTCCATGACGACAGGATCGCGAGATATCGCCGCAACGTGTCGAAGACGTCGAGCTGCGCGTGCCAGGGCCGGAAATTCACGGTCTATCCCATCTGATGTGGCACCGTTCGGTCAGGAAGTAGAGCGCGTTCATGATCGTCTTCGCACTCGCCTGGTTGCCGCTGTATTTCGAACTGAGCGGCTCGATGACATCCCGCTGTATCGCCGCTGCTATGGTCGCGTTGTCCGCACCGCTGCAGACCAGCGGATGGAATATGAGGGACTGGAAGCGTTGTTCGATGTCCGCGAGAAGATTGTTATGGAGCTGAGCTCTGCTGGTAATCAGACCTTGCCGGAGGAACTCGCGGGCGAAGCGATTCTGCGAGTCGTTCGCGAACATGTATTCGTGCTCCCTTCCGGCGGATGCCATCTTCTCCAGAAGTGTGCGCCTGTCGTTCTCGCTGAGCTCGTGCAGGCCGTCCGTCGCGAACGCGTCGGGCGCCGCGGCGGGCGCATGCTCGATCGAAAGCTGCCTGAGCCTCCGCAGAATGCCAAGATAGACGACGTCGTTTCGGCTGGTCGGTTTGCAGATGGTGACGTGATCCGCATCTACGGCGATCGGAGGGGCGCCGGCGACGCCCGGGTCGGCGCTGTGGCGGTCCACGATGATCGCGGACTTATGCGTCCTGAATTTCTCGTAATAGACGCAGACGTCTATCCGGCGGCCGTGGCAGAACATCCTGAAGCTGTCGTTCAGATCGTCCAGTTCGGCGCTGTCCGTTTCAAGCCCGTCGATGTGCACCGATGCCAGCCTTCCGGCGAACCTCTTCAGCAAGTCGGCGAAGGTCGAGCCGGTATGCGGCGTCGCAAGAAAGAAAATGCCGGCGCACCGGTCGGCAAGCTGCTTCCAGCCGTCGTCGTTCGACTCGGCGGCCGTCCGCAGCATCTGTTTCACCAGTAGGCCGCCGAGGCTATGGCAGATGAAGACGATCGGCCGCGTCCCGAAAGAATAGCCGGCCAACACCTCCAGGGTGTTCTTCGCCCGCTCGTGCAGGCTCATCTCCCGCTTCACCCACTTAGCAAAGACGCTCGCGGGGTAGCCCAACGTATAGATGCTCAGCGAGGGAAGATCGGTAGACAGCCAGTCTGGCCAGTATTGGCCTTCCGGTTCGGCGGCGCCCGTCGACGTCCAGGTGTCGACCGCATGCCCCGTCAGACCATGGACGAAAATAATGTCGGCACAGCACTCTCGCCGCGCGACGGCCGCGAATTGAAACGCCTCCGACAATGCCGCCTCGCTCCGTTGAATGCCGCTTTTCTAGACCGTACCGTCATGATTGCAAAGCTTGGAGTACCGATCTCCACGGTTGATCTCGCGCGCGACCAGCGTCTGTAGCGGTGCAGGCCGAAACATCGCTTTTCTTCCGTACATCGCGGAACGCCAGAGCATCGATCCCGCGACCCAGCGCGGCGTTGCAGCGCGCTGCTTGGAGCGCGGTCCTCCGACGTCGACGCCTGACTCGGTCGCCCGCCTTCACCACGATCTCCGTCCGCCGCGGCTTAAAGCTGCCTTATCGACGAATATCTTGTGAAATCGGAAACAGTCCGACAGGTCCGCGGCCCCGCTCGGCGTTTCCGGCATCGCCGGAGATACGTTCCGCTAGTTCGACGGTGCCGGTCCGAACAATTCCGGCAATGTGACGCCGAGGGCGTCGGCTAAAAGCTCCAGCGTGGTCAGCGTTGGGTTCGCTCTTCCGTTCTCTATGAGGGAGATCGCGTTCTGGTCCAGTCCGATCAGCCCCGCGAGCCCCGTTTGGCTCATCATCCGTAGCTTCCGAAGTTCGCGGACCCTGGGAGCCAGCGCTTTTATCGCCGGCGAATCCCGCTCGCGAAATCTCTCTTCGAATTTGCTCAAAGCCATGGCGCACCGTCGCCGCAAGCGTCGAGCAAAGCAAGTGCCGAACGACGACCGTCAGCGCCACCGAGAGGCCGAATTAACCGTCCGTTAACGATGGCTTCCGGATCCGATGGCGCCGTCCATTTTTTTATGCGATATATCACATACTGCAAAAAGAGAAGAAGGAGATTGGCAGTGGAGACGAGGTTCGCACGAAAGGCCAGGGACGACTCGATACCCGAACAGGCGGTGTCGGAGATCTCAAAGCGCGCAGAGCTGGCGTTGCAGAACACTAGAAGAAAGGGTGGCAGATGCCGGAAAAGTTGGACAGACCGCCATTCTGGCCCCGAGGCCCACCATCTGGGCGATCACGATCCGAACCAGGCCGATCGTCTGGTCGACCCGGTGGCCAGGCAACAAAAACCTGTTCAACCGCATTGACGGAGCGTCCGTCGCCGATGAAAGGCGCGACATCGCCAGGTCGCATCGCCGCCGTGTCGAGACGAGGCGGGCAAGCCTCTGGTGATCGAGAAGATCGCACGGATGTGGAAGTCGTCGGGCATCCGACGGAAACGAGCCCGAACCTGCGCAAAGCGCCGAACTGGGCCGACGAGCCACACTTCGCTAGTCCGCCCCACGACCGCGGCCTCGTGCACAATCGATGAACAGCCTCCACGCCTTTTCGAAAAAGGCCTCCTGCGCTTCGCTCGACGCGTAGATCGTTCTGCCTAGCATCGCTGATATCATCGGCCCCACCGCGGAGCCGTTGATCAGATGCGTCACTGGGCTCGATCGCGCCCGCCTCCTGTGCGGCGCCCAGCTGCACGAACAATCGGTCTATTTCGAGCTGCTCGTCGGGCTTCTACTGCCAATACGCCAACCGCCGCACGGCGTTGGCGGGCCTGCGCTATAGGTGGCGAACAAACGCGGTGCCAAAGGATGGGTTGAGCGAAGCGATACCCATCACCGCAAGCGCCCGGAGGTGATGGGTATCGCTGCGGCGCTCAACCAATTCTACGCACAGCGTGTGACCGTCATGACCCCGCGCACCGACATTCGACGCGCTGCCTCAGATGAGTTCGCCGAGAGCGTGGAGAGCGGCTTCATCGGCATCCTCCATACTGCCCGCCAGCCCGTACCTCGCCAACCGCCGCAGGATCGCGCGCGCAGCTTCGGCTTCGAACTGGAATTCGTACTTCAGACACTCCTCCGTTCCGAATGCCAACCTCCGGAGAAGCCGACGGGCGATCAGCGGATCGTCGTCTTCCGTTTCGTGCCAGCTCTCCAGTTCCGGATCCAACGACTTCAGCAGCACCGTCAATTCCTTGCCCCCGGCGGGGACGTTCGCGAGCCGTCTGCGAAGCTCCCGAGGAAGCGCGGTCTCGCAAAACGACGCCGCGGCGCCGGGCATCGCGGTGCCGCCAAAGGCTTCGATCGTCTGCCCGACCTCGGGCGAATAGAGCCCGTCGGGCAATCTCGTCCGCTCGATCTCCACCTCGTCCAGGCCAAGAACCGTCCCGACCGCGCCCGCGGCATCGCGCTTGTACGCAGATATCCCGGGCAACAGGCCGAGGAAGCCGCGTCCACCGAGATCGTCCACGTCGGGAGCGAGTGGCGTGACGCGCATGAAAGGTTCGTGGTAGGCCCGTGCGAAGGCCGGCGGTCCCGCTTCGAATAGGACGCGGCCACCGCAGAAGATGGTCCGCGCGGCGGCTCGATGAACGCGGGCACGTGCGGCGTCCTCCGTGGACGACAGCAACTCGCGGATCTGGTTGTTCCGACAAAAATCATCCAACGTCGTCCGACCGTACTCGTTCTTCACGCCCATGGCGCCTACGGTCCTTTCATGACCTTCGGCCGCGAGGGCGCTGAATCGCTCCGGGGTCGAATTCTCCCCTCTCACCGGCCACCAGAAGCCGCCGTCATAGACGCGGATGACGTAGACGTCCGACGGGCAGCGGAGGTCGGACACCACGTAGGCGATGGGGGCCTCTGAGACATCCACTTCGCGCAGCACGACCTGCTCCAGGGAGAACAAGGGCGTCTCTTCGTCCTTTCGGCAATGCTTGCGGACATATCCCTGGCGGTAGTCCATACGGACGGTCACGAGCGCGTGTTTCATTTCGATTCCGTGTTTCCGTCGCTCCGACGGGAGGATGGGCGATCTAGAATTTCATCCTGGCTTCGCGCGCCTACGCGTCGAAGGCCTCCGGATTGTTCGCGACGAGTTCGCCGTAGACGTCGATCTGAATCGGCGCGAATTCAGCCGCGAGCGACATCATCCCTGCGACATCGGAGTGGCTCGCGACGACGGCGATGTCGGCGTGGATCTGCCCCACGAATTCCTGAGCGCTGCCGAAAAGAAAGTTCAGGTTCTTCGGTTTGGAACGATGGAAGAGGTCGACATAGCTCATCGCCCAGACGACATTCGCCTCGATCACGAAAACCCGCGCGGCGATGTCGGAGAGATGCATTCCCAACAGCCCATGTCCGCCGCCGATGTCGACGACGACCTTCCCGCGGATCCGTTCCTCGAGCAACGCCGCGATCCCGGCTCCGATCTCGTCGTCGGTCACCGTCAGTCTCGGGGCGGCACGGATTCCATGACGTCGCGCGTAGGCGCTCGTGGTGGGCGACATGCTCATGACCGCGCCGACCTGGTCCAGCAGATCCTTCATGCCCGTCATCGTCGTTGGCTCCTGTTCGATTTCAAGTATGGCGGCCGTGGATGCCGACTAGCCGAAGATCTTCGACATTCCTGCCGTCAGTCTGACCAGTGCCGCATCGATATCCTCGGCGCTGGCCGTGCGGGGCGAGGGCAGGACGAAGACCTCGTATGCGGCCGCGCGATCGGATGCCGTCGCATCTGGCCTGTTCCAGGGCAGATGCGGTTCGATCACGGAATCGACGATGCTTTCGATGTTCGTCGTGTAGTCCTGAACGACGTCCCACCCGGCTTCGCCGAAGATGAACCTGACCGCGGCATCGGTCTTGCCCTTGACGGCGACGATCTCCGCCATCTCGTGTTCGAGCAGATGTCCGACGATCCTTTCGACGTTCCTGGACCGCCTGAACTCGGGATCGTCGTCCAATGCGTTCGCCCTGATGGAGTAACCATGCTCGACCAATGCCGAGATCAGCTGCGTCGTGATGAGGCGGTCGAGCGCGGCGACGCGCCGGCGTTCGGCCCTGGAGGCGAGCATATCGGCATATCGCCCGTCCTCGTAGACGTGGTTCTGCCAGAACGACCGGTGGTTCCGGATGATCTGCGCCTCGATCGTGCGGGCGGCCACGCTCCGATCGGCGTCGGGGTCCGGCGTCAGCGGCACGGTCGCGGTGACGACGACGGAGTCGAGTACGTGTGGCGGCGTCCGCGACATGCGTCGGAATTCGAAGCAGCGAAATCCATCGGCTTCGTAGTCCGTAGAATGCATGAACGACCGGTATCTATCGGCATCGCTCGCGATCGCTTCCGCCGCCTGGGCCGGAGTCAATCCGCTCCCGATGAAGGTCGTTTCGCCATGAGCGTCTTCAGAGCACAGTGTGTAGAGCGACATCGATTGCTACTCCGGCAGGCGACGTCGCCATCGACGTCGAGACTATGACGTCGATGTATAGCGCGGTTCGGACCGAAATTAGTTTTCGTAGAAATTACTAAAAGTGGAAAACTCGTAACAACTTTCCGGAGCAGCTACTATTGTCTGTCGCGAGATTTAACGGCGTCTTCATGCTGCTGAGTCAGCCGTAACGCGTGTCGTCGGCAGAGACGCCTGCCAGAGCTTGGCATCCATGGCAGATGTACCTCCCCCCGCGTGGATCGGGTTGGTCCACTCAGGATGCCGAACGTCGACGTGAGCGCCTATCGTGACTTTCGACGCCTTCCGGGACCTGGAGCGGCGTTCGGGTGCCTGGGTAGTACGCCGGAAAAATTAGCTGCCCAAGATGAGGGTACGCCGCGGAGTTTCGGCTCAAGCTCGCTCCAGACTCCTGATGTACGATTTGGCGCGCTCTTCGATCGAAGGATCCAAAGCGTCGATTTCTTCAATCCGCTGCTCGATAAAGTCGAGATCCAAAGGGCGTCGTTCATGGATCGCCTCAACAAAGACCTTGTCGCGATCGTCCAAACGCAGCACTCTCGAAGCGACCAAGTCGTCGGGTGATGGCGCTACGCCGAAAACAGTTCGAAGAAGTCTCGGTGGCGCTTCAGGCGCGCGAGCGATCCTCAATGTGTATTCTCGGTGTTGTCGGATTTCTTAAAAACAGACATCTTGCAGCGTGTCGTCACGCCACGGGTGTGATCCGGGAGAGAGATCATGAAGGATTCCTACCGAGGCATGTGGCATCGAATTTCTAAAGGCGGACAGGTTCGACCGCACGTTCTGACGGTCGTCGCACCCTCCGGCAGACGTCCTTGGGCCGTCGGGACGAAACGAGAGACGCAGGAATACGTCCAGGGTAAACCGATCGTGGTGAGGTTCAGCTACCCCGTCGTCTACGTTCCCGTCGGAAAAAGGGCATGTTTTCGGAGCCGCGTCTGGGAGAAGACCCCCGTTCTCGTCAGGGAGGCTCCATCTTCCGAACTCCAGCAAGCGTGCCGCATTCACCGGAACGACGGCAGCGAGCCCACCGATGTCGTGTCCTTCGACAACGGATTGTGGTGGTCGCAGCCGCGGAAGCTGACCATGCCGCACTTCGTCGCGGCTCTCTCGGCCGGCGAACATGCGGCCGTCGGCCTGCTGGACCCCGGATCCGTGTCCGCGATGGAGCCGGTCGCGAGCTTGAAGGAGCTGAAGAGCCGGAAGGTCCTGCGGAACGATCACGACGAGCGATCAAGCGTCAGCATGAACCCCAGCGCATTGTCGGCGACCTGCTCAATGCCGAGATCAACGAGAAGCAGGCCCGCTCGATCAAGTACCAACTCACCATCGCCAAACTTCCCCTTGCGAAGGACCTTGAGGACTTCCAGTTCACGGGCACTCCCATCAACCAGACGCTGGTCAATGACCTTGCCAGCGGCGGCTTCATCGCCCAGCAGCGCAATGCCGTCCTGATCGGCGGCACCGGCACCGGCAAAACTCATCTGGCCATCGCCATCGCCAGAAGCTGCATCCGATCCGGTGCCCGCGGGCGCTTCTATAATGTGGTCGACCTCGTGAACCGCCTGGAGATCGAGACCCGAAGCGGACGGCAGGGTCGGGTCGCCGAGCATTTGACCCGGATGGACTTCATCGTCCTCGACGAACTGGGCTACCTGCCGTTCGCACAATCCGGTGGCCAATTGCTGTTCCACCTCATCAGCCGGCTCTACGAGCGCACTTCCGTCGTCGTCACCACCAATCTGGCATTTGGCGAATGGCCCAGCGTGTTCGGCGACGCGAAGATGACGACCGCGTTGCTCGACCGTCTGACTCACCATTGCGACATCGTCGAGACCGGTAACGACAGCTGGCGCTTCAAAAGCCGCGACGACGATCAAGCCACTCGCGCTCGTCTCGTCTCCGCAACCCCGGCCGGCTCCGACGACACGAGCGCTACCGCCAAACCAGCCCGATCAAAGGGGTCAAAATTGGACGCCGATCCGGGGTCAAATTTGAACACGATGACGTAATTGCGGTCAGCGCTCGAGGCGCGAAAGATCCGTTAGCATTGAGCCCTC
>NZ_JBXAMO010000022.1:0-98210 GCF_058800725.1 Tardiphaga sp. GW822-FHT04G09 | reverse complement strand
GCTCCGTGCAAATCACGGAACCCTATGAATCAGCGATTGAACCTCTTGGGAATCCTGAATGTCGATCGGCCCTAGACAGCATGGCATTGGTCATCGCGGGTACCGCCAGTCCCATCCCGGCCGGAATCGTCAGAAACGGGACCAGCATGGCAGCATAGGTGCTTTGCGCATCCAACAGCAGCAGCAAGGCAAAGCCGGCGGCACACAGCAGCGCACCCAGCACCATCGGCCTGCGATTGCCGAACTGGCCAGCCATCCAGCCGCTGAACAGATTGGCCAGGATCAGAGTAGCCATCAGCGGCAGGAACGCCAGGCCTGCATCATGCGGTTGGTAGTAATAGACGTTCTGCAGATACAGGCTGAGAATGAAGATCAGGCCATAATAGGTGAAGTTGATGGCGATGCCGAACAACACCGCCGGACTGAAGTTCGGGTTGCCGAAGAAGCCCAAAGGAAGCATCGGATACGGCACCTTGCCTTCGATGTGCACGAACAGCCATGCGCAGACGGCGGCCAATGCCAGTCCGCCGAGTACCCACGGATGAAAAAATCCGAGCGGGCCGGAGTTGATCACCGAACCGACCAGACAGGTCAGCGCCAAAATGGCGCATAGCTGCCCGCCAAGATCGAAATGCTGTTGTGGCTTGCGTGGCGCTTCCGCGATCCTCATCGTTGCGATCATGCCGAACAGGCAAAGCGGCACGCTGACGAAAAAAATGCTGCGCCAGCCCAGCGTGCCGAGCAGAAGCCCGCCGATCACCGGGCCAGAAGCCAATGCAACGCCGGCGGTGGCCGTCCAGATGCCGACAGCGCGGGCCCGCAGCCTGGTATCGTGCATGCAGGCGTGGTTGAGCAGGGCAAGCGAAGGAGGAACCAGAATGGCCGCGCCGGTGCCCTGCATGACGCGGGCGGCAATCAACTGTTCGATCGACTGGACGGCTCCGCAAATGGCGGAAGCGACAGCGAAGACGGCAAGGCCGATGAGATAGGCCCGTCTGACACCCAGCCAGTCGCCAAAGGCGCCGCCCGAGATCAACAGCGCGGCGAATGCCAGGGCATAGGCGTCCGTCACCCACTGCAGATTGGCAACGCTCGCATCGAGCGCGGTGCTCATCCGAGGCAAAGCGACATTGACAATGGAGACGTCCAGTTGCGCCACGGCAAAGCCGATGCTGGTCGCTGCGACGACCAAAGCGACGGACGGGACCGCAGCCGGAGCAGTGTGTTCCGGAACGTTCAATGGCGGAGACTAGTAAACATGTTCAAGGATTCGCTTCATCGCTGCAATCCTCGCGAAGCTGAATGGTTTTGCCGCAGCGTGGTCGATGTTGGCGTCGAGGCACCATAGCTCGCCGGGTCGCATCTGAAGGACGCCGCGGGACGACCATCCCGCCGATCAGATTTCGGCGCGAAGCATGGTTAGGTTGGCCGTGCGGAAGCTTTCCGAAATCAGCCGCTGGAGCTCCGGACAATGCTTCAGGTATTCCGTTGGATATGCGGCTGAAGTATTTTTGTACTGAGTATCCCGGATATCACCCGAGCTGTTGATCAGAGGGATGTTCTTCCAGTAGCCCTGTGCGAACCCATCGTACTCTTGGTCGCTTTTGTGGAGTCCGTTGAGATAGCTGACCTCCGGACCGAGATTGAAACGGGATAAGTCGATCTTGCCAAGCAGCCGCGATGTCATGACCAATCCTCCTTTGTGGTAAATCCATTCATCTAGACAAATGCCAGATGAACAGGATAGCAAACGAGAATATCTGATCTGACGTATCAGAAACGGTGATAGCGGTGGATCTGGCGCGCTGTCGGATAGTGTAGCTCGGCGGTGGCCCGCAGGGCCTTCAACGCTTCCGCATCGTGGCCAGCACGACATTGGCCGCACCGACGCTCGGCGAGGTCCGTCCCACGCCCATGATACTATCCAGTCGCGCCAGCGCACCGACCTGACGGCGTCGCATCGGCGTGTCTGCCAGCACCTCCTGCAACGAAGCCACGAGCTTCTCCGGCGTGCAGTCTTCCTGAATGAATTCCGGGATCACATTCTCGCCGATCACCAGATTGGCGAGGATCACCGACGACGAGGTGATGCGGCGGCGGATGATCCAGGCCTCGACACTGCCAGCCTTGTAGGCGGTGACCATCGGCACGCCTGACAATGCAAGCTCCAGCGTCACCGTGCCGGACTTGGCGAACGCTGCATGCGCGATGCGGAACGCGGCACGCTTCTCTGTTTCGCCCACAACGATCCGCGGCTGCACCGGCCACGTTTTCAGTGCCTCGGTGATCGCCTCCACAAGATGCGGCATGGTTGGCAGGATCAGCTCGACCTGGGTGCCCTGCTTGTGCAGCAGATCCAGCGTCGCGCCAAAGGTCGCCATGTGATGACGAATCTCGCTGCGACGGCTGCCCGGCAGCACCAGCAGCACCGGTGGCTTCGTGTCGCGACGCGCCTGCTCGTCCGCATTGGGACGCAGCGTATCGATCTGTTCGATCAGGGGATGACCGACATAGGTGCATGGTGGACCGCCGAGCCTTCGATGCGCCTCGGGCTCGAATGGCAAGAGCGCCAGCACATGGTCGACATAAGCGCGCATCGCCTTCGCGCGCCCCGGCCGCCATGCCCACACCGTTGGCGACACATAGTTGACCACGGGGATAGAAGGATCGCGCTGGCGCACACGCTTGGCGACGCGCTGGGTGAAGTCCGGACTATCGATGATGATCAGCACATCAGGCCTGGCCCGCAGCACATCCTCGGTCGCGCGCCTGATGAGCTTCAGGATCGACGGCAATTTCCGCACAACCGCGGCAAGACCGATGATCGAAAGCTCTTCGATGGGAAACAGCGACTGCAGTCCTTCGCGCGCCATCGACGAACCGCCGACGCCTTCGAAGCGCACATCGTCGCCGAGGCGCTGGCGCAGCACCTTCATCAGCGCGGAGCCGAGACGGTCGCCGGATTCTTCGGTGGCGATAAGATAGATCGTCCTCGTCACGTCGGAAGTCCCGTCACGAAAAGACCTGCGGCATCGGCAGCGACAATCATTTGCTGCGGTTCGGCGACGATCGTATTGCCTGCCACGATGGCAATGCCGGCGAGCTTCGCGGCCACTGCACGCTCGACGGTGCGTGGCCCCAGTGTCGGCAGATCGAAGCGCAGGTCCTGACCGCTTTTGGGGGCCTTTACCAGCACGCCGCGCCCTGCCTTGGCGCGGATACGCCCCTGCTCGCGCAGAAGCGCGACGCGTGCCAGCAATCCATCGGTACCTTCGATATCCTCGATCCCCACCACATGGCCGTCGATCACCACAGTGGCCTGACCGATATCAAAGGGGCTCAATGCGCGCAGGACTTCGCGCCCGAGCGCAATATCGGCTTCAGCATCCTGATCCGGCATGGCGCGCGTCACGCTGCCCGCCGGCATCAGCACATCCGGCGCAACGTCCTTGATGCCCAGCAGGCGAAAACCTTCGTGCTCGAACAGGCGGCTGACACTCGTCAGCAAGTGATCGTCACCGCCGCGAAACGCGCGAAACACTTTCGGCATCACCCGAAGCGTCGCCCAGTCCAGCCTGATTTCGGAGATCGCGGGCCGTACCAAGGTGCCGATGAAAGTGAGATCCCGGCAGTTCTCGTTACGCATGAGATTCAGCAAACGGCCAAACTGGCCGATGGGAATCCAGTGGTGCTGAAATCGCGTCACCAGCGCCGGATCGCAGAACCCCTTCAGCGCGAACAATACCGGCGTGATGCCGCGCGCCTGCAACGCGTCCGCGACGGCGAAGGGCAATGAGCCGCCTCCGGCAATGATGCCGAACGGCGAACCAATCGGCGGATGCGCTTGCGGGTGCTGCATTTGAGCCTGGTCGGTCATGCTTCGCTCCGCGATACCCGAGCTCAAGAGCTGCTCTTGCTATCCTCGGGCAAGCACAGCGCACGATGTTTGGCGCCAGCGATGAATGTCAGGATTTCTGCAATCGCAGGATCATCATTCGCCAACGGCTGCACGCGCTCAAGCCGCTCGGCAAAGACGCCGGCCCCATGGAAAAGCTTCTGGTAGAACGAGCGCACGGTGGCAACGCGCTCCTTGGTGAACTTGCGGCGCTTCATGCCGATGATATTGAGGCCTTCCAGCGCCGCATACTGGCCGTTGACCAGTCCGAACGGGATGATGTCGCCGCGCACACCGCAGATGCCGCCGACCATGACCTGCGAGCCGATGCGGGTAAACTGGTGCACGGCCGACAGCCCGCCCATGAAGACGAAATCGCCGATCTCGCAATGACCGCCCAGCGTTGCCGAGGTCGCGAAGATCGCGTCATTGCCGACATGGCAGTCATGGCCGACATGGGCGCAGTTCATGAAGTAGCCGCGCTCGCCGACGGACGTGAGACCGCCGCCGGCGACGGTGCCGGCATTCATGGTCACGGACTCACGGATGGTGCAGCCATTGCCGATGGTAAGCTTCGTCAATTCGCCCTTGTAGCTGAGCGACTGCGGCGGCGTGCCCAGCGAGGCGAACGGATAGATTGTGCAATTCTCGCCGATGGTGGTCTGCGCCGTCACGTTGACATGCGAGAGAAGCCTGGTGCCTGCGCCAATCGTGACATGGGGTCCGATAATGCAGAAGGGTCCGATTTCGGCGCCCTCGCCAATGACAGCACCGTCGGCGACGCGGGCGGTTGGATCGATCTTGCTCATCGAGAAGTCCAGTTCCTGCAGATTTCTAGGATTTTCCGCTGGGTAACCCGCGTCACGTGGACTGTCCAGTACTGCGCGGACGAGCGCCACTGGAACCTTGTCCGACCCGAAATGTTCATGCTACGTTCCTATCAATAACAGCATAGGAAAGGCCTTTCATGGCGCGCCTGACCAGTCGGGAGGAGGAAGTATTGTCGCTGGTCGGCCAGTCGATGAGCTGCAAACAGATCGCGGGGTCCCTTGCCATTTCCGAATTCACCGTCCGCAAACATCGCGCGAGCATTCTGCGCAAGATGCGGCTGGGAACCACGGCGCAACTCACCGCCTTCGCCAAAACATCTTTCGCAAAGACATCTTTCGCCAACGCGTCGCATCCTGGCGAGACATCACACCACGCCGATCAGCGGGAAAGACACGACCGGTCTTTTTGACCGGCGACCGGCCCGTCCTCCGACCGCGCGAAATCGACGTCGCGCGGCTCATTGCTATTGGCCTCACCAGCAAGCAGATCGCCCGCAAACTCGGGATCAGCCCCCTTACCGTCCGTAAGCATCGCGAGAATGCGATGCGCAGCCTGAACGTCCACAGCCTTGCCGAGCTGATCGACGCAACGAGGCGCCTTGGTTTCGTCAATACGCCATCGGAGCCATATTCCACAACCACCGGTTGATGCACGCTATGGTTGTTATCCGCGACATCGTCACGACACCACGCAAGCCGCAATGCTTTCTCGCTTCGCAAGGCCGCTTGTTGTCGCCGACCAGTCATCATTCAGCCAGGAGCAGCAACATGGCCAAGTACACGATCAAGGTTCTGAACAACTCGGGGTTCGCGAAGAATTATGTTCTCTTCATGCAACCGCCCGCAGTGACATCGACCGGCGAACTGCCGGTCGTTTACAGTAACGCGTGGGTGACGTTCAACGGCATCCTGCCGGGCGGAACGGATACGGTCGAGTACACCGACGAAACGTTCGCATACTGGGCGACTGCAACCATGCCCGTCGCTCCAGGGACGACTATGGGCCAGAGCGGCGCCGCTGCAGTCGATGTCTCTCTGCAAGACAGCGTCAGCTTCGCCGGAACGATCCCCATCGGGTTCGGCACGGTTACGCCGGGCGGCGCGATGACCGGCTCTTACAGGATTATCGCCAACAACGATTTCACGGCATCCAACGGATACTTGTTCGGTTTGGCGCGTCCCGGCAACGTTCCGAGCATCCCGTCACCAGTCGCGACCTTCATCGCGGAGCCGAACGACACGTTCAACGTGACACCCGTGATCAACTTCTATGTCGCCGACGGTGCATACACGCCCGGCCAGATCATCGACTACACCACGGCCTCGACCAAGGCCGGCAACGTCAACTTCACGGGTCGCGCGCAAACCAGCGCTGTGGTCACGCAGAACCCCGACGGATCCTTCTCGCCTCAGTACTACTGACCGATCGGCGTCGGTGAAGGCCTGCGTCCAGGCACACACCAAATCCTGATCCGGATCTGCACCATGTGCGTCGAGATCGGTGCCGCTGCAGCGGGCAGCGGCACCGCATAACCATCCCCTCCAATTCACATGCTGACATCACAAGAGGTCCACATGGCTGTTGCCTATTCATCTTTTGTCACATCGGCCGGGAATCTCGCACCGGCGATTCACGGCGCCAATTTCGACGCCCCTTTCAACTGTTCCGCCACATTCACCGGCACCTGCTCGGCTGGTGAATATCGCCAATATGTGATGGGTCAGAACACGGCAAACGGCAGCGTCGTCAGCCTCGTGCTATGCGGAGCTGTGGTTCTGCTACCAGCGGCATATCAGGAAGATGGCTGCCCCTCGGGCAGCTGTACGGCGTACGGACATAGAACCTGTCCACAGCACCCGTATGATCGTTATCACCCTGCACGCGCGGACGGATGCCAGTTCTCGATGTATGATGCGCCCGGCTTCAAGAACGTGGTGCGAGGGACCACATACGTCGTCCACTTTTCATTCCAGGGAAAGCTGATCGACACATCAGCCGGCGGCGCCGTCCTGGCAACCAGAGGATGGACGGTGGAAGGAGCGACGACCGTGGCAGAGACTCCTCCAACACCGGCCCTGGTTGGCTTGTCGGCAACCGAGAAACTCATCGGTGCGCATACCGCGCGCAATCTCGAAACCGGCGCTCTTGAATTGCACATCGTGATCACGCGGCCCGCTGGTCTACCGGGCCTCGATGGCTCGTCGATAAGCCTGTCTCTGATCGATCCGACGGGTAAGAGATCACATCCATCTGACGCACCGGCGGTGCACGAGATCGGGACTCAGAGCCAATCGACCGTGAGCATCGTCTATACGCTCCGCCAGGGCACCACCCCACCGAGTTCGGTAGAACTGGCTATATATGGTGGCGTCGCCACGATGCGTGTCCGGCAGCGCTAGACGAATGACGCGGACTGAACGGTCTGGCCTCAGTCCGTCAGCATCGCGCCGACATCGGCCTCGGCAACGGTGACGCCATTCACCTTGGCATCGCCGTGGAACCACCACATGGCCTTCTTCTTGCCGATCAGATGCAGGTGATACTCGATGGTATCGCCTGGCATCACCGGCTTGCGGAATTTGCACTTGTCGATGGTGAGGAAGTACACGGCACGGGGCTTTTCCGTGCCTTCGACAGACGCGATGCCGATCACGCCGGCGGTCTGCGCCATGCCTTCTATCATCAGCACGCCGGGATAGACCGGGCGGTCCGGGAAATGTCCCAGGAAAGCCGGCTCGTTGATGGTAACGTTCTTGATGCCGATGCCGCTGAAATCCTTGCGGATTTTTACGACGCGATCGATCAGGAGAAACGGATAGCGGTGCGGCAGGGTCTTGAGGATGGTGTTGATATCGACCGTTTCAATGACGATCGGTGACTCGCTGTCGCTCGGTGTATCCTGGGTCATTCCCGCCCCTCGTCTTTCGTATCCTGCGTCGCCGCATCCGTCCCCGGCATGCTCTCGCGGGCGAGTTTCTCCACCGCGAGGATCTCGCGGAACCATTGCTTGGTCGGCCGGGCGAAGATGCCGCCCCACCGTCCACGCGGCGGAATGCTGTCCTTCACGCCGGCCATTGCCGCGACCTGCGCGCCATCGCCAATCGTAATGTGATTGTTGAGGCCCACCATGGCGCCCAGCGCGACGTTGTCGCCGATGGTCAGGCTGCCTGCAAGGCCGCATTTGGCGGCGATCACGCAGTGCCGTCCGATCGTCACATTGTGACCGATCTGAACCTGATTGTCGATTTTGGTCCCCTCGCCAATCACCGTATCGCGCAGGCTGCCGCGGTCGATGGTGGTGCCGGCGCCGATCTCGACGTCGTTCTGGATCAGGACACGGCCGGTCTGCGGGACCTTGATGTGCTTGTCCCGGCCAAACACAAAGCCGAAGCCGTCCTGGCCGAACTTGCAGCCGGGATGAACAAGCACGTTGTTGCCGATCAGTGTGAACTGCAGCGTGCTGCCAGCGCCGATATTGCAGTCGCGGCCGATCTTGACCCCGGCAGCGATCACCGCGCCCGAGCCGATAATGGTTCCGGACCCGATCTCGACATCGGGACCTATCACGGCCAGCGGATCCACAGTGACGTCGTCCTCGAGCTGAGCCGAAGGATGAATGACAGCGGAGGCCGCGATGCCCGAAATCTCAAAGCCGGAAGCCGGACGCAACGTGTCCGGATACAGCTCGCGGGCTAGTTCCACGAAGGCTGCAAACGGCCGCTTGGCGCGCAGCACCGTGACACGGGCTGGAATGTCGCCCTTGAAGCTCTCGCTCACCAGGCAGGCACCGGCCTTGGTGTGGGTGAGCTGGTCGATGTAGCGGAGATTTTCGAAGAAGGTCAGGTGATGGGGGCCGGCCTCGTCGAGCGAGGCTACGCCGGTCACGATCTGGTCGGCCCGCGTCGGGTCGACCAGTCGCACCTTCGTTGACGCGGCTATTTCAGCCAGCGTCAACGACGGCGATTGCTTGAAGAATGTCGGCAGAGCCATTCCACCCGTCGCGGTCCGGCCGGAGATCAAACTCAGAACGAAGTTCCGCCGCCGAACTTGAACTGCTGCACGCGATCATAGGCGCCCTTGGTGATCGGCACTGCGTAATCGAAGCGCAGCGGACCAAACGGCGACTGCCAGATCAGGCCCACACCGACCGACGACCGGACGACATTGCCGTCGTCAAAGGTCATGCCGGCGCAGTTGCCCACCGAGGTACGAGACGCAGCCACACAACCGGCGGCATTGACTTCGCCAGTCTGAGCCCAGCTCGTCGGACCTTGATAATCCCAGAGGCCGCCAGCATCGGCATAGACAGCGCCCTTGATGCCAACTTCCTTCGGCAGGAACCAGAATGGCATCTGCAATTCGGCCGAAGCGCCCCAATACTTGGTGCCGCCGAGCGCGTCACCGTAGGATCCAAGCGCAACGTAGCTGATGTCACGCGGACCGATGCCGTTCTGCGCGAAACCACGCACCAGGTTCGGACCCATCTGGAAGTGATCCAGCATGCGGATGTCTTCGCCGACCTTGTTCAGCATACCGCCCTGGACACGCAGCAAACCAACGATGTCGGCCACCAGCGGGGTGTAGTACTTCGCATCGATCGTGGTCTTCAGGTAGGTCACGTCGCCGCCGACGCCAGCGTAGTCCTGCTTGAACTCCAGGAACAGACCGTCGGTGGGGTTCTTGTTGTTGTCGAGGGTGTTGTAGTTCAGCGTATAGCCGAGCGCCGAGGTCAGCGTCTTGCCGCTGGCCAGTTCGCGACGAACCGGCAGCGACGACTCGCCATCGGCGTAACAGCCCCACGTACCGGAATTGGCTGGATTGACGAAACCGGGGCCAAACAATGAATTCAGATAACCGGGCGTGTTGGTTGCCGTCGGGCTGCCTGGAAGGTTGTTACAGTTCGCCAGTGTCGTCGGCAGCGAAATCTCCTGCTGATAGATCGAGTAGCGCAGCTGCAGTGCGAGATCTTCACGCAGCTGGAAACCGAGACGCGGGCTGAAGCCGAGCGTCTTGGTGTTGTACGAGATGTAGCTGTTGGACAGCTGCTCGCGCTGATAGAAATCGAGGCCGAGCGCGACGCGGTAGTCGAGCAGATAGGGCTCAACGAAGGACAGCGAGTAGCCACGGGCATACTGGCCATACTGGACCGATGCCTTCGCGAACAGACCGCGACCGAGGAAGTTACGTTCCGAGACACTGACTTCGCCGAGCGCACCGTCGGTGGTCGAGTAACCGCCCGAGACCGAGAAGTCGCCGGTGGATTTCTCTTCCAGATCGACCACCAGGATCACACGATCGCTGGACGAACCGGGCTCGGTCGTCACCTTCACGCTCTTGAAGAAGTCGAGGTTCTTCAGGCGGCGTTCGGCACGATCGACCAGCGCGCGGTTATAGGCGTCGCCTTCGGCGAGATCGAACTCGCGGCGGATGACATAGTCACGGGTACGCGTGTTGCCGCGCACATTGATGCGCTCGATATAGACACGAGGGCCCTCTTCGACCGCGAAGCCGATGGTAACGGTGTGAGATTCGAAATTGCGATCGCCACGCGGACGCACGACGGCAAATGCGTAGCCGCGGCGGGACATTTCGATCTGCATTTCCTCAACCGACTTCTCCAGCGCTTCCGCGTTGTAGAGCGAGCCGACGCCGACGCGCGAGAAGCTGCGCAGCGAGTTCGGATCGAACTGCGGAATGGTGGACGAGAAATCGACCGACGACACGCGGTACTGCTGGCCTTCTTCGATCTTGAAGGTGACCAGGAAGCCCTTCTGCTGCGGATCGTATTCGGTGAGCGCGGCGACGACCTGAACGTCGGCGAAGCCGTTCTTCAGGTAATAACGACGGATCAGGTCGCGATCGGCTTCGACGCGGTCCGGATCGTAGATATCGCCCGAAGCCAGGAAGCTCAGGAGGTTCGATTCACGGGTCTTGATGACGTCCTTGAGGCGATAGGACGAGTAATAGTTATTGCCGATGAACTGGATCGACTTCACGCCGGTCTTCGCGCCTTCGTTGATCGTGAAGATCAGGTCGACGCGGTTGTTCGGCTGTTCGATGAATTCCGGAACGACGCTGACGTCATAACGGCCGGAACGGCGATAGATTTCGGAGATGCGCTGGGCATCGGCCTGCACCATCGGGCGCGACAGCGTCCCGCGCGGCTTCGACTGCACTTCAGCATTCAGCTGGTCGTCCTTGACCTTCTTGTTGCCTTCGAAGGCGACACGGCCAATGACCGGGTTTTCGATAACGCTGACGACCAGACGGCCACCGGCCTGATTGATCTTCACGTCCTGGAACAGGCCGGTCTCGATGAGCGACTTGAGGCCGTCATCGATGGTGCCCTGATCCAACCGGCCACTCGGGCCGGGCCGGAAATAGGAGCGGATGGTCTCCACATCCACGCGGCGATTGCCTTCAACAACAATCGAAGCGGCGGTCTGGGCCACGGCAGTCGAAGAAACGAGCGCAGCAGTCACCGTAGCGGCGACAGGCATGGCGACCAACAGCGAAGCAGCAAGAAGGCCGCCCCGGAAACCCCGCAAACCAAAAATCATGCGCAAAGCGCCCTTATCATTCCATCGCCAGCCCGCACCCCTACGGTCTGACAGAATCCCTTTACTTGCCCAGCTTGTAGCCAATTTTACCTGACTGGCAAACGACCTTTCGTCCTGCAATTCTAATTTCATTCCAAGACGTTGCCCATCGGCCACGTTGCCCCCAGCCCTGATCATGACGAAGCTAGGTGAAGAATGTCGTTATAGGTCGCAAATACCATCAACATCAGCACCAAACCGAGGCCAATGCGGAAGCCCACCTCCTGCGCGCGCTCCGACAGCGGACGCCCTCGAACGGCCTCGACGGCATAGAACAAAAGATGACCGCCATCGAGCAGCGGCACCGGGAAGAGGTTCAGGAGCCCGATCGAGATCGACAGAACCGCAGCCAGGTGAATCAGGGCAGTCAGACCAATGGTCGCCACCTGCCCCGAGATTTGGGCGATTCGCATCGGGCCGCCGATCTGGTCAGCCGCTTCCCGTCCGGTGAACACGCCGCCGATATAGGCGATTGTGCGGTCCACGACGAACCAGGTCTCCTTGACGCCAAGCACGAAAGCGGTCGCCGGATTGACCCGCTCTGTGGTCGCTTCACCAACCGCGGTCGCGCGGGTAATGCCGAGGACGCCGAGACGATGGACGTTACCAAAGCTGTCTTTGACCTCGCGAAGTTCCGGCGTTCCCTTCAGCTCGACATCAGCTTCGCCTCGCTTGACGCTGAAGGCCAACTGCTCGCCAGCCTTGGTGCCGACGATGCGCTGCATGTCGGAGAAGCTGCCGATCACCTTGCCGTCGATGGCCTTGATGATGTCACCTGACTGGAAGCCGGCCTTCTCGGCCGCGCTGCCGGCCTGCACAGAGTCGACCTTGGCGGTCGTGCTCGGCTTGCCGAAGAACGTGAAGAGACAGGTGAAAATGACGATCGCAAGGACGAAATTGGCGATCGGTCCGGCGGCCACGATGGCAGCGCGCTGACCGACCCGTTTGTGGTGGAAGCTGCCTTTGCGCTCATCCGCCGTCATGCCTTCCAGCGCAGCGCTGGATGGCGTCGAGGCTTCGCTTTCGTCGCCGAAGAATTTGACGTAGCCGCCAAGCGGGATCGCCGAAATCTTCCAGCGCGTGCCGTGGCGATCGTTGAAGCCGACGAGCTCAGGACCGAAGCCAAGCGAGAATGTCAGGACCTTAACGCCGTTCCAGCGGGCTACCAGAAAGTGGCCGAGTTCGTGGAAGAACACCACGATCGTCAGGACAAACAGGAAGGGGATGATGTAGCCAATAAATCCGTGGCTTAACGTACTGAAACTATGTTGGAAAAACTCAAGCATCCCGATCCCCTAACGCGAGGCCAAAGGCCCCGTCCCCAATGCTCTAGGATGCCTTTGCGGCAATTTGAGGCAAGAGGGTGGCAGCCATTTTTCTCGCTTTATGGTCAACAGCGATGGCGTCATCCGCCGATGACAACGGCGCCAGATTCCCCGCCCTCACCCATTCATTCATGGTGGCTTCGACCAGCCGTGAAATGGCGCCAAAGCGGATCTTCTGGGCGATGAAGGCAGCCACAGCGATCTCGTTGGCCGCGTTGTAGACCGTGGTCGCGCCGCTGCCGGTGCGCAGCGCGTCATAGGCCAGCTTCAGACCGGGGAAGCGCGCGTAATCCGGCGCCTCGAAGGTCAGCGACCCGATCTTGGCGAGATCGAGCGGCGCGGCACGGCCCGGGATGCGGTCCGGCCAACCCAGGCAATGCGCGATCGGCGTGCGCATGTCGGGCGAACCGAGCTGCGCCATGACAGAATAATCGCGGAACTCGACCATGCCGTGGATGATCGACTGCGGATGCACCAGCACGTCGATTTCGTCCGGCGCCAGCGCGAAGAGATAGGACGCCTCGATCACTTCGAGGCCCTTGTTCATCATCGAAGCGGAGTCGATGGTAATTTTCTGCCCCATCGACCAGTTCGGATGTTTCAACGCCTGCGCCAGCGTTGCCTGCTCGATATCGGCAGCAGCCCAGGTGCGGAACGGGCCACCCGAGGCTGTAATGATGACGCGGGTCAGTTCCTCGCGGCTGCCGGAGGCCAGCGCCTGGAACAGCGCATTGTGCTCGCTGTCCGCCGGCAGGATGCAGGCGCCCGCCTTGGCGGCGCGATCCATGAAGAAATCGCCGGCGCAAACGAGGCATTCCTTGTTGGCCAGTGCGACGGTTGCACCGCGATCGACGGCAGCGAGCGCGGGCTTCAGGCCGGCGGCGCCTGACACGGCGGCCATCAGCCAGTCCGCCGGACGCTGCGCGGCCTCGACAATGGCGCTATCCCCTGCCCCGCTTGCGATCCCGGTGCCGGCGAGTGCCGCGCGGAGTTCGCCCAGCTTGGATTCATCGGCGACTGCCACGAAGCGCGCGTTGAATTCCTTGGCCAGCTTGACCACGCCTTCGACGTTCCCGTTGGCGGTCAAAGCCTCTATCTGATACCGCTCGGGCGACGCCCGCAGCAGATCCATGGTGCTGTCGCCGATCGAACCGGTCGCACCGAGGACAGTGATGCTGCGCAGACTGGACGCGGCGGGCTTGTTATTTCGCAGGGGAACAGCGCTCATCAAATCACCAAACCATAAGACCGCGGCCGACGCCATCTGCGCCGCCGCGTAAAAGACCGATCACTGCCGCAGCAACCACCGCGAAGACATAGCCATCGAGGCGGTCCAGCAGACCGCCGTGGCCAGGAATGATCTGGCCGGAATCCTTGACGCCGAATTTGCGCTTCACCGCAGACTCGAAGAGGTCGCCGAGTTGCGACAACACCGTCAGCACAGCAGCGATCAGCAGTAGCGGCATCAATTTGCCGAGACCATTCGCGGCAAAACCGCCAGCAACAGCGAGGCTAAGAACAAAGCCGCCGACGGCGCCCGCCCATGTCTTCTTCGGGCTGACGCGTGGCCACAGTTTCGGGCCACCGATGCCGCGTCCGGCGAAATAGCCGCCGATGTCGGTCATCCAGACCACCAACAGAATGAACATCAGCGCCGAGAAGCCCCAAACGGGATCGAGGCGCACGACAACGGACGCAGCAAACGCAGCCAGGGCATAGACGAAACCGAGCCCGATCCAGCCGGCATGATTGCCGACAATGGCCCGCCATTCCAGGAAGAGACCAACCGACACCAGCGTCACGAGGCCGAACCACAGCCAGCCCCCGGTATAGGCTGCAAAAATAGCCACGGGGATCAGCACCAGCGCGGCCAGGACGCGCATCAACAGATTGCGCAGTCCCCGGTCGTCCGCCTGCTTCGGCGTACTGTCGTCAGTCTTGTCACCTTGGGTCACGCCGGTCACGAACCGGTTTTCGCGGCGAGACCGCCGAAGCGCCGCTCGCGGCGGGCATATTCGGCAATGGCGCTTTCCAGCGCAGCCTTGTCGAAATCGGGCCAGTGGATCGGCACGAAGACGAACTCGCTATAGGCGGCCTGCCACATCAGGAAGTTCGACAGCCGTTGTTCGCCCGAGGTGCGAATGATCAGATCGGGATCCGGAATGTCCGGCGCGTCGAGATACTGGCCGAGCGTATCGACATTGATGCTTTCGGGCGTGCGCTTGCCCTCGGCCACTTCGCGCGCGAGGCGCTGCGCTGCCGTGGCGATCTCGTGCCGCGATCCGTAATTGAAGGCGACCACGAGATTGAGCTGCGTATTGTTGCGCGTCAGGTCCTCGGCTTCCTTCAGCAGAGACGAGATGTCCGAATCGAGACCCTCGCGCTCTCCGATTACGCGCACCCGCACGCCATCGCGATGCAGCGTGGCAAGGTCGTTGCGGATAAAGCGACGCAGCAGGCCGAACAGATCGCTGATCTCGGACGCCGGCCGCGACCAGTTCTCCGAGCTGAACGAGAAGATCGTCAGATACTGGATGCCGAGTTCGTTGGACGCCCGCACCACACGACGCAGTGCCTCGACTCCGCGGCGATGACCCTCGGCACGCGGAAGCCCCCGCGCTGCAGCCCAGCGTCCATTGCCGTCCATGATGATCGCGACATGCAAAGGCGTGGATCGGTCCGATCCATCATTTGCGGGCGCGGCGGCATTCGACATCGATTAAAATCCCCAGCCTATGGTCCGGCACATATGTGACCAATTTGCGGACCATACGCTTTTCAACAGCTTAAAAGCGGCTCCTGACGCTTAGACCGTCATGATTTCCTTTTCCTTGGCCGCCAGCAACTGATCGATTTCAGCGATCATGCTGTCCGTGAGCTTCTGCACTTCGGCATCGTGTCGCTTCTGGTCGTCCTCGGAAATCTCGTGGGCCTTCTCGAGCTTCTTGATGATGTCGAGACCGTCGCGGCGTACGTGGCGCACAGCGACCTTGGCCGCCTCGGCATATTTATGCGCGACCTTCACGAGTTCCTTGCGACGCTCGGTGTTCAGCTCGGGAATGCGCAGGCGCAGGATCTGGCCTTCGGTTGCCGGGCTGAGGCCGAGGTTGGAATCGACGATTGCCTTCTCCACCGCCTTGACCATCGATTTGTCCCAGACCTGCACCGACAGCAGGCGCGGCTCGGGAACACTGACGGTCGCAACCTGGTTCAGCGGCATGTGGCTGCCATAGGCTTCCACCTGCACCGGCTCCAGCATCGAAGCCGCGGCACGCCCCGTGCGCAGGCCGCCAAGTTCGTGCTTCAGCGACTGGGTCGAGCCCTGCATACGGCGCTTGAGATCGTTGATGTCGAATGGGGCCATGGCGGCCATGCAGCTCTCCCTTGTATCCTGCTGGTGCGAAGCGGGTAATGGCGCTCCGAACCCGTCTAAATCAGCCCGCGACGATGGTGCCGCGGCCAGTACCGGTCAAAATGGCGCCGATCGAACCCGGTTCGGCGATCGAAAACACGATGATAGGCAGCGAAGTCTCGCGGGCAAGCGCGAAAGCCGTCGCATCCATGACTTTGTAGTTCCCCTCCACCGCCTGCGAATGGCTGAGGCGCTCGAAGCGCGTCGCGTTCGGATCCTTCTTTGGATCGGCGCTGTAGACGCCGTCCACATTGGTCGCCTTGAGCACGGCCGATGCGCCGATCTCGGCAGCGCGCAACACCGCGGTCGTGTCGGTGGTGAAGAACGGATTGCCGGTACCGCCAGCCAGCAGCACGATGCGGCCCTCGGACAGGTACTTATGTGCGGCAGCGCGTGTGAAAAGTTCGCAGACCTGCGGCATCACCATCGCCGACAGCGTACGAGCAGGCACGGCGTGGCGCTCGATCGCAGCTTCCAGTGCCAGGCAGTTCATGACGGTAGCGAGCATGCCCATGCTATCGCCGGTCGGGCGCGACACACCACGGGACGAGACCTCGACGCCGCGGAAGATATTGCCGCCGCCGACGACGACCGCGACTTCGACGCCAAGTTTCTGGGCTGCAATGAGATCGACGGCGATGCGGTCGATAGTCGGCTGATCGATACCGAATGACTGGCCTCCGGCGAAAGACTCACCCGAGACCTTGATCACGACGCGACGATAGAGCGGCTCACCCATGATGCGATCGCTTCCTTTCGAGGCGGCAGCTCCCGGCGTAGATCGCCGGGAGGTCTTCCAGTTCGTCTTACTTCTGGCCGCTGGCGGCGGCAACTTCGGCAGCGAAGTCCGAAGTCTGCTTCTCGATGCCTTCACCGAGCGCGTAGCGCACGAAGCCAGCGAGCTTGATCGGCGCACCGACCTTGCCTTCGGCTTCCTTGACGGCCTGCGCCACCGACTTGCCGGTGTCGTGGATGAAAGCCTGATCCAGCAGGCAGACTTCCTTGTAGTAGGTCTTCAGGCCGTTCTCGACGATCTTCTCGATCATCGCTTCCGGCTTGCCCTGTTGGCGATACTTGTCCGCCATCACTTCCTTCTCGCGAGCAACGACGGCCGGATCGAGGCCGGCCGAGTCCAGCGCCTGCGGATTGGCAGCGGCGACATGCATCGCGATCTGCTTGCCGAGGATCGCCAGCTCATCGGCCTTGCCGGTGGATTCCAGCGCGACGATGATGCCCATCTTGCCGAGGCCATCGATGACGGCGTTGTGAACGTAGCTCGACACCACACCGGCGCTGACTTCCAGCGTGGCAGCGCGGCGCAGCGTCATGTTCTCGCCGATGGTGGCGATGGCTTCGGTGATCGCGGTCTCGACGGTGACGTCGCCGACCTTGTGCGCCTTGATAGCGTCGACATCGGCGCCAACCTTGAGCGCGACCTGGGCGATCATCTTGACCAACCCCTGGAACTGATCGTTGCGCGCCACGAAGTCGGTCTCGGAATTGACTTCGACCACAACGCCCTTGGTGCCGGCGGTAACGAGGCCGATCAGGCCTTCCGCGGCAATGCGGTCAGACTTCTTGGCAGCCTTGGACAGGCCCTTTGCACGCAGCCAGTCGATTGACGCCTGCATGTCGCCGTCATTGGCGGCCAGCGCGTTCTTGCAATCCATCATGCCGACGCCGGTGGTCTCGCGGAGGTCCTTGACCATCGCTGCAGTAATTGTTGCCATCGTTGAACCCTTTGCCTGTCGGGGCGCCTGCGAGCCAGCCGGTGCTGATCAATCGCGTTACGCCGCAGGAACTATCATCAAGTGAAGTGTAGAGATGGAAAGTGCGGCCGGGATGACGGCCGCACAATAGTTTCTTGGCTCTCGCACCGGCATGATCATGTCCGAAACCGGAATACCGGTTTCGGGATCATGCCTGCGCGTTACTCGGCTTCCGCCGTCATCGCCTTGGCCTGGGCGACCCAACCGTCGGCACGGGCCGGAAGACCGACTTCTTCGCCAATCTTGTGGGCGGTGTCGTGATCGAGTTCGGCCAGCTGCCAGTAGTGGAAGATGCCGAGGTCGTTGAACTTCTTCTCGATCGCACCGGACACGCCGGTGAGCTTCTTGAGATCGTCGGCAGTGCCGCGCGGACCGGCCAGGCCCTGGAAGCCAGCTTCCGGAGCCGGAATGGCTTCAGCGATCGGAGCAGCCGAGGCACCGATGTCGAAGCCCGAGTCGCCCTGGGCGCGCGAGATGCCGTCGATGACGGCGCGTGCGATCAAGTCGCAATACAGCGACAATGCACGACCGGCGTCGTCATTGCCCGGGACCACATAGGTGATGCCCTTCGGATCCGAATTGGTGTCGACGATTGCCGCCACCGGGATGCCCAGACGCTGGGCTTCCTGGATCGCGATGTCTTCCTTGTTCGTGTCGATCACGAAGATCAGGTCGGGCAGACCGCCCATGTCCTTGATGCCGCCCAGCGAGCGATCGAGCTTGTCGCGCTCGCGCTGCAGCGTCAGACGCTCTTTCTTCGTATAGGCCGACGCGTCGCCGGAGTTCAGCACTTCGTCGAGGTGACGCAGACGCTTGATCGAGCCGGAGATGGTCTTCCAGTTGGTCAGCGTGCCGCCGAGCCAGCGCGAATTGACGAAGTACATCGCCGAACGCTTCGCAGCTTCAGCAACAACGTCCTGGGCCTGGCGCTTGGTGCCGACGAACAGGATGCGGCCGCCCCTGGCGACGGTGTCGCTGACAGCCTTCAGCGCGTTGTGCAGCAAAGGCACGGTCTGCGCGAGATCGATGATGTGGATGTTGTTGCGTGCGCCGAAGATATAATCCGCCATCTTCGGATTCCATCGGTGCGACTGGTGACCAAAGTGGACGCCAGCTTCGAGCAGTTGACGCATAGAAAATTCAGGTAGTGCCATAGTATCAATTCTCCGGTTGTTTCCTCCGGAAGCGTGTGAGCAAACGAGCGTTCGGGCAGAGGATTCTGCCGTGCAGCCCGGATGCCACCGGACGGCGATTAAGCCATGCTTCCGTGTGAGATGGCGCGGTATATAGCCGGATTCCCGAGATAAGCAAGGCAAAACGGACCATCTGGCAGTCGTTGCGGCTCGTATGACGGGTAGGCAGCCGCATGAGAATAGCCGTAAGGCACCTAGGGTCCTCCGACGTCGACCCGACGGCAACACGACCTTGACGGGCACGCCTGCCAAAAACACTATCTCAGGATGCATTTCGAGATTTTGGGCCAGATTACCGAAATTGAGACGATCGCCGTCGGGTCCGGCATCCGTGAGATAGCCCGGCTTCGCAGGGCGTATGGCCGCGGGCGCTGGCGTAAGCGCAAGGGGATCGGTAGCGTTCGACTGCCCGATGGCCAACTCCGTCTGGCTGAAATACACTGGTACGAGGCGACTGGCCTCGGTCGCAGGGAATATAAGATCAAGCAGCTGCTCTGAGGGCAGGTATCATGGCAAAGACACCATCCAAACAGCTGGTTGTATGCCTCAACAATGACGGCTACGCCGCCTCGCTCGAGCGGCGAAAGATCTACGTTACCCTTCCCGACCCAGAGGCCGAGAAGAACGGCTTGCTCCGGATCATCGACGAATCTGGCGAAGACTATCTCTACCCCAGAGCGTGGTTTCGCCCGATTACGCTTCCAGAAGCGCTCAAAAAGGCTGTGCTTGCAGCCTAGTCACAGCGGATCAAAGCGTTTCGACCATTTCGACGCCGGAAACCGCCTTGATGGCGCCGGCGATCTGCGGAGACACCTGAAAGCGGCCTTCGAGCTTGAATTCGACCTCAGTTTGCAGGTCGAGGCGCAGGATCAGCGAGACGTCGCCTCCGCCGGCGACATTGCTCGGCTGCGGCTGGAGGCGTTTGACCAGCGAATCCAGTGCCTTGGTGTCCTTCATGGTCACCCTGAGGCCTTTTTGCGTCTTGGCGGCGGCGGCGTCCAGAGGCTCGGCATGGAGCACCCGGGCACGGACATCCTCGCCCTGCAGCTCCGCACCGAGCTGCAGCAACACCGCGGTACCCGGTTCCAGCACGTCACGGTACTGGGCGAGTCCCTCCGAGAACAGCACCGCCTCGAAATGCCCGGTCGGGTCGGACAGGCCCATGATGCCCATCTTGTTGCCGGTTTTGGTGCGACGCTCCATGCGTGACACAACAGTAGCCGCAACCCTGCCCGCGGTAGCGCCGGTTTTGACGGCGCGGCAGAACTCGGCCCAGCTTTGCACCCGCAGCCGCTTCAGCGCGGTGGCGTAATCGTCAAGCGGATGGCCGGACAGGAAGAAGCCGATGGCGTCGTATTCGCGGCGCAGCTTGTCGGCCGGCAGCCAGTTATCGATCTGCGGCAGCATGATGGTGGGCGCATCGGCCGCCCCGCCGAACATGTCGTTCTGCCCGACCTTCACTGCTTCATGGGCGCGCTGGCACGCCGCGAGAATGGCATCGGCTCCGCCAAACACGCGCGAGCGATGCGGATCGAGCGTATCGAACGCGCCGGCAGCCGCGAGGCTTTCGATGACGCGCTTGTTGATGGCCTTCGGATTGGCGCGTGAGGCGAAATCCGCCAGCGACGTGAACGGGCCTTTCTTGCGCTCCTCGACGATCAGATCGACGGCACTGGCACCAACGCCCTTGAGGGCTGCAAGCGCATAATAGATCGTGTTGTCCGAGACCTCGAAGGTCGAGCCGGAGCGATTGATGTTCGGCGCCTCGACCTTGATACCGAGGCGCTGCGCTTCGGCGCGGAATTCCGACAGCTTGTCGGTATTGCCCATATCGAGCGTCATCGACGCCGCAATGAACTCCACCGGATAATGCGCCTTCATATAGGCGGTGTGATACGAGACCAGCGCATAGGCCGCGGCATGGCTCTTGTTGAAGCCGTAGTCGGCGAACTTGGCGAGCAGATCGAAGATCGTATCGGCCTGCCCTTTCGGCACGCCATTTTTTACAGAGCCAGCAACGAAGATCTCGCGCTGCTTTTCCATTTCGGCACGGATCTTCTTGCCCATCGCGCGGCGCAGCAGGTCGGCGTCACCGAGCGAATAGCCGGCCATGACCTGCGCGATCTGCATCACCTGTTCCTGATAGATGATGACGCCGAAGGTTTCCTTCAGGATCGGCTCGATGATCGGATGCAGATATTCCGGCTCCTCATCGCCATGCTTGCGCGCGCAGTAAGTCGGGATGTTCGCCATCGGGCCCGGGCGATACAGCGCCACCAGTGCGATGATATCCTCGAAACGGTCGGGGCGCATATCGATCAGCGCGCGCCGCATGCCCTGACTTTCAACCTGGAACACGCCGACCACGTCACCGCGGGCCAACATTTCGTAGCTCTTGGCATCGGTGATTGGCAGCGTCGGAAGATCGACATGGATGTTGCGCTGCTTGAGCAGTTTCACCGCGACGTCGAGCACGGTGAGCGTCTTCAGGCCGAGGAAGTCGAACTTCACGAGACCGGCAGGCTCGACCCACTTCATGTTGAACTGGGTGACCGGCATGTCCGATTTCGGATCGCGATACATCGGGACGAGCTGCGACAGCGGCCGGTCGCCGATCACGATGCCTGCAGCGTGGGTCGAGGCGTGGCGCGTCAGGCCTTCGAGGCGTTGTGCAATATCGAAGGCTTTGGCGACGATCGGATCCTCGTCGCGGAAGGCCTGCAGCTTCGGCTCACTCTCGATCGCTGCAGCCAACGTCACGGGCGCAGCAGGATTTTGCGGCACCAGCTTGGTCAGCTTGTCGACCTGTCCATAGGGCATCTGCAGCACACGGCCGACGTCGCGCAGCACACCCCGCGCCTGCAGCGTACCGAAAGTGATGATCTGCGCGACCTGGTCGCGACCGTAGCGCTGCTGCACATAGGTGATCACCTCGCCGCGGCGATCCTGACAGAAGTCGATGTCGAAGTCGGGCATCGAGACGCGTTCCGGGTTGAGAAAGCGCTCGAACAGCAGGCCGAATTGCAACGGGTCAAGGTCGGTAATGGTCAGCACATAGGCGACCAGCGAACCTGCGCCCGAACCACGGCCCGGTCCGACAGGGATACCCTGAAGCTTGGCCCATTTGATGAAGTCGGACACGATCAGGAAGTAGCCCGCGTAATTCATGCGGGTAATGACGTTGAGCTCGAAATCGAGCCGCTTGTTGTAGTCTTCCGCGCTCAGCCCCTGCGCCATGCCGTGGACCTTGAGCCGCTTGCGCAGCCCCTCCTCGGCCTGCCGGCGCAACTCGTCGGATTCCTCCTGTGCCGCAGCTTCCGCATTGCTGCCGGCGCCCACCGTGAAGCGTGGCAGGATCGGCTTGCGCGTGCGTGGCCGATAGGAACAGCGTTCCGCGATCTCGACGGTTGAGGCCAATGCTTCGGGAATATCGGCGAACAGCACCGCCATTTCAGCGCGGGTCTTGAAGCGATGGTCCGCGGTCAGTTGCTCGCGATCACTCTCGGCAATGATCCTGCCGCCGGCAATGCACAACAGCGCATCATGGGCTTCGTAGTCGTCGGCAGCCGCGAAATACGGCTCGTTGGTCGCGACAAGGGGAATGCCCTTGGCGTAAGCGAGATCGATCAGCCCCGCTTCGGCGCGACGCTCCTTCTCGACGCCGTGGCGCTGCAATTCGATATACAGCCGATCGCCGAACAGCTCGGCCAGCCGGTCGCAACGGGCGGCCGCGAGCGCCGATTGATCCGCGAGCAGCGCCTGGTTCAGCGGGCCATCAGGTCCACCGGTCAGCGCAATCAGGTCCCTGGTCTCGTCCAGCAGCCATTCCAGCTTGATATGCGGCGCCTGGTGCGCCGGCGTTTCCAGAAACGCACGGGAATTGAGCTTCATCAGGCTGTTGTAGCCGCGCTCCTTGGCAGCCAGCAGCACGATTCGCGGCATCACCGCGTTCAGCGCGTTGCGGGCATTGGGATCCTGGTCGCCGAAATCGATGGCGACCTCGCAGCCGGTGATTGGCTGGATGCCGTAGCCCACCAGCTTCTCGGAGAATTCCAGCGCGCCGAACATGTTGTCCGAGTCGGTCAGCGCCAGCGCCGGCTGGTGATCGGCCTTGGCCAGGTCCACCAGTTTCTGGATCTTGATGGAGCCCTTCAGCAGCGAATAGGCCGAATGCACGTGAAGATGCACGAATCCGGCATTGGACGCTGCGGCGGGCTTCTGACTCATGGCGTGGGGCAATCCGGAACTTGGCAATCACTGATGGGGGTCGCGGCGGCCTGTTCAGGCCGACTCGCAGCATCATCGTGATACCTGCTCCGGGAGGAGTCCATGTGAAACCCGCTCAGGTCCGGAAACGTCCCCGCATTCCCAGGAGAATGCTTGTCAGTCCCGGCGCTGGCTTCGCAACCAGCGTCCCGGAACAGGATCACAGCTGGGGGATCAGCTGCGCCCAGACCGCAATCATGCCGACGAACAGAACGATCGATGCCAGTGCAGCAGCTTCTTCAACAAAGGTCTTCAACATGGTGGCCTCCGTGATCTCTGGAACATATGAAGAACATTGTTCTCATTCTGTTCCTGGAGTCAAGCGGGCGATCCGGGCGCATCCTGCTTCGTATTCGGATGGTTAAAACGGCAAGTCGGTACGCTTCGCGCCCGGCCAACCCAGCTCCTTCCCGCGCCGGAGATCATCTGCCCGGTATTGCGTCGCACATGCCGACCAAGCCCTGTTACGGCATGTTTCCGACACCGGATGCGAAGCGGAGTCCGGCTTTGTGAGTTGACGAATACCTCTCAGACCGGCTTTGTGCCGGTCAGAGATCACATGCAGCCGACCATCTGAGTCGGCAGGAGAATTCGATGCGCGCAGCCCTGCTTGCTCTGGTCGCCCTCGGCGCTATTTCGGCCCTCACCGGCATGCCCGCTGCGGCCCAGCCCGTTGATCCCGGCCCGTTCTCGTTCAACACGCCGAGCGGCTATCCGTTCTGCATGCGCTCGCTCTATGACGACGATGACTGCAGCTACCGCACCTATGCGCAGTGCGCCGCGACGGCGTCGGGCATCGGCCTGACCTGCTTCGCCAATCCGGCGCTGGCCTATGCGCAGACCTACGCACCGCAGCAGCCGCGCGTGAAGCGCAAGCGTAACCGCAACCACTGAGCGATGGCGCCGTTCGCGGCGCTTCGCCATCTGTCTCGAACGAAATGGGGGGTCAGTCCAGTTCGACGACCTTGCCATTTTCCAAAGACACCCGGCGGTCCATGCGACCGGCCAGTTCCATGTTATGGGTCGCGATCAACATCGCCACCTTGGTCGCCTTCACCAGCTGCATCAGCGCCTTGAAGACATGATCCGCGGTGTGCGGATCGAGATTTCCCGTCGGCTCATCGGCAAACAACACGCGCGGTGCATTGGCCACCGCACGTGCGATCGCAACGCGCTGCTGCTCGCCGCCTGACAGTTCTGCGGGGCGATGGGTGATGCGCTCACCGAGGCCGAGATAGGCCAGGATTTCCTTGGCGCGCGAGACCGTTTCAGAGCGCTTCAGGCCGCGGATCATCTGCGGCAGCATGACGTTTTCCAGCGCGGTGAATTCCGGCAGCAACCGGTGCGACTGATAGACGAAACCGATATCGGTACGGCGGATCTGGGTACGCTCCGTGTCCGACAGGCCCGAGGTCGCAGTGCCGCCGACATAGACCTCGCCGTCATCCGGGCTCTCAAGCAGGCCCGCAATATGCAGCAACGTGGACTTGCCCGAGCCCGACGGCGCCACCAGCGCGACCGACTGTCCCGCCCACAATGCCAGCTTGGCATTGTCGAGAATGGTCAGAACGCTTTCGCCCTGGGTGTATTGCCGCTTGATGTCGTGGAGATAAACCACCGGTACATCATCTGCCCCTTGCGCCATGTCAGTCACTCACTCGTATCTTAGCGCATCGACGGGATCGAGGCGTGCGGCGCGCCACGACGGATACAGGGTGGCGAGGAACGACAGCGTCAGCGCCATAATGACCACCGCGCTGGTTTCGCCGATATCAACCTCGGCCGGCAGCTTGGACAGGAAATACAGTTCCGGCGAGAACAGCTCCGTGGATGTCATCCACGAGATGAATTGCCGGATCGACTCGATATTGAAGCAGACCAGAAGCCCGACAATGAACCCGACCAGCGTGCCGACCACACCGATCGCAGCCCCCGTGATCAGGAATACCCGCATGATCGAGCCTTGAGAGGCACCCATGGTGCGGAGGATGGCAATGTCGCTACCTTTGTCCTTCACAAGCATGATCAGGCCGGAGACGATGTTCAGCGCCGCTACCAGCACGATCAGCGTCAGGATCAGGAACATAACGTTGCGCTCGACCTGCAGCGCGTTGAAGAAGGTGGAGTTGCGCTGCCGCCAGTCCACCAGGAAGACCGGCCGCCCCGCAGCCTCGGTCACCAGCTTGCGGTACTCGTCGATCCGGTCGGGATTGTTGGTGTAGACCTCGATCGAGGTCACATCGGACGGGCGATTGAAATAGGTCTGTGCCTCGGCCAGCGGCATGAACACGAAGGTCGAGTCATATTCGGACATGCCGATCTCGAACACCGCCGCAACCTTGTAGGGCTTGATGCGCGGCGTCGTGCCCATCGGGGTCACCGCCCCTTTCGGCGAGATCAATGTGATCATGTCGCCGGCATGGATCGACAACTGATCGGCCAGCCTGCGACCGATCGCGACACCCTGGCCGTCATCGAAACCTTCGAGCGTGCCTTGTTTGATGTTCTTGGCGATCGAGGTGAGATTGTTGAGATCGCCGGCACGGATGCCGCGAATGAAGATGCCGGCGGCACCGAATGCCGATGAGCCCAGTCCCTGGCCATCCACCACGGGCGCCGCCAGACGGATACCGTTCACGCCATTGATACGGTCAGCGACGTCCTTCCAGTCGGTCAGCGGGCTTTCAAGCGGCTGCACCAGCAGATGCCCGTTGAGACCCAGAATCTTGTCGAGCAGTTCCTTGCGGAAGCCGTTCATCACGGCCATCACGATGATCAGCGTGGCGACGCCGAGCATGATGCCCAGGAACGAGAAGCCGGCAATGACGGAGATAAAGCCTTCCTTGCGGCGCGCACGGAGATAGCGTCCGGACAGCAGCCATTCGAAGGCGGCGAAGGGTGGGGTTCGAACTGGCTCGCTCATGGCATCATCCATCGCCCGACTCCCATACGAATCGGGCTTATTCTAGCCGCATCGTGTGCGATGCGGCGACCACACAGTGGATAAGTTGTCAGGACGTCAGCTTTGCGACGACCTCGGCGGCACTGATATTCTCACGCGAGCCGTCGTCACGCCGCTTCAACTCGACCTTGCCTTCGGCCAGCCCCTTCGGGCCGACGAGGATCTGCCAGGGTACGCCGATCAGATCGGCGGTGGCGAACTTGCCGCCGGCCCGCTGGTCGGTGTCGTCATAGAGCACATCGACACCCTTGGCCGAGAGCTCCTTGTAGAGCGCCTCGCAGGCCGCATCCGTATCGGCCGAGCCCTGCTTCAGGTTGAGGATCGCGGCACGGAACGGCGCCACTTCCTCGGGCCACTTGATGCCGTTCTCGTCGTGGCAGGCCTCGATGATCGCGCCCAGCAGCCGCGACACGCCGACACCGTAGGAGCCGCCATGGATCGGCGTCTCGGCACCATCGGCACCGGCGACGGTCGCCTTCATCGCGTCTGAATACTTGGTGCCGAAATAGAAGATCTGGCCGACCTCGATGCCGCGGGTGTTGAGCCGGCGCTCCGCCGGCACTTCACGCTCGAACCGCGCGGCGTCGTGGACGTCTTCGGTGGCCGCATAGATCGAGGTCCACTGATCGATGATGCCAGTAAGATCGCCATTGTAATCAACATCGGCCGGCGGCACCGGCAGGTTGAGCACCTCGCTGTCACAGAACACGCCGGACTCGCCAGTCTCCGCGAGCACAATGAATTCGTGGCTGTGATCGCCGCCGATCGGACCAGTCTCGGCCCGCATCGGGATCGCCTTCAGGCCCATCCGCGCAAAGGTGCGCAGATAAGCGACGAACATCTGGTTATAGGAGCGCTTCGCCGCCGCCTCATCGATGTCGAATGAATAGCCATCCTTCATCAGGAATTCGCGGCCGCGCATCACGCCGAAACGCGGACGCTGCTCGTCGCGGAATTTCCACTGGATGTGGTACAGGTTCAGCGGCAGGCTCTTGTAGGACTTCACATAGCCACGGAAGATTTCGGTGATCATTTCCTCGTTGGTCGGCCCGTAGAGAAGCTCCCGCTTGTGCCGGTCCACGATGCGCAGCATCTCCGGCCCATAGGCGTCGTAGCGCCCACTTTCGCGCCAGAGATCGGCGAGTTGCAGTGTCGGCATCAGGAGCTCGATGGCGCCTGCCCTGTTCTGCTCCTCACGGACGATCTGCTCGATCTTCTTCAGCACCCGCAGACCCAGCGGCAGCCAGGCATAGATGCCGGCGGCTTCCTGCCGGATCATGCCGGCACGCAGCATGAGCCGGTGCGAGACGATCTCCGCTTCCTTCGGCGTTTCCTTGAGAATGGGCAGAAAATAACGCGACAATCGCATGGTTAGGCCTGGGAATCGGAGGGACACGGGAGAACGCGAGTGAAACCGGATCGGCCGCCAAAATACAAGGGCAACAGGCCGCCGTCGGGTAGTCCGCGACTTGAAGCCGGCAATCGGGGCTTAATTCCGTTCGCCTGGCGAATTCTCTCCCAGGCTGTCAGATGGCTCCCGTTTCTGGGGGCGGCCAGAGCGAATCCAGGAGGTCCGAAGACGACGTAAAGGGTCCCATTCTACGCTTGCCCGAATTTTGAACACACATTGCTGAAATTGATGACAAACAAAAAAAGTTGAGCTACGAGTCGTAACTCAGGCGGTTCGTAAGGACAGAGTCTGGTGGTCCAAGTCTCGGGAGGAGCCCTGACGCGCTCAAGCAGCGTCAACCCGCTAAGCAAGGATAAAATCCAAAGTTTGGGGTAATAGGGTCGACACAATTTTCCGAGCAGGGCTGCGGCCCTGCTCTTTTTTTTCGACAAATTTCCGAAGAGCAGGTGAGGACTCGTAGGCTGTATAGAGCGCAGGCGCGTTGCGCCGGAGCGAAACCCATCAATGGCACCTGGTGCAAAGTGACGGGTTTCGCGAAGACGTTCTCCCCATCCTTCAATCGGCCATTTCGTACTACAGCGCACTGCCCTTCGGCTTAATGCCCGACAGCCACGAACAGACCAGGCCCTGCACTGCGCCGACGATTCCGAATGTGAGGATCTGACGCAGCGGGATCGACACCGACGTCCAGATCAACATCATGGCGATGCTCACCACATAGCCGGTCAGCGCCGAGGTCAGCACCTTCGGCCACAACCGCATCTTGTCTTCGAGGAACCAGTCCTCGAGCCACATCACCAGCGACGGGATGAGCCCGAACCAGTAGGCAAAGGGCAATCCCATGATGAAGCCGGGAAAGCCGCCGATGATCCTGCCGCTGGCAATTTCACGCAGTTCGAACACTGCGAAGCCGACGGCCGGCCCAAGCAACAGGAACAGAAGAAAGCGCTTCATATGGCTGCTCCGAACGACACAGGACCAAATCAGTACTCGCTCAAAAACAAGTGCACCTAGATCGGCACGCCCATCAGCTTCGAGAGCCGCTCGATGTTGAAGTAGTCCATGCGATACGCATACATGCCGACCGCGAACAGCACCGCCGAAATCAGCGTGGTCCAGATCAGCTTGCGCCCCATCCGCGCCAGCACGGGTGCACCGGGATCGGTGCCGTCAGTGCTCTCCCCGTCCTCATGCTGGCTGCGCACGCCGAATGGCAGCGTCAGGAACAGCGTGATCCACCAGATGACGAAATAGACCGCGAGCGACGTCGAGATCGTGTAGGCCATCGGGTCCTCAGGACTGTTCGATTTCGACGAGCGCGCCCGAGAAATCCTTGGGATGCAGGAACAGCACAGGCTTGCCGTGGGCGCCGATCTTCGGCTGGCCGTCGCCAAGCACGCGCGCGCCTTCCTTGATCAGGTTATCGCGCGCAGCGATGATGTCCGGCACCTCATAGCAGATGTGATGAATGCCGCCGTCGGGATTGCGCTCGACGAATTTGGCGATCGGCGAATCCGCACCGAGCGGCTGGATGAACTCGATCTTGGTGTTCGGCAGCGTCGCGAACACGGTGATCACGCCATGTTCCGGCAACGGCACGGTCGCGGAAATCTCGGCGCCGAAGGCGGTGCCATAGATCTTCGCAGCTTTCTCCGCATCCGCGACGGCAATCGCCACATGATTGAGCCGGCCCAGCATGGTGTCCTCCGTATTCTTGTTTCTTCGTTTTTAGTCTTCGACCTGCAGGATGTGAACGTAGCACATCGTCTTCTTGCCCCATTGATCGGCGAGTGACGAGCGGACAGCGCGTCGCACCGACTCCGCCATCGCATCCGGATCGCGCTTGCGCGCCTTGGGCAGGTTCTCGACGATGTTGACGACGATGTCGAACACGACATCCTCCATCACCTCGCCCTTGAGGTTCTTTTCGGGAATGCCGATCAGATCGACCGCAGGATCATCGACGAGTTCGCCCTTCATGGTCACGGCCAATGCCACGAACGCGCAGCCGGCAAAGGACAGCCGGCGCCGTTCGGTCACGGCACGGGACTTGGAGTCCTCGAGAATGAGGCCGTCCTTGAACATCCGGCCCGACGGCAACTCATCGATTACAGCGGGATCGCCGGGAGCCAGACGCACCAGGTCGCCGTTCTTGACGATCATGGTCCGCGGCACGCCGCAGGCGCGCGCCAGCTTGGCATGCTCGTGCAGATGCAGCGCTTCGCCATGGACAGGGATCAGCAGTTGCGGACGCACCCAGGAAATCATGTCGCGCAGTTCGTCCTGCCGCGGATGGCCGGAGACATGCACCAGCGCATTGCGGTCGGTGATCACCTCGATGCCCTGCGTGACCAGACCATTGATGATGGTGCCGACGGCCTTCTCATTGCCGGGAATGGTACGCGACGAGAAGATCACCGTGTCGCCCCTGTTGAGCGTCACCATCGGATGATCGTTGTTGGCGATGCGCGCCAGTGCGGCCCGCGGCTCGCCCTGGCTGCCGGTGCAGAGCGCGATCACCTTGTCCGGCGGGAAATGGCCGTAATAATCTGCGTTGCGAAACGGCTGCACGCCATCGAGGAAACCGGTCTCGCGTGCTACCTGCACGACGCGCTCCATGGCGCGGCCCACCACCACGACTTCGCGGCCCGAGGCCAGCGCAGCATCGGCGACAGCACGCAGACGCGCCACGTTGGAGGCGAAGGTCGTCACCGCGACGCGGCCCTTGGCGGCCTTCACCAGTTCGGTGATGGTCTTGCCGACTTCCATTTCCGACGGAGAGCGCCCTTCCCGCACGGCATTGGTGGAGTCGCCGATGATGGCCAGCACGCCCTGATCGCCGAGTTCGCGCAGGCGCCGTTCATCCGTGGGCTTGCCGATGATCGGCGTCGGATCGATCTTCCAGTCGCCGGTATGCAGCACGGTGCCGAGCGGCGTGTGCAGCGCGATTGCATGGGATTCCGGAATCGAATGTGCGACCGGAATGAACTCGATATCGAACGGGCCAAGATTAATCCGGCCGCCCGACGGGACCACGGTGACGGGAATCTTCGGCGGATTGCGCTCGCTGGCGCATTTGGCCTCGAACAGCGCGGCGCTGAACTGCGTCGCATAGATCGGACATTTCAGCTTGGGCCACAGGTCGATGATGGCGCCAAAATGGTCCTCATGGGCATGGGTGAGGACGAGACCGACGAGATTCTTCTTTTCCTTTTCCAGGAAGCGCACGTCGGGCATGACGAGATCAATGCCGGGCAGATGTTCCTCGTCGCCGAAGTAAACACCAAGATCGATCGCCAGCCACTTTCCTGCGAGGCCATAGATCGACAGGTTCATGCCAATCTGGCCGACGCCTCCCAGTGGTGCGAAGGTCAATTCATTGGGTCGCGTCATTTGTATTCTGTCCTTGTCGACGCGGCCGATCCGAAATGAACATCGCCGGCGGTAATAGGGATTCGCCGGCGATCCGCTGTCGCGACAATCATACAGCCGGCCTCATCAATGGTGTCGAAAATTCCCGAAATCGTCTGCGCGCCATTGTCCACGGACACCGGCTGACCGATCCCCGCTGCACGCTCCAGCCACTGCCGCCGAATCTCGGCAAACCCGCGGCCCAAATCCCAGATGCCGCGCATCTCGTGCCAGGTGTCCGAAAGCGCCGAAAACAGGTCTTCGGCGCTGGCGCCAACGCCCATCGCATGCAGACAAGCAACCGGATAAGGCATGTTGTCAGGCGCTGCCACCACATTGGTGCCGATCCCGACGACAACGGCAAGCTGGCCGTTCGGCGCTGCTTCCGCTTCCAGATTCATGCCGACCAGCTTATGGCCGCCCGCCAGAACGTCGTTCGGCCATTTCAGCCGATAATCATTCGCGGCCGACTGAGGCGCCCGTATCGCGGCTTCGACGCTGATCTGCCGGAGTGCCTTCTCAACAGCGACGCCGGCCGCGAAGCCCAGCGTGGCTGCGACCGACGGCGTCACATCAAGAACTTCAAGCACCGAACTGGCGAGGTTCCCGCGGGGCGCGACCCATGGCCGATGGCGGCGGCCGCGGCCGGCCGTCTGTTCAGTGGTGACAAACCACATCGGACCGCGCCCGCCTGCGCGCGCGCGGTCCATGGCTTCAGTGTTGGTCGAACCGGTGCTGTCGAATGCGGCGAGCTTCGTGCCCGCCGCGAGGGCTCGGGGACCGAGCGAAAATGCCATCTAGAACAGCGACTTCGCTGCGAATGCTGCCGCGCTGACCAGAGGCGCCGGATAGACGAAGAACAGCACGTTGAAGATGCCTGCCACAGCCAGCACCGTGCGCAGCTCGACGCGCATCGGATCGAGCTTTCCGACCGGCTCGTCGAAATACATCAGCTTCACGATCGACAGGTAGTAGAACGCGCCCACCACGCTGGCCAGCACGCCGACCACGGCCAGCACGAACAGGCCCGACTTGATGGCCGCCATGAAGACGTAGAACTTGCCGAAGAAGCCGGCCAGCGGCGGCACGCCCGCCAGCGAGAACAGGAACATCGCGAAGAAGAAGGCGATGATCGGATTGGTACGCGACAGGCCGGCGAAATCCTTGATCGTCTCAACGGGCTGGCCGCCCCGCTTCATGGTCAGAATGATGGCGAAGGTACCGAGGGTCATCGCCACATAGATCGCGATATAGACCAGCACGCCCTGCGCGCCCTCCTGGGTGCCGGCGGCAAGGCCGACCAGCGCGAAGCCCATATGGCCAATCGACGAATAGGCCATCAGGCGCTTGATGTTGGTCTGGCCGATGGCGGCGAACGAGCCCAGCACCATCGAGGCCAGTGACACGAACACCACGACCTGCTGCCACTGCACGACAATGCCCGGGAACGCGGTCAGCGCAACACGGGTGAACACCGCCAGCGCGGCGACCTTCGGGGCCGAGGCGAAGAAAGCGGTGACGGGCGTCGGCGCGCCTTCATAGACATCGGGCGTCCACATATGGAACGGCACGGCCGAGACCTTGAAGCAGAGGCCCGCAAGCAGGAACACGAGGCCGAATACGAGGCCGATACTGCCCGTCTTGGCTTCGGCGGCAATGCCGGCGAAGGACACCGTGCCGGTGAAGCCGTAGACCATGGAAGCGCCGTAGAGCAGCATGCCGGACGACAGCGCGCCCAGCACGAAATACTTCAGGCCGGCCTCGGTCGACTTTGCATTGTCGCGGTTGGAAGCTGCGACGACATAGAGCGACAGGCTCATCAGTTCGAGGCCGAGATACAGCATGATCAGATCGCCGGCCGAGATCAGCACCATCATGCCGAGCGTCGAGAGCAGCACCAGGATGGCGTATTCGAAGATGCGACGGGACTGGTCCGCGAGGAATTCGCGCGACAGGATCAGCGTCACGGCCGATGCGATGATCGCCAGCACCTTCAGGAAGCGCGCATAATCATCGACGATGAAGCTGCCGGCAAAGGTGACATGCTTGCCGGCGGGCAGCATGATTTCAGCCGCGCCCACCACCACCAGCAGGCAGACGGCCAGTGTGGTGACGAGGCCCGTGATCTTCGGTCCGTTGAAGGCACCGATCATCAGCAGCGCCATGGCGCCAACCGCGAGCATCAGCTCCGGCAGTACGGGCAGCAGGGAATATCCGGCGGTCGTAATCGTCATTGCGCGTTATCCTGATCTGCTGCGGTCATTGCAGCAGCGCGGCTGCCTTCACGGCAGACGTTGCAGCAGCGTAATTGTTAACGAGGAGCTGGATCGAAGCCGCCGACATGTCGAGCACCGGCTTCGGATAGACTCCGAACAGAATGGTGAGAATGACCAGCGGCACCAGCACCAGGCCTTCCCGGAACGTGATATCCTTGATGCCCTGCAGCGCCGGCTTGGTCAGTTCACCGAACACGACCTTGCGGTACAGCCACAGCGCATAGGCCGCCGACAGGATGACGCCCGCGCAGGCGAAGGTCGCCGTCGCGATCGAGACCTTGAAGGTGCCGATCAGCGTCAGGAATTCACCGACGAAGCCGGAGGTGCCGGGCAGACCGACATTGGCCATGGTGAAGACCATGAACAGCGCCGCATAAATCGGCATCCGGTTGACGAGGCCGCCATAGGCCGCAATCTCGCGGGTATGCAGGCGGTCGTAGACGACGCCGACGCAGAGGAACAGCGCGCCCGACACGATGCCATGCGATACCATCTGGAACACCGCGCCGGAGACGCCCTGCGTCGTGCCGGCGAAGATGCCCATCGTCACATAGCCCATATGCGCGACCGATGAGTAGGCGATCAGCTTCTTGATGTCTTCCTGCATCAAGGCGACGAGCGACGTATAGACGATCGCGATCACGGAGAGCGTCCAGACCATCGGCGCGAAATAGACCGAGGCATCCGGGAACATCGGCAGCGAGAAGCGCAGGAAGCCGTAGCCGCCCATCTTCAGCAGGATCGCAGCCAGCACGACCGAACCGGCCGTCGGCGCTTCGACGTGCGCGTCAGGCAGCCAGGTGTGCACCGGCCACATCGGCATCTTCACCGCGAACGACGCGAAGAACGCCAGCCACGCCCAAGTCTGCAGACTGCGCGGCACGGCGGTGTGCATCAGCGTCGGAATGTCGGTCGTGCCGGCATTCCAGTACAGCGCCATGATGGCCAGCAGCATCAGCACCGAGCCGAGGAACGTGTAGAGGAAGAACTTGAACGCGGCATAGACGCGGCGCGGGCCGCCCCAGATGCCGATGATCAGGAACATCGGGATCAGGCCGCCTTCGAAGAACAGATAGAACAGCACCAGATCCAGCGCCGAGAAGGTGCCGATCATCAGCGTTTCCAGGAACAGGAACGCGATCATGTATTCGCGGACACGCTTGGTGACCGACTTCCAACTGCACAGGATGCAGAACGGCATCAGGGCGGTGGTCAGGATCACGAAGGGCAGCGAAATGCCGTCCACGCCCATGTGGTAGTTGATGGTGGCGGCCAGCCACGGTGCCTTTTCGACGAACTGGAAGTCGCCATTCGACGGATCGAAGCGCATCACCAGGATCAGCGACACCGCGAAGGTGATCAGCGTGGTCCAGAGCGCGATCCAGCGCGCATTGCCCTGCGCGGCCTCATCGTCGCCGCGGCTGAGATAAATCAGGATCGCGCCGACGACCGGCAGGAAGGTGACGACCGAAAGAACCGGCCATGTCATGACGGACGCCATTGTTACTGGCCCCCCAGGCCGAAGATAAACCAGGTGATCAACCCCGCGACGCCGATCAGCATCGCGAAGGCATAGTGATAGAGGTAACCGGTCTGCAGCTTGACTGCGCCGCGCGTGATATCGAGCACGCGGGCCGCGACACCGTCAGGCCCAAGGCCGTCGATGACCATGCCGTCGCCCTTCTTCCACAGGAAGCGGCCGATCCACTTGGCCGGGCGAACGAAGATGATCTCGTAGAGCTCGTCGAAGTACCACTTGTTGAGCAGGAACTTGTAGAGCAGCGGATGCTGGTTCGCGAGTTCGACAGGCAGATACGGCTTGCGAACATAGAACAGATACGAAATCAGGAAACCGAGCACCATCATCACGGTCGGCACATAGGGGACCCAGCCGGGAATGTGGTGCATCTCCTCGATGATGTGCGGGTTCATCTTCAGCGATTCCCGGAAGAACTCACCGACGTGATGGCCTGCGAACAGTTCCTTGAACGGGAAGCCGGCGGCGAACGATCCGATGCCCAGCACGGCCAGCGGGACCAGCATCCACAGCGGCGCTTCATGGGCCGCATCGTAATGCTTCTTGTCGTGCGGCTCGCCATGGAACGTCTTGAACACCAGACGCCATGAATAGAACGAGGTCAGCAGCGCCGCGACCACGGTCATCAGGAAGCCGTAGAAGGCGAACTGGGTGTGCGAGGCGTAAGCCGCTTCGATGATCGCGTCCTTCGAGAAATAGCCGGCGGTGAACGGGAAACCGGTCAGCGCCAGCGTGCCGATGGTCATCATCGCATAGGTGAACGGGATCTTGTTCCACAAGCCACCCATCTTCCGGATGTCCTGCTCGTGATGCATCGCGTAGATCACCGAGCCCGAGCCCAGGAACAACAGCGCCTTGAAGAAAGCGTGCGTGAACAGGTGGAACATGGCGACCGAGTAAGCCCCCGTCCCCAGCGCCACAAACATGTAGCCGAGCTGCGAACAGGTCGAGTAAGCGACGATGCGCTTGATGTCGTTCTGCACCAGACCAATGGTCGCGGCGAAGAATGCAGTGGTCGCGCCGACCAGCATCACGACGGCCTGCGCATTCGGCGCGAGCTCGAACAGCGGCGACATGCGGGCGACCATGAAGACGCCAGCGGTGACCATGGTCGCCGCGTGGATCAGCGCCGACACGGGCGTCGGGCCTTCCATGGCGTCCGGCAGCCAGGTGTGCAGCAGGAACTGGGCTGACTTGCCCATCGCGCCGACGAACAGCAGCAGACAGGTCAATGTCAGCGCATCAGCGTGCCAGCCGAAGAAGTTGATCGTCTTGCCGGCCAGACCAGGCGCGCTAGCGAAGATGGTGTCCAGATCGGTCGAGCCGACCAGCATGAACAGCGCGAAGATGCCGAGCAGGAAGCCGAAGTCGCCGACGCGGTTGACCACGAAGGCCTTGATCGCCGCCGCATTGGCCGAGGGCTTCTTGAACCAGAAACCGATCAGCAGGTAGCTGGCAAGACCCACACCTTCCCAGCCGAAGAACAGCTGCAGCAGGTTGTCGGCCGTCACCAGCATCAGCATCATGAAGGTGAACAGCGACAGATACGCCATGAAGCGCGGCCGGTTCGGATCGTCTTCCATATAGCCGAGCGAATAGATGTGCACGAGCGACGACACCGTGGTGACGACGACGAGCATCACGGCGGTCAGCGTATCGACGCGCAGCGTCCAGGACAGTTGCAGGTCGCCCGAATTGATCCAGTTCAGCAGCACGATACGGGCATCGTGATGCATGAAGGCTACATCAACGAAGGTCATCCAGGACAGCACCGCCGACACCACCAGCAGACCGGCGGTGATCAGCTCGGCTGCGCGCGAGCCGGCCGCGGCCGGCTCGGCAACGTGGTGATGGTCGTCGTGATCATCGTGACCGTGATCGTCATGCCCATGCGCAGCATGTGCATGCGCGCCGGCATCGCCGTGACCGTGGTCGTCATGCGCGTGGTCCATCTCGTCGCCGCTCGGGTTACGCCCATGCGCACCCAGAATGGCGATAAAGCCGGCGATCAGCGCGCCGATCAGCGGCAGGAATACGAGAGCCTGGATCATAACTGGCTCAGCCCTTCATCAGATTGACGTCTTCAACCGCGATCGAGCCGCGGTTGCGGAAATAGACCACCAGCACGGCGAGACCGATCGCTGCTTCCGCAGCAGCCACGGTCAGCACCAGCAGCGCGAACACCTGGCCGACGATGTCGCCAAGGAAGGTCGAGAACGCCACCATGTTGATGTTGACGGCGAGCAGGATCAGCTCGATCGACATCAGGATGACGATGATGTTCTTGCGGTTCAGGAAGATGCCGAGGATGCCCAGCGTGAACAGGATCGCTGCGACCGCCAGATAGTGTCCGAGACCGATCGTCATTTGACCCAGCTCCCCGCGTCGGCGTCCTGCAGGCCCTGCCCGGTCGCGACCTTGCGCACTTCCATGGCCAGTTCCGGATTACGCGCGTTCTGAACATTGATGTCCTGGCGCCGCACTTTGACCTTGTGGCGCAGCGTCAGCACGATCGCGCCGATCATCGCCACCAGCAGCACCATGCCGGCCAGCTGGAAGTAATGAATGTACTTCGTATAGAGCACGAGGCCGAGCGCCTCGGTATTGCTCACATTGGTCGGGATGGCCGCCGTGATCGACTTGGTGACGTTCGGGTTCATCACCCAGCCGCCTGCGACCAGCAGCAATTCGGCAAGGAAGATCGCCCCGATCACCAGGCCGAACGGCAGATACTGGATGAAGCCTTCGCGCAGCTGCGTGAAGTCGACGTCGAGCATCATGATGACGAACAGGAACAGCACCGCGACGGCGCCGACATAGACGACGATCAGCAGCATTGCCAGGAATTCGGCGCCCATCAGCACGAACAGGCCCGAGGCGTTGACGAAGGCCAGGATCAGGAACAGCACCGAATGCACGGGATTGCGCGAGGCAATCACCATGACCGCGGAAGCCACGCAGACGCTGGCGAACAGATAGAAGAACAGTGCGGGAAGGATCATCTGGTCACCTTACCGGTACGGCGCGTCGAGTTCGATTGACTTCGCAATCTCGCGCTCCCAGCGGTCGCCGTTGGCGAGCAATTTCGCCTTGTCATAATAGAGTTCCTCACGCGTCTCGGTGGCGAACTCGAAGTTCGGTCCCTCGACGATCGCATCCACCGGACAGGCCTCCTGGCACAGTCCGCAATAGATGCATTTCACCATGTCGATGTCGTAGCGCACGGTGCGGCGCGTCCCGTCGTTGCGGCGCGGGCCGGCTTCGATGGTGATCGCCTGTGCCGGACACACCGCCTCGCAGAGCTTGCAGGCGATGCAGCGCTCTTCACCGTTCGGATAGCGGCGCAGCGCGTGCTCGCCACGGAAACGCGGCGAGATCGGCCCCTTCTCGAACGGATAGTTCAGCGTCGGCTTCGGCTTGAAGAAATACCGCATGGCGAGGACGAACGCCGAAACGAACTCCGCCAGCAGAAGCGAGTGAGCTGTTGCCCTGATATTCATAGTGACCTCATTTCGGAGCAAGGCCCCCGAATTGCAGCACGGCAGCGACGATGATGACGTACGCCAACGACAGCGGCAGAAACACCTTCCAGCCCAGACGCATCAGCTGGTCGTAGCGGTAGCGCGGCACGATCGCCTTCGCCATCGCAATCAGGAAGAACATGAACATCACCTTGATGGCGAACCAGATGATGCCTGGCACCCAGGTGAACGGCGCGAACGGGATCGGCGACAGCCAGCCGCCGAGGAACAGGATCGTAGCCAGCGCGCACATGGTGACGATGGCGACGTATTCGCCGAGCATGAACAGCAGATACGGGGTCGAGCCATATTCGGTCATGAAGCCCGCGACCAGTTCCGATTCCGCTTCGACGAGGTCGAAGGGCGGACGGTTGGTTTCAGCCAGCGCCGAGACGTAGAAGATCACGAACATCGGGAACAGCGGGATCCAGTACCAGCCGAGGATGCCCCACTTCGAATCCTGCGCGGCGACGATGGCCGTCAGGTTCAGCGAACCGACGCAGAGCAAGACGGTGATGATGACGAAGCCGATCGAGACTTCGTAGGACACCATCTGCGCGGCGGCGCGCAGTGCCGACAGGAATGGATACTTCGAGTTCGACGACCAGCCGGCCATGATGATGCCGTAGACCGACAGCGACGAGATCGCGAAGATATAGAGCACGCCGACATTGATGTCGGAGATCACCCAGCCGAGATCCATCGGGATCACCGCCCAGGCCGCCAGCGCCAGCACGCAGGACACCAGCGGCGCCAGCAGGAACACGCCCTTGTTGGAACTGGACGGGATCACCGGCTCCTTCAGCACGAATTTCAGCAAGTCCGCGAAGGATTGCAGCAGGCCGAATGGCCCGACCACGTTGGGGCCACGGCGGATCTGTACCGCCGCCCAGATCTTGCGGTCAGCCAGCAGGATGTAGGCAATCGCAATCAAGAGCACCACGAGCACAAGGAGGCTCTGCGCGACCATGATGATCAGCGGCCACAGGGTGCTTGTCCAGAATTCAGCCATCGGTTTACTCCGCCGCCGTCAGCATCTGGCCGGAGGCCAGGCGGGAGCATTCCGCCATGATGGCTGACGCACGCGCGATCGGGTTGGTCAGGTAGAAGTCCTCAACGGAGGCCTTGAACGGTGTCTTGTCGACGGTGCCGCCCTTGGCCGCAAGGGTCTTGATCGCACCGGCATCGCCGGCCTCGATCTGATCGATGCGCATCAGGTGCGGAGCGGTCTTGAAGATCGCCTGCCGCAGCGCAGCCAGCGAGTCGTAAGGCAGCTTGTGGCCGAGCACGTCGGACAATGCGCGGATCACCGCCCAGTCCTCGCGGGCATCGCCCGGCGGGAACCCGGCGCGCTCCGCCATCTGCACGCGGCCTTCGGTGTTGACGAAGATGCCGGACTTCTCGGTATAGGCCGCACCTGGCAGGATCACGTCGGCGCGATGCGCACCGCGGTCACCATGGGTACCGATATAGACCACGAAGGTACCGTCGGCGACCTTCACGTCATCAGCACCGAGCGAGAAAAGCACGTCGAGCGAACCGGCAGCGGTCATTTGCGCGAGGCTCAGGCTGCCCGAGGTCGGCGCGAAGCCGATATCGAGCGCACCGACCGTCGAGGCCGCCGTCTGCAGAACCGCGAAGCCGTTCCAGCCGTCCTTGATCACGCCGAAGTCCGAGGCGAGCTTGGCAGCCGCCGCGAGTACCGCAGCACCATCGGCACGTGCCGCCACACCGGCGCCAACCAGCACGATCGGACGCTTGGCGTTCTTCAGCACGTCGGCGAAGGCGTTCTTGCCAGCGGCGAGTTCGGCCAGCGAGTCCGTGCCTGCGCCGAGATAATCGTAGCGATAGGTCAGATCGGCTTTCTCGCCGATCACGCCGATCTTCAGCGCACCGGTGCGCCACGTCTTGCGGATGCGCGCGTTGAGAACGGCGGCTTCCTTGCGCGGATTGGCCCCCACGATGAGCAGCGCATCGGCCTGCTCGATGCCGGCGATGGTCGGGTTGAAAATGTAGGATGCCCGGCCAGCGGCTGCATCGAAAGCGCCCGCGCTCTGCGTCGCCAGATTGGCCGAGCCCATGCCTGCGAGCAGTTGCTTCAGCGCGAACATTTCCTCGACGGCGGCGAGATCGCCCGCGATGGCGCCGATCTTCTTGCTGCCGGCCACCTTGGCAGCGATGGCGCTGAACGCTTCAGCCCAGGTCGCGGCGCGCAGCTTGCCGTTGTCGCGGATATAGGGGCGATCGAGACGCTGCGTGCGCAGGCCGTCGACGATGTGGCGGGTCTTGTCGGAGATCCATTCCTCGTTCACCGCTTCGTTGACGCGCGGCAGGATGCGCATCACTTCGCGGCCACGGGTATCGACGCGGATTGCCGAACCGACGGCGTCCATGACGTCGATGGACTGGGTCTTGCCGAGCTCCCACGGACGCGCCGCGAAAGCATAAGGCTTCGAGGTCAGCGCGCCGACCGGGCAGATATCGACGAGGTTGCCCTGCAATTCCGAGGTCAGCGCGGTCTCGAGATAGGAGGTGATCTCCATGTCCTCGCCGCGGCCGGTCGCGCCCATCTCGGGGACGCCGCAGACTTCAGCGGCGAAGCGAACACAGCGCGTGCACTGAATGCAGCGGTTCATCGAGGTCTTCACCAGCGCGCCGAGATACTTGTCCTCGACCGCGCGCTTGTTTTCGGCAAAGCGCGAGGTGTCGACGCCGTAACCCATCGCCTGGTCCTGCAGGTCGCACTCGCCGCCCTGATCGCAGATCGGGCAATCCAACGGATGGTTGATCAGCAGGAATTCCATCACGCCTTCGCGTGCCTTCCTGACCATCGGCGAACGGGTCGAGATTTCCGGCGGCTCGCCCTTCGGGCCCGGGCGGCAATCGCGCACGCCCCAGGCGCAGCTCGCGACCGGCTTCGGTCCGCCCTTCACTTCCACCAGACACATGCGGCAGTTGCCGGCGATCGACAGCCGCTCGTGGTAACAGAAGCGCGGGATTTCGGCGCCGGCGGCTTCACACGCCTGCAGCAGCGTGTATTCCGCGGGGACCTCGATCTCTTTGCCGTCGATGATCAGTTTCGTCATAGCCATGCGCCCTACTCCGCCGCGACCAGATGCGCGGGATCGAGGATGCCCTGATCGTCGAGCGTGGCCTTGCGGCTGAACTCTTCGATGCGGCGTTCGATCTCCGGGCGGAAGGCGCGGATCAGGCCCTGCACCGGCCACGCAGCGGCATCGCCGAGTGCGCAGATGGTGTGGCCTTCAACCTGCTTGGTGACTTCGAGCAGCATATCGATCTCGCGCTTGTGGGCGCGGCCCTCGACCATGCGGCTCAGCACGCGCCACATCCAGCCGGTGCCTTCGCGGCACGGCGTGCACTGGCCGCAGCTCTCATGCTTGAAGAAGTAGCTGATGCGGGCGATCGCGGCGACCACGTCGGTGGACTTGTCCATGACGATGACGCCGGCGGTGCCGAATGACGACTTCACCGCGCGGGTGCCGTCGAAATCCATGATGAGGTCTTCGCAATCCGCAGCCGGGATGAGCGGGCACGATGCGCCGCCCGGGATGATCGCGAGCAGATTGTCCCAGCCGCCGCGAATGCCGCCGCCGTGCTTCTCGATCAGCTCACGGAACGGAATGCTCATCGCGTCCTCGACGACGCAGGGCGTGTTGACGTGGCCGGAGATGCCGTAAAGCTTGGTGCCGACATTGTTCGGACGGCCGATCGAGGCGAACCATGCCGCGCCGCGGCGCAGGATGTCCGGCGCGACTGCGATCGACTCCACATTGTTCACCGTGGTCGGGCAACCATAGAGACCGACATTGGCCGGGAATGGCGGCTTCAGGCGCGGCTGGCCCTTCTTGCCTTCAAGGCTTTCGAGCAGCGCAGTCTCTTCGCCGCAGATATAGGCGCCGGCACCGTGGGCGACATAGAGGTCGAACGGGAAACCGTGGATGTTGTTCTTGCCGATCAGATTGGCCTCATAGGCCTGATCGATCGCCGCCTGCAGATGCTCGCGCTCGCGGATGAATTCGCCGCGGACATAGATGTAACCGACATGAGCGCCCATGGCGCAGCCGGCGATCAGGCAGCCTTCGACCAGCGTATGCGGATCGTGCCGCATGATCTCGCGGTCCTTGCACGTGCCGGGCTCGGACTCGTCGGCATTGACGACGAGATAGCTCGGACGACCGTCGGCATTGTCCTTGGGCATGAAGGACCACTTCATGCCGGTCGGGAAGCCTGCACCGCCACGGCCACGAAGGCCGGACGCCTTCATTTCGGTGACGATCCAGTCGCGGCCCTTGTCGATGATGGCCTTGGTGCCATCCCAGCCGCCGCGACGGCGCGCGCCAGCGAGACCCCAGTCGTCAAGGCCGTAGAGATTGCGGAAGATGCGGTCGTTGTCGTCGAGCATGGCTTCCTCGATCAGCGATTGGTTTGCTTGTAGGCGAGCATCGCGGCGCAACCGCCGAACACAGCCGCCCACAACAGACTTGATTCAAGCGTGGCATTCAAAAAGAAGCGCTGCAGCGAGAAAATGAACGCAGCCGCCACCATCGTATGCAATGCGATGTAGAGCCACTTGTTCATTGCCGCGTCCCCCGACAGCGTTGCAAATTTCATCGACAGCGCGCGCGTCATTTCTTCGGCTCCTTGGCATCCTTCGGAGCGCCGCCTTTCGGCGGATTGTCCTTGGTCGCGTCGGCAGCCGGCGGCTTCGGCGCCGGGCGCTCCTGCACATTGGCCGACTCGGTCTGCTTCTTCGGCTCGGCATCCGCAAGCACGGGTTCCTTCGGCATATCCAGAACCTTGGTGTAAGTGGCGGCGCCACCGCTGGTCATCACGCGCGCACCACCTTCGGGCGCTGCGAACTGACGGCCGATCTGCGAACCCGGCTTCGGCGGCGTGCCGGCAGCGAAGCCGTCGATCAGCTTGTTCATGCTCTCTTTGGTGAGGTCCTCGTAGGTGTCGCTCCAGATCATCGCCATCGGGGCGTTGACGCAGGCGCCGAGGCACTCGACCTCTTCCCACGAGAAGTCGCCATCTGCAGACAGATGGAACGGGTCGTGATGGATGCGGTGCTGACAGACCTCGATCAGGTCACCGGCGCCGCGCAACATGCAGGGCGTGGTGCCGCAGACCTGAATATGCGCCTTCTTGCCGACCGGCTGCAGCTGGAACTGGGTGTAGAAGGTCGCCACCTCAAGCACGCGGATATATGGCATTTCCAGCATGTCGGCGACGAAGCGGATGGCCGCCTCCGAGACCCAGCCGGCATTCTGTTCCTGCGCACGCCACAGGATCGCGATCACCGCCGAGGCCTGACGGCCGGGCGGATAATGCGTGATCTGCTCTTTCGCCCACGCCAGATTCTCGGGCGTGAATTCAAACGAAGCGGGCTGAACTTCTTTCGGAGCCAAACGGCGGACGGACATGTCTAGTCTCTCAATGAGTGCGGCGCGCCGCGCTCGCATTCAGGCTGTTGAAACGATCGAGCCAGAATGCACTCGATGTGCCGAACACATTGTAGCCAACGTGTGTGGACACCTTGATGCGATCCAGGATCGACAGTTCGGTCACGGTTTCAAAACGGTTGGTGGCGGGATCATGCACGATCAACTTGAGCGGCGTTTGATCCAGGATAAAGCGCGAGACCGTGTGGGCGGGGTCGTTGCCATGCTCTTCGCACATGATGACCGAGTCGCCCTGCAGCAATCGCGCGCCGCCCTTGATGGCCTCGATCTCGACGCCTTCGACGTCGAGCTTGATCAGATATTTGCCAGACATCGACACCCTGCCATCGTCGAGCAGGTTGTCGAGCGAGATCACCGGCACTTCCTCGCCGCCCGCATTGGGATCGCCGGCAATGCTGAAAGCTTCGTGCTTGGTGCCCGACAGACGTGCCGTGCCGCGCTGCGAGCCGATCGCGCATTTGATGACTTCGAACCGGTCACCGTTGATCCTGGCATTGTTGGCGAGCTTGGCGAAATTGTCGAACGACGGCTCGATGGCGATCGCCTTGTGCGAGCCGAACGGCGCGCTCGACACTAGCACCGACCAGTAGCCGTAATTCGCGCCGCAATCGAGCAGCGTGTAATCGACGCTCACCGAATCCTGAAGCAGCAATTCGAGTTCATCTTCATAGGAGAAGGTGCGGTTGAGCAGCTTGCTCCAGTAGCCGTCGCCGAACGGGAACGCGAACAGTGCATCCGCATTCAGCTTCACCACGAGATCGCGCACCGGCAGCACCGTCTTGCGCATCAGATTGGCGCACATGTTGTAGCCGCGATGCGAGAACGACGACGAGATCTTCGAGCCAACCACCAGCGCACAGGCCATCGCACGTTCCCAGAGATTCACGCTCTGGAGAACGCCGGACGCCCGGTCAAACTGGATGGGAGGCGTCAGCGTCACCGATCGACCTCTCCGAACACGATGTCGAGCGAACCGAGAATGGCCGAGACGTCGGCAAGCAGATGGCCGCGGCACATGAAGTCCATGGCCTGCAGATGCGCAAAGCCCGGCGCGCGGATCTTGCACTTGTAGGGCTTGTTGCTGCCATCGGAGACGAGATAGACGCCGAACTCACCCTTCGGCGCCTCGACGGCGGCGTAGACTTCGCCTTCCGGAACACGAAAACCTTCGGTGTAGAGCTTGAAGTGATGGATCAGCGATTCCATCGAGCGCTTCATCTCGCCGCGACGCGGCGGGAAGATCTTGTTGTCTTCGACAGCGACAGCGCCCTGCCCGTCCGCCGCGCGCATCTTGGCGATGCACTGCTTCATGATCTTGGTCGACTGCCGCATCTCTTCGACACGGATGCAGTAACGATCGTAGCAGTCGCCGTTCTTGCCGACCGGAACGTCGAAGTCCATTTCGGCGTAGCATTCATAAGGCTGCGCCTTGCGCAGGTCCCAGGCGGCGCCGGAGCCGCGCACCATCACGCCGGAGAATCCCCACTTCCAGGCGTCTTCCAGCGAGACCACGCCGATATCGACGTTGCGCTGCTTGAAGATGCGGTTGCCGGTGAGCAGCGTCTCGAGATCGTCGAGCACCTGCGGGAAGGCATCGCACCAGGCGTCGATGTCGTTGATCAGCTTCGGCGGCAGGTCCTGATGCACCCCGCCGATACGGAAGAACGCGGCATGCATGCGCGAGCCCGAGGCACGCTCGTAGAACACCATCAGCTTCTCGCGCTCTTCGAACCCCCACAGCGGCGGGGTGAGCGCGCCGACGTCCATCGCCTGCGTGGTGATGTTGAGAAGATGCGACAGGATACGGCCGATTTCCGAATACAGCACGCGGATCAACTGGCCGCGGCGCGGCACGGTGATGCCGAGCAGCTTTTCGGCGGCCAGACAGAACGCGTGCTCCTGATTCATCGGCGCGACGTAATCGAGCCGGTCGAAATACGGGATCGCCTGCAGATAGGTCTTCTGCTCGATCAGCTTCTCGGTGCCGCGGTGAAGCAGGCCGATATGCGGATCGACGCGCTCGACGACTTCACCGTCGAGCTCCAGCACAAGACGAAGCACGCCGTGCGCCGCCGGATGCTGCGGTCCGAAGTTGATCGTGAAATTGCGAACGTTGGGTTGGTCGGTCATCGGGCGCTCCGCGCCAAGGCGAATAGCGAATGGCGAATGGCGAATGGCATTATCTGGCAGCCTTGTCCTGCAAAGACCGTATCAAGGCCCGCAGCATTTTGCCCAAGCTGTCGCACTGGGCGAGGGTTGTTTGCGAAGTGGCCAATGGAAGAATCCCGACGCGCTCCGCCAAAATCAGATGTGTCTCGAGTTCTTTCAGAGATCCCTGCGAGATGCGGAGATACTGAACGAAGCTGCCGGTATTGTCCCGGCCGTGTCCCTCGGCGATATTGGCAGGGATCGAGCCAGCCGAACGCCTGATCTGCGATGTCAGTCCGAACAGCTCGTCGCGCGGAAACGCCTGCGTCAGACGATAGCACGCCTCGGCTACGGCCATGGCATCCTGCCATACCCGCAAATCCCGATACGAACTGATCGTCGACTCGCTCAACGTTCATCCCTATTCGCCACTCGCTACTCGCCATTCGCTAATTCGCCTTCTCGTCACCGGGCAACACGGGGTAATCCGCGCCTTCCCAAGGCGAGAGAAAATCGAATTTACGGAATTCCTGGTTGAGCCGGACCGGCTCGTAAACCACCCGCTTCTCCTGGTCGTCGTAGCGAACCTCGACGAAACCGGTCAGCGGGAAGTCCTTGCGCAGCGGATGACCGTCGAAACCGTAGTCGGTCAGCAGCCGGCGCATGTCGGGATGGCCGACGAAGATCACGCCATAGAGGTCATAGGCTTCACGCTCGAACCAGTCGGCGCCGGGAAACACCGAAATGATCGACGGCACCTGCGTCGTTTCGGATGCCAGAGCCTTCAGGCGAATGCGGGTGTTCAGCACCGGCGACATCAGGTGATAGACGACGTCGAAGCGCTTCTCGCGACCGGGATAATCGACTGCCGTCGCATCGGTGAAACTGACGAAGCGGCAGCGCGGATCGTCGCGCAGGAATTGCGCGACTTCGACGATCTTCGATGTCTCCACCGCGATCGTCAGCTGGCCGAACGCCACCTCATGCGCGAGCGCGGCACCAGGAAGGGCGCCGACAATCGTCTGACCCAGTGTGTCGAGCCTCACATCGTCCATGACAAAGCCTTAAGCGTTCGCGAGTCTTAGCGTTCTTGGTCTTAACGTTCGATCGTGCCGGTGCGGCGGATCTTCTTCTGCAGCAGCAGCACGCCGTAGAGCAGCGCTTCTGCGGTGGGCGGGCAGCCCGGCACATAGATATCGATCGGAACGATACGGTCGCAGCCGCGAACCACCGAATAGGAATAGTGGTAGTAGCCGCCGCCATTGGCACAGGAGCCCATCGAGATGACGTAGCGCGGCTCGGGCATCTGGTCATAGACCTTGCGCAGCGCCGGAGCCATCTTGTTGGTCAGCGTGCCGGCGACGATCATCACGTCGGACTGGCGCGGCGACGCACGCGGCGCGAAACCGAAGCGCTCAACGTCGTAACGCGGCATCGAGACCTGCATCATTTCGACTGCGCAGCAGGCGAGACCGAAGGTCATCCACATCAGCGAGCCGGTGCGCGCCCAGGTGATCAGATCGTCGGTCGCGGCGACGAAGAAGCCCTTGTCGGACAGCTCGGCATTGACCTCGAGAAAATACGGATCGTTCGCGCCGACCGGCTTGCCGGTGGACGGATCGATAATGCCTTTCGGCGCCTGCGCGATGGCGGGAGCCGAGGCTATGACTGGGCTCAATCCCATTCGAGCGCGCCTTTCTTCCATTCGTAGGCGAAACCGATGGTGAGCACGCCGAGAAACACGATCATCGACCAGAAGCCGGTTGCGCCAAGCTTGCCGAAGGCCACTGCCCACGGAAACAGAAAGGCGACTTCCAGATCGAAGATGATGAAGAGAATCGCCACCAGATAGAACCGCACATCGAATTTCATGCGTGCGTCGTCAAAAGCGTTGAATCCGCATTCATAGGCGGACAGCTTTTCCGGATCCGGCTGCTGGTAGGCGACGAGAAATGGCGCGATCAGCAAGGCCAGACCGATAACGGATGCGATGCCGATGAAGACCACAAGTGGGAGATAATTATGCAAGATGCCGTTCATCGGCGAGCCTTACCCCTGCGGCCCTGACTTTGCCACAGATTCGAACATTGGAATGGTTCTGAGGCTTAGCGCAGCGCAACAAGCCATGCAAGACAAGGGATGTTGACAGTTTCATGCCCTGCCATGCGCGGCGCGACGATTGAAACGCAACCTTGCCGATGCATCGCCGGCCGCGACAAACCCGCCGCAGATTCCCAAAAATCCGGCATGACTTCTCAATGACCGGGACCGTCAAACCTCGCCTGTCGGCGGGTCGGACCTGGCGCTCCTTCCCGGCAGCATCAAGCCCTCCAGTTCGGCGCGTTTCCGCACCAGCAGCAACTCCGCGGCGGCGTTGTCCATGCCCGCCTGTCGCAACAGGCGGATCGCCGCGCCGAGCTCCGCGATCTGCGCCCGCAATGTGATGATCCTGAGCCGCGGCGGCTCGCTCACGCCGGACATACCAGCGCCTCACGCTCCGCAATGAGCGCCAGCAGATCGGCCTGCATCCGCCGCAGGCGCCCGGAGGCATTGGCGCAGTCCAGTCCGGCATTGGTCAGCAGCCGGATATCCGACTGCGCCGCCTTCATCTGGTAGCGCAGCCGGGCGATTCTGAAATTCAGGTTGGCGAGCTTGGTCATTTGCGATATAGAACAAAAAGAGAACAAATTGACAAGCCACTGTTTCGACCCAGATCGGATTTTTTGGAGGTTCCCATGACCCTTGCTTTAAAGACCCTGGCTTTGAAGACTCCGGCCTTGAACACCCAAAGCGAGGTCGCCGTTCCCGCGATGGCGGCATCGGTATCGTCGTATGAGAGCCTGCCGGATCGCCTCTCCGGCCCGATGACCCGCGGCCAGGCGCTGACGCTGAAATCGCTGGCGATCGAGGCCTATCAGCCCAGACAATTCGAAAAGGACCTGACGCGCGCGGAAGCCGCGCGGCGGATCGAGGCGTTGAAGCAGGAAATCGCGTTGGCAGATTCGTTCTGAGCGCCGGCACGTCAAATGCTGCGCGAGACGTCTGCAGTTCTGTTGGGGAAACCTGTGGGGTGACCGCGGATGGACCTAAATCCGCCATTCCCGATGGAATGGCGCGAGAGACGGGACTCGAACCCGCGACCTCTGCCGTGACAGGGCAGCGCTCTAACCAACTGAGCTACTCCCGCGTGGATCGTCTGCAATCCCGCAGTGGGGCTGGACATAAAGGGACGTCCTTTTGAAGTCAAGGACGTTGCAGAACCATTCCCGAGAACATCACAGAACAACGTCGCTGCAGGCCGCGCGAGAAGGCCGTTTTAAGGCCGGAAATGCAAATAAGCCCCTGTTTGCAGGCAAAACAGCGGGGCGGCATCGCTTCGAATCGTTTAAGCCCTGCTGCGTCACAGGTTTAAGACCGACACCAACGAGAAGGGCCAGATTCATGGCAAAAGCTGCAACCACCGCCGTCGCGAAAGCGGCCACTCCTCCCACCGTCACGCTGAAGCATCTCGCCGCGGCCCTGGCTGAAGATCACGAGCTGTCGAAGAAGAAGGCCGAAGAAATCCTCGGCGACATGGTGGAACGCATCACCAACCACCTCAAGAATGGCGAGCGTATCCGAATCGTCGGCCTCGGCATCCTTCAGGTTCGCACGCGTGCCGCCCGCACGGGCCGCAATCCTGCGACGGGTGAGCAGATCGAGATCAAGGCGAGCAAGAAGGTCGCGTTCCGCCCGGCCAAGGAACTCAAGGAAGCCGTCTGATCGATCGACTGAACTGACCTCATTCCGGGCCGCGTCCTCGTGACGGCCCGGAATGAAACTTCTAAGCTGTCAGGACTTCTGCAATCAGATGGTGCCCTTTGACAGCAACTCCCCCCTTCGATTTCGCCCATGACGTGACTGCGCGTTTCCTGCGCTACGTAGTGATCGACACCCAGTCCGATCCCGCCTCCCCCACCTGCCCGTCGACCGACAAGCAGAAGGATCTCGGCCGGCTGCTTGCGTCCGAACTGCGTGATCTGGGGCTCAGGGACGCGCATCTCGACGAGCACGGCTACGTCTATGCGACGATCCCGGCGACATCGGACAAGAAAGTGCCGGTGATATGCTTCTGCTCGCATATGGACACCTCGCCCGACTGCAGCGGCAAGGACGTCAAGCCGCAGATCGTCAAGAACTATCGGGGCGGCGATATCGTGCTGCCGGCGGACAAGACACAGGTCATCCGCGTCGCCGACAATCCGGCGCTAAAGGACCAGATCGGCCATGACATCATCACCACCGACGGCACCACTTTGCTGGGTGCGGACAACAAGGCTGGCCTCGCCGAGATCATGGATGCAGCGCGCTTCCTGATCGCCAATCCTGACATCAAGCACGGCACCATCAAGATCCTGTTCACGCCCGACGAAGAGATCGGCCGCGGCGTCGACAAGGTCGACCTGGCAAAACTCGGCGCCGACTTCGCCTACACCGTGGATGGCGAGACCGCCGGCCATATCGAGGACGAAACCTTCTCGGCCGATGGTGCCGTCATCACCATCGAAGGCGTCAGCGCGCATCCCGGCTTTGCCAAGGGCAAGATGGAGCACGCCATCAAGATTGCGGCTGCGATCGTCGAGCGGTTGCCGAAGGACACCTGTTCGCCGGAGACCACCGACGGCAAGCAAGGTTTCCTGCATCCGATCGGCATATCGGGCGCGCTTGAAAAGGCGACGCTCAGTCTCATCGTGCGCGATTTCACCGATGATGGCCTCGCGGAGAAGGAAGCGCTGCTGCAATCCATCGTCGATGACGTGATGACGGCCTATCCGCACTCGACAGCGACGCTCGAGATCAAGCCGCAATATCGCAACATGAAGCAGGTGATCGACCGCTATCCGCACATGGTCGAATACGCCGTGGAAGCGATCCAGCGCGCCGGGCTCAAACCCGTCCGCAGCAGCATCCGCGGCGGCACCGACGGATCGCGGCTGTCCTTCATGGGCCTGCCCTGTCCCAACATCTTCGCCGGCGAACACGCCTTCCATGGCCGTACCGAATGGGTCAGCGTCCAGGACATGGAAAAGGCCGTGCAGACCATCGTGCATCTGGCGATGATCTGGGAAGAGCGGGCGTAATGGTAACAAAGAACCGCTCGTCTCACTGCGTAAAGGAGCGAGGGCCAAGCATTCCAGTAATGGCGCAACTGTGTATAGTTCTGTCGTCAAACGAATGGCGGATTGCGCGCCGTGACGGCGACGATATCCTCCGCCAGTACATTTTATAAATTATCACGCCATAATTCTCGCAAGAATAACTTCCCAATACATAGCTCCATTTCAGCTGATATGCAGGCGCGCCATGGGGTCATTCAAGGGCAAGCATTTTCAGACCGCATTGTCGGCGATCGAAGGCATCGCCGATGCCGCCTCCATGTCTGCGGTTGGCGATATCGTGGCCGCTACGGTCAAATCGTTCGGCTACAACCATATCTGCTTTCTGGCCTCGACCGGCGTCAACCAACCGTTCGAAGATCGCGTGTTGCTGAAAGTATGGCCCAAGCCGTGGGCCGAACAATATAGCGCGTCGAATTTCTATGCCTGCGATCCCGTTGCGCCGCGGATCCGCCGGCAACCCGAGCTGTTCACCTGGTCCGACATCCGGCTCGACGAGATCAGCCCGAAATCACGGAGCATCATGGAAATCGCATCCGTCGATTACGGATTGAAGTTCGGCCTCTGCGCACCCGTGCACGGCATGAACGGCTATCAGGCCGGCCTGTCACTGGCGGGCTGCGAAGTCGAAAATACCGAGGACGCGCACGGCGCCATCGAGCTTGTCACCATGTATGCGTTCAACCGCTTTGCGACGCTTCGCTCTCACCAGCGCGCGAAGTCGATCGCGCTCACCTTGCGGGAGCGCGAGGTCGTCAGCTGGGTCGCTGCCGGAAAGACCGCCTGGGACACGAGCGTCATTCTCGGTATCTCCGAGGATACGGTGAACAAGACCGTCACCGCCGCCATGCACAAGTTGAATGCGCATACGCGCGCGCAGGCCGTGGCCGAAGCAATCAGACAAGGCCTGATCGCTTTCTGAATTGTCAATCCCCTGCCCACGGAATACCGCGACCAAACTCATCATGAGACTCCTCCACGCAGACCAGCGTGGGGAGATTTTCGTGATCGAGGTCATTCACAGCGGTAATGCCGGGCAGTTCGGCGACCTCCTGGACAAGCAATTTCGGCTACGGCACGAGGTCTTCGTCGGCGAGCGCGGCTGGACCGCCCTCGATGTCGATGGCATCTACGAGAAGGACCAGTATGACGATGATGCTGCCATCTATCTGGTCGCGGCCAACGACGCTGGCGCTGTTGCCGGCGGCTTCCGGCTCTATCCAACCGTGTTGCCTCACATGCTCAGCGAGCAATTTCCGCAGCTGCTCGATGGCGCACTGATCCAGCGTCGCGATGTGCTGGAGCTGACGCGCTTTGCCATGCGCAAATCCGAACGCCGCAGCCGTCACTATTTCGAACTGCTGCTGGCGATCCAGGAGTATGGCCTTATGGAGGGCCTGTCCGGTTTTACCTCGGTCATCAATCCCTTGCGCATCCCGATTCTTCAGGGCTTCGGACTGGAGATCGAGCCACTGGGATTACCCACCATGATCGATGGCGAGGCCACCATCGCCGTGATGTTTCATGTCAGTGAAAAGTGTTTTGCCCGCGTCAGAAAGGGCGTTGCCATCGAAGACAGCGTCTTTGCGTTGCCTCAGACATCCCGGCGGATCGCCTGATGCCGATGTCTCCCAGTCAGCTCCAGGTCATTCAGGGCGGCAAAGACGCCGACGAGCTCATTGCCACGATGCTGCAAGCCCTGCGGCTGGCGAACGCGTGCGGGTCCGAGACGACCTACGATCTGCTGCGCATGGCGCTGTTGAACGAAGGCGTTCAACTCGCCAAGGTGCTTGCGGCGCGATAGACGAAACACGCGGAGGATATGGGCTTAGGGAAGATGGTAGGCGGCGAGAGATTCGAACTCCCGACCCTCTCGGTGTAAACGAGATGCTCTAACCAGCTGAGCTAGCCGCCCTCACGGCCTCTCTTTAACGCCGGGATTTCCCCGCGGCAAGGCGTTCTGCGTGGATCGTCTCGCCCTTACGGATCGTTCGATCCCTTCGGCCGCGCCGGCAGTTCCGCAAGATCATGAATCCAGGGCGCGGCTGACCGGCACCAGATCTGACGTCTAGGCGGAAGTTCGGCGCGCTGGCGGATACTGCCCCAGCGAATGCCCCACTCATTGTCGTCCGCCGCTTCGCCGCTGGCGAACATCGGCGAGCCGCATTCCCCGCAAAAGTGTTGCAGGCGGTTGAGGCCGTTGTCGCCGCGCTTGATATAGATCTTCGGCGCACCGCCCGTCATTTCGATCGTGTCCACCGGCGTCAGCACCGTCACGCGATAGGCCGAGCCGGTCATGGTCTGGCAATCCGTGCAATGGCAAATCGACACCCGCTGCGGATCGATCGTCGCGCGATAACTGATGAAGCCGCAGTGGCATTGGCCATCGATCTGCATCCAGCGCCTCCCTCTTCGCTCTCAACGTTGCAAGCCGATCGCCGGCGACGCCTGAAGATCCTGCCGTGGCATGACGGGCAGATCGTTGTCCGGCCGCTGGCTCCCGAGAAAATTCGCGCGATCCCTGTTCCTGAACTCCGAACGATGGCCGTCGAATTCCCGCGACGAACGATAGCCGCGCTCGCGGTCCGGTCCAAAGCGCTTGTCCAGCGGTTCACTCATCACGGCATCTGCCGCAATGAGCGAGATCACGGCTGTGAGGATCAATGTCTTCATCAGGGAGGCCTCTGCGGTCATTCTAGCATCGGCCACCGATGGTCGAAAGCAGTCGGCCTGCGATGGCCCGCAAACAAAAGCGGCGCCCCGAAGGGCGCCGCTGATAGTCGTCGAGAATGCTGGCCTCAGTGCGCCGTAAGGCCGCTGCCAGCCTCTTCCGCGCCATCGGCCTTCACCGGCAGCTTGGTGTCCTCTTCCCAGACGATCGCCTTCGGCGCCCGCACCAGGGCGTTGGCGATCACCTCGTCCATCCGGGCGACCGGGATGATGTTCAAGCCGCCCTTGATGGCGTCGGAAATCTCGGTGAGGTCCTTGGCATTGTCCTCGGGGATCAGCACCGTCTTGATGCCGCCGCGGGCCGCTGCCAACAACTTCTCCTTCAGACCGCCGATCGGCAGGATCCTGCCGCGCAGCGTGATCTCGCCGGTCATGGCGACATCGTGACGGATCGGAATGCCCGTGAGCACGGACACGATCGTCGTCGCCATCGCCACGCCTGCGGACGGACCGTCCTTCGGCGTTGCACCCTCGGGCACGTGGACGTGGATGTCGCGCCGCTCGAACAGCGGCGGCTCGATCCCGAAGTTGATCGCGCGCGAGCGGACATAGGACGCCGCCGCCGAGATCGATTCCTTCATCACGTCGCGCAGGTTGCCGGTGACGGTCATGCGGCCCTTGCCGGGCATCATGACGCCTTCAATGGTGAGCAATTCACCACCGACATCCGTCCATGCCAGACCGGTGACGACACCGACCTGATCGTCGCTCTCGATCTCGCCGTAGCGATACTTCGCCACGCCGAGGAATTCCTCGAGATTCTTGTCGGTGACCTTCACCACCTTCTTCTTCGAGAGCATCAGCTCCTTCACGGCCTTGCGGGCCAGTGTGGAGAGCTCGCGCTCCAGATTACGCACGCCCGCTTCGCGGGTGTAGCGGCGGATCATCAGCAACAATGCGTCGTTGTCGATCGACCATTCCTTGGCATCCAGACCGTGCTTCGAGAGCGCGATCGGAATGAGATGCTTGCGGGCGATCTCGACCTTCTCGTTCTCGGTGTAGCCGGCGATCCGGATGATCTCCATACGATCCATCAGCGGCCCCGGGATATTCAGGGTATTCGCCGTAGTGATGAACATCACGCTCGACAGATCGTAGTCGACCTCCAGGTAGTGATCGGCAAAGGTGCCGTTCTGCTCAGGGTCGAGGACCTCGAGCAGTGCCGACGACGGATCGCCGCGGAAATCGGCGCCCATCTTGTCGATCTCGTCCAGCAGGAAGAGCGGATTCGTCGTCTTGGCCTTGCGCATCGACTGGATGATCTTGCCGGGCATCGAACCGATATAGGTCCGGCGATGTCCGCGGATCTCCGCTTCGTCACGCACGCCGCCGAGCGACACGCGCACGAACTCACGTCCGGTTGCCTTCGCGATCGACTTGCCGAGCGAGGTCTTGCCGACGCCGGGAGGTCCGACGAGGCACAGGATCGGGCCCGACAGCTTGTTGGCGCGCGTCTGCACCGCGAGGTACTCGACGATGCGGTCCTTGACCTTCTCGAGCCCGTAGTGATCGTCATCCAGCACGGCCTGCGCCGCGGCGAGGTCCTTCTTGACCTTGGACTTCTTGCCCCACGGAATCGACAGCAGCCAGTCGAGATAGTTGCGCACGACGGTCGCTTCCGCGGACATCGGCGACATCTGGCGCAGCTTCTTCAGCTCATGCTGCGCCTTCTCGCGGGCTTCCTTCGACAGCTTGGTCTTGGCGATCTTCTCTTCGATGTCGGCCAGCTCGTCGCGACCTTCGTCGTCGCCGAGCTCCTTCTGGATCGCCTTCATCTGCTCGTTGAGATAGTACTCGCGCTGCGTCTTCTCCATCTGGCGCTTGACGCGCGAGCGGATGCGCTTCTCGACCTGCAGCACCGAGATCTCGCTCTCCATCAGGCCGAGCACCTTCTCGAGGCGCGCGGTGACGGATAGCGTTTCCAGGATGCCCTGGCGATCTGCGATCTTCACGGCGAGATGCGACGCGACGGTGTCGCCGAGCTTGGCGAAATCAGTGATCGCCTGCACGACGCCGACGACTTCGGCGGAGATCTTCTTGTTGAGCTTCACATAGCTCTCGAAGTCCGAGACCACCGAACGCGACAACGCTTCCGCCTCGACGCTCTTCGCATCGGTATCGGCCAGCGCGACTGCAGTCGCTTCGTAATATTCGGTACGATCGGAATACTTCTCGACCTTGGCGCGCTCGAGCCCTTCCACCAGGACCTTCACGGTGCCGTCGGGAAGCTTCAAAAGCTGCAGCACGCTGGCGAGTGTACCGATCTCGTAAATCGAGTCCGGCGATGGATCATCGTCCGACGCATTCTTCTGCGTGGCGAGCATGATGAGCGCATCGTTCTTCATCACCTCTTCGAGCGCGCGGATCGATTTCTCGCGGCCGACGAAGAGAGGCACGATCATGTGCGGGAAGACGACGATATCGCGCAGCGGCAATACCGGATAGGAGTGGCTTTCGCCGTGAACAATGGTTGGCCGGGGTTTGGAGGCAGTCATGGCCTATTCCTTTTGCTGTGCCCCCTTGCAAGCAGTCCGCCCGATGGCGCAACCGCACAAGGTGCCGATTTTCCGTCTTTGCTCGGCCGTTTCAGGCTCTACGTGTCCGGATCGTTATGGCGAATCTTGAGGGAGAATTTGTGTTCGCCGAGAACATTAGGTGGCTATGGGCCCGGGGGGTGTCAAGTCGCGGGAATACCCATGAACAAGGGCATTTATAGAGCGTAGCGACAACAAAAAACGGCTGCCGATCGCCTCGGCAGCCGCCTATTGAACTTAAGTCGAGCGTCTTAAACGCGCGCCGGATCAGGCGCTCGCGCTGCTCTCCGCGGTCCGGTCCGAACGGTCGGCGTAGATGTAGAGCGGGCGTGCCGTCCCATCCACAACCTCCTTGGAGATGACGACTTCCTCGACACCTTCCAGACCGGGCAGATCGAACATGGTTTCGAGCAGAATGCTCTCCAGGATCGACCGCAGACCACGTGCACCGGTCTTGCGTTCGATAGCCCGGCGGGCCACCGCACCCAGCGCCTCGTCGGCGAAGGTCAGCTCGATGTTTTCCATCTCGAACAGGCGCTGGTACTGCTTGACCAGCGCGTTCTTCGGCTCGATCAGAATCTTCTTCAGCGAGGTCTCGTCGAGATCCTCGAGTGTCGCGACCACTGGCAGACGGCCGACGAATTCGGGGATCAGACCGTACTTCAGCAGATCTTCCGGCTCGACGTGACGGAAGATCTCACCGGTGCGGCGATCTTCCGGCGCGAGAACCTGAGCGGCGAAGCCGATCGACGTGGTCCGTCCGCGCGACGAGATGATCTTTTCGAGGCCCGAAAACGCGCCGCCGCAGATGAACAGGATGTTCGTCGTATCCACCTGCAGGAATTCCTGCTGCGGATGCTTGCGGCCGCCCTGCGGAGGCACGGAGGCGACGGTGCCTTCCATGATCTTCAGCAGTGCCTGCTGCACGCCCTCGCCCGACACGTCACGGGTGATCGACGGGTTGTCGGACTTGCGCGAGATCTTGTCGATTTCGTCGATATAGACGATGCCGCGCTGTGCCCGCTCGACATTGTAGTCGGCAGCCTGCAGCAGCTTCAGGATGATGTTCTCGACGTCCTCGCCGACGTAACCGGCTTCGGTCAGCGTCGTCGCATCGGCCATCGTGAACGGCACGTCCAGAATACGGGCGAGCGTCTGCGCGAGCAGCGTCTTGCCCGAACCGGTCGGACCGATCAGCAGGATGTTCGACTTCGCGAGCTCAACGTCGTTGTGCTTGGTCTGGTGGTTGAGGCGCTTGTAGTGATTATGCACCGCGACCGAGAGAACCTTCTTCGCATGGAACTGACCGATGACGTAGTCATCGAGCACCTTGCAGATTTCCTTCGGCGTCGGAATGCCGTCGCGCGACTTGACCAGCGAGGACTTGTTCTCTTCACGGATGATGTCCATGCAGAGCTCGACGCATTCGTCACAGATGAAAACGGTAGGACCCGCGATCAATTTGCGAACTTCATGCTGGCTCTTGCCGCAGAACGAACAATACAGCGTGTTCTTGGAGTCGCTGGTACCGACCTTACTCATTCCTATCTCCGTCCGCCGTTCGATCTTGTCTGCCGGTCGCCCAGTTACGGGACACCACCCGTAGATAGAGCAAAATCCGTACCAAAAAAGACCTAGTTCCAGAATGCCGCACGAATCACGGCTAACTCGACTCTCCCGCGATACTAACCGATCCGCATCAGCGAACCATGCTGACAGCCGATGATCAAGAATTCGCTAATCGGCACCATCTCCTGGCGCGTGACAATAGCGTGATTTACGGCATTTACGCGAGGGCGCCCGGAAAATTGGGGAACGTTGCGTGAATGACACCACCCGACCAGCACGAAAGCGGAACTCTCGCGTCTGCTGGCGTCGGCACATAGTACCAATTCGGGAAAAGCTTGATCGATATGGCTGGTTTGGGACAGGCGGCGCGCGGGCGCCGTCTGTCTCGGTTGTCGATATGTTCGCCGAATGCGGCGTCGTTTAGGCCGGCTTTGCCGGGCTCGATTCTTCAGCGCGCTTGTCGATGACCTTGTCGATCAGCCCGAAATCCTTCGCCTGATCCGCCGTCATGAAGTTATCGCGCTCGAGCGCGTTGTGGATGTCCTCGTAAGGACGTCCCGTGTGCTTCACATAGATCTCGTTGAGCCGGCGCTTCAGGCTCTCGACTTCCTTGGCATGGATCAGGATGTCGGTGGCCTGGCCCTGGAAGCCGCCTGACGGCTGATGAACCATGATGCGGGCGTTCGGCAGCGCGAAGCGCATGTCCTTCTCGCCTGCTGTCAGCAGCAGCGAGCCCATCGACGCGGCCTGACCGACGCACAGCGTCGACACCGGCGGACGGATGAACTGCATCGTGTCGTAGATCGCCAGACCCGACGTCACCACGCCACCGGGCGAGTTGATGTACATCGAGATTTCCTTCTTCGGATTCTCGGCTTCGAGAAACAGAAGCTGGGCAACGGTCAGCGTCGACATGCCATCCTCGACCGGACCGGTCACGAAGATGATGCGCTCCTTCAACAGGCGCGAAAAGATATCGTAAGCCCGTTCACCGCGGTTGGTCTGTTCGACCACCATCGGGACGAGGTTCATGTAGGTTTCTACCGGATCGCGCATTGATCACCCGAAAGGTTGGAGGAGACACACGTCCATCGGCAAGACTGGAACCGGTTACGGTTTGCCGGGAGAAGACGAACGTCCCGTGATGCAGGAACAACAAACAGAGCCCACAGATATGGACCAATCGAGCAGCAACAAGACCACCGGTCCACATGCCGCCCTGAACCTCAGTTCAAGCCGATTCGGACGGCCACCGCAAAGCGCTGGAGCCCTTTTGGAACCTGTTTCGAGCGGTATCCTTAACGTCAAAACGCCGGCTGGAGGACCCGGCCGGCGTTCTGATTAGAAGTTTCTAAACCGAACGGTCGCGCGCAGGATGGGTAGAGCGTCTTCGCGAAACCCATCAATCACGCACACTGGAAGCGATGGGTTTCGCTACGCTCAACCCATCCGACGTCTCCAGGCTTAAGCCGCCTTCTCGTCCTCGTCCTTGTAGAGGTCGTCCTTGGACACCTTCTTCTCGGTCACATTGGCGAGTTCAAGGATGAAGTCGACGACCTTGTCCTCGTAGATCGGTGCACGAAGCTGGGCCAAGGCTTGGGGATTGCTGCGGTAAAAGTCCCAAACTTCCTTCTCGCGACCCGGCATCGAACGGGCGCGCTCGATCACGGCGCGGCTGACCTCGTCATCGCTGACGGTGATCTTGTTCTTCTCGCCGATCTCCGAGAGCACGAGACCGAGACGCACGCGGCGGTCGGCGATCTTACGATACTCTTCCTGGGCGGCTTCCTCGGTGGTGTTCTCGTCGGCGAAGGTCTTGCCCGACGATGCCATCTCCTGCTGGATCGAATTCCACATCAGCTTGAACTCTTCGTCGACCAGCGACGGAGGCGCATCGAACTTGTGGGTCTCGTCGAGACGGTCGAGCAGCAGACGCTTGACGCGCTGGCGGGTCGCGCCGGCGAATTCCGCAACCAGACGCTCGCGCGCGGCTTCCTTCAGCTTGTCGAGGGACTCGAGGCCGAGGGTCTTGGCGAACTCGTCGTCAATCACGGTATCGACCGGTGATTCAACCTTGGTCGCAGTGGTCTCGAACTCCGCGGCCTTGCCGGCCAGCGTCTCGCTGGCATAGTTGGTCGGGAACGACACCTTGAGGGTGCGGGTCTCGCCGGCGGCGATGCCGATCAGCTGCTCCTCGAAGCCCGGGATGAAGGTGTTGGAGCCGATCGCAACCGGGATGTCCTCGCCCGTGCCGCCATCGAAAGCGACGCCGTCGATGGTGCCCTTGAAGTTGACGGTGACGCGGTCGCCCGACTCGGCCTTGCCGGCCTTCTCGGTGAACGAACGATTCTGGTCGGCGACGCGCTTGATGGCTTCATCGACGTCTGCATCGGTCACTTCGGCCACCGGCTTCTCGACGGTGAAGCTCTTGAAGTCGGCGAGCGCGATCGGCGGCACGACTTCGATGGCGACGGTGTAATTCAGGTCCGACTTGCCCGACAGGATGTCTTCGACTTCCTTCTGCTCGGTCGGCATCGTGATCTTCGGCTCGGACGCGAGCTTGAAGCCGCGCTCGGTGAAGATCTGCGTGTTGGTGTCGCGGATCAATTCATCGACGGTCTCGGCGGCAACCGAGCGACCATAGAGACGCTTCAGGTGACCGACGGGAACCTTGCCCGGACGGAAGCCGTTGAGCTTGACCTTGCCCTTCATGTCATCGAGGCGCGCATCGACCTTGGCTTCGATGTCGGCAGCCGGCACGTTGACCGAAAACTCGCGCTTCAATCCCTCGGAGAGGGTTTCATTCACCTGCATGGCGTCAATCTTCTTCCCGCTTGGTCCGGCTCGAGGGCCCGACATTGTAAAATTCGTCCGACGCGCGACCGGAAAGCCTGCGTCGATGGTTCGGCGGACCCATTCACGTGAAGGGCTTGCCTCCGCGGAAACGTGTCCGGAAATCGTCATGGTCAAACGCTATGTGCGCTTGGTGCGGGCGGAGGGACTCGAACCCCCACAACTTTCGTCACTGGAACCTAAATCCAGCGCGTCTACCAATTCCGCCACGCCCGCTAAAAACATCATGTCCGGCCGCGATGTCGCGAGCGGCGGGCTTATAACATGGGGACAGTGGTTCGCAGCAAAAAAATGGTCACATAGCGGCTTACTTGCCGCAGCCCCGGCAACTGGACTTTAGCGCGGCAAAATGGTCGGGATTTGGACATGATGAACCGCTTTCTCCCCCTCACGCGCCGGACCCTGCTCGCGGGCGCCGGGAGCGCCTTGATCGCCCCGATTCTGCCCCGGGCCACCCTCGCCCAGGCCGTCACTGCGCTGGAACTGCAGGCCAAGGCCGGCCCGTTCACGGTGAAGCCCGGCACCTCCACTGAGGCCTGGACGCTGTATTCGGCCCAGAAGGGTCCGCTGCGCTTCAACCGCGGCGACGAGATCTCCGTTCATCTCGCCAATCAGCTACCTGCCCCTATCGCACTGAACTGCCGGGGCATTAACGGCGTGTCCGGGATTGCGCCGCTGCTCGACCGCAAGCCGGTCGCAGCCGGCGGCAAGGACGCGTTCAAGCTGCAGATGGGCAGTGCCGGAACGTCGTATCTGGACATGCGTCTGCTCGGCGACAGTCAGGCGCTGCCGTCCCAGGTCCGCAGCCTGGTTGTCCAGGAGAGCGATCCGGTCGCGGTGGACCGCGACGAGGTGCTGCTGATCGAGGACTTCCGCCTCAAGCCGGACGGCAGCCTGTTCGCCCCCGGCACGGACCCGAAAGACGCGGTCGCGTTGTTCCTGATCAACCGGAAACCCACGCTGGAGTTGACGGCGCGACTTAATGAACGGCTCAGACTCCGTCTCATCAATGGCTGCCAACGCAATGTGGTTGCTCTGAAATTTGACGATCATGAGGTGCGCGTCATGGCCATCGACGGGCAGCCGTCGGAGCCGTTCCCAGCCCGCAACAATCAGGTGGTGCTGGCGCCCGGAACCCGGGTCGACGTCTTCATCGATACCGTCAGGCCGGCGGGATCGACCTCGGCGATCCTGCTCCATGACGGCAAGGCAGCCCGACCGATCGGCCGGATCACCATGTCCAATGACCCTCCGCTGCGCGCCGCGCCGCTGCCGGCAGCGGCACCGCTGCCATCCAACGGATTGCCCGCGCAACTGGACTTCAAGGGCGCCCTGCGCGTCGACATGACGCTGAGCGCCGTCAGTCCCGAATGGGTGAAGCCGGCCGATCTGTCCGCCAGCACACCGCCGGCCTTCCGGACCAAGCCCGGCCGCGCTGTGGTGCTGGCGCTGACCAACCGGGCCACCAGCCCGATGGTGCTCCAGATCCACGGCCATCACGTCCGCCTGCTCGACCGGCTCGATGACGGCTGGAAGCCGTTCTGGCTCGACACCCTGGCGCTGGACGCCGGCCAGACCCAGCGCATCGCCTTTGCCGCCAACAATGTCGGGCGCTGGCTGATGGAGGCTTTCATGGCCGACTGGGCCGCCCCGCGGCAGGTCCGCTGGTACAGCGTCGACTGACAGCGCGTTTTCAAGCGAAGTGGACACCGGTTCGCGTCAAGAAAACGCGACCAAACAGGACTCTTGGCTCAGTACTGGATACCGAGCTGGTCATAGAGCCGGCGGAACACCGCCGGCAGCACTTCGGTCAGATCCTCGGCGATCAGCCCCGGCCCGGCCTCGCTGCCCGCCTCGCCATGCATCCACACGCCGATACAGGCCGCCTCATAGGCCGGAACGCCCTGCGCCAGCAACGCACCGATGATGCCGGCCAGCACGTCGCCGGACCCGGCAGTTGCCAGCCAGGGCGGCGCATTGGCTGATATGGCGGCGCGGCCGTCCGGCGACGCCACGACCGTATCCGGCCCTTTCAACAGGACGATAGAACCGGACTCTTTCGCAGCCAGACGAACACGCTCAAGCTTAGACACTGCTGGATGTTCCCGATCTATCTTACTGAAGATGCGCGAGAATTCACCCTCATGGGGTGTCAGCACGACACCCGCTTCGGGATTGCCCTTGATCAAGCCGAACAGCCGATCGGGCGCCTCGGCAAAACTGGTCAGTGCATCCGCGTCGAGCACCGCGTGACGCCTTGCAGCCAGGATGGCCTCCACGAACATGCGCGTCCGCTCGCCCACACCGGCGCCCGGCCCGATCACGCAGGCGGACACCTTGCTGCCGATCAGCGCGGCGAACTCCGCCGCCGTATCTACCGGCCGTACCATCACCGCAGTCAGCGCCGTGGCATTGACGGCGAGCGCATCGCGCGGCGACGCCACCGTCACCAGGCCTGCCCCGCCGCGCAAAGCGGCCCGGGCGGACAGCCGGGCGGCGCCTGTGGACGCGATGTCGCCGGAGACAACCACGGCATGACCCCGCGAGAATTTGTGACTGTTGATCTTCGGCACCGGAAAGGCGTCGGCCCACAGATCGGGATTGTTCTCGGAGGTCTGCGGACGGATTTCGTCCAGCACGTCCTCATCGATGCCGATATCGATCACCCGCAGCCGGCCACAATGCACCCGGCCCGGCACCAGCAGATGGCCCGGCTTGGGCCTGAAGAACGTCACGGTCTCGGTCGCCCTGATCGCGCCGCCCATCACGCCCCCTGAATCGCCATTGATGCCGCTCGGCAGATCGACGGCCAGCACCGGAACGCCGGCTGCATTGATGGCGTCAATCATGATCAAGGGATCGCCCTTGACCGGACGATTGAGCCCGGCGCCAAACAGTGCGTCGATGATCAGTGCCGGTTGGCCGATCAGGGAGGGATCGCAGGGCAGCACGTCGCCCTTCCATCCCTTGGCCGCCAGCGCCGCGTCGCCCTTCAGCGTCGCCCGGTCGCATAGCAGGATCACCGAAACGTCCCGCCCCTGCGCCGCGAGCTCGGCCGCCGCGACGAAACCGTCGCCGCCATTGTTGCCGCGCCCGGCCACGATCAGGATCGGCCCCTCTTCAGCGAGTTCGCCGGCCACGTCTGCTACGGCTCGCCCGGCTGCGCGCATCAGCTTGAAGCCTGGCGTCCCGGCTGCAATCGTCAGTTGATCGGCACGCGCCATCTCGTCGGTCGTCAGAATATTCATATCGCTTCCTACCACGCCTTTTTGGAAGGCACTCCCGTCACGCGCGAACGCTGCAGGGCAAAACTGCACAACGCGCGATCAATTTGATCATTCTCTAGGCAAAAGTAGTTGAATACTCTTGATGCAAACCTCTTCAGGTGCGATGTAATAACCTGATAATGCTCCAAAAATAGCCGAGGAGCGAACTTGGCATGGACCCTGCTTTTAAGGAAGCCAGCTTCGGGTCCGTCGCGCTCACCGGCAAATGTTGAAAGACACCTGTTTAAGAGACAGGGGGTGGCCGACCGTCTACCGCATCAGGCGAGATTTCGTCGATGCGGCGTGGCGGCAGCGCAATAACGCCCGAAATTGGGTATCGAACAGTGTGCGCAAAACGCGCAATGATCAAAGCTATGTGCGGCCTGATTAGAAGTGCCGAGGAGACGTTCAGTGAAAAAGATCGAAGCCATCATCAAGCCGTTCAAGCTGGACGAGGTCAAAGAGGCTCTTCAGGAAGTCGGGTTGCAGGGCATTACGGTCACGGAAGCCAAGGGCTTCGGTCGTCAGAAGGGCCACGCCGAGCTCTATCGCGGCGCTGAATACATCGTCGACTTTCTACCCAAGGTGAAGATCGAGATCGTGATCTCCGACGACCTCGTCGAAAAGGCGATCGACGCCATCCGTCGCGCCGCGCAAACCGGCCGCATCGGCGACGGTAAGATCTTTGTGTCGAACATCGAGGAAGCCGTGCGCATCCGTACCGGCGAGTCCGGACTCGACGCGATCTGACGGCAGGACCCGCGTCGCAGGACCCGACGGACTGGACGCTCTCCAAGCCGGGTGCTATCCGACATTCAACGCTTCAAGGCGTCACCAAAAGGGCTGCTTCGGCAGCCTTCTCTTGTTGACGGTTTGTTTTGTTGAAAACATGCCGTTGTGACCTGATCGTCACGACAGATTGTTACGTCCCGGAAATCGGCCCGCAAATAAAGGTAGGGAGCCCCATGACGACCGCCAAAGAAGTCCTTCAGTCCATCAAGGACAATGACGTCAAGTACGTCGACCTGCGTTTCACCGATCCCCGCGGCAAGTGGCAGCACGTGACCTTCGACGTCTCGATGGTCGATGAAGAGATGTTTGCCGAAGGCACCATGTTCGACGGCTCCTCGATCGCCGGCTGGAAGGCGATCAACGAGTCCGACATGATGCTGATGCTCGATCCGGCAACGGCGACCATCGACCCGTTCTTCGCAGAGACCACCATGGTCATCACCTGCGACATTCTCGAGCCCTCCACCGGCGAGCCCTATAACCGCGACCCGCGCGGCATCGCCAAGAAGGCCGAAGCCATGGTCAAGTCCATGGGTGTCGGCGACACCGTGTTCGTCGGCCCTGAGGCCGAATTCTTCGTGTTCGACGACGTGCGTTTCTCGGCCAATCCGTACAACACGGGCTTCAAGCTGGACTCGTCGGAACTGCCGACCAATTCCGACACCGAATATGAAGGCGGCAATCTCGGCCACCGCATCCGCACCAAGGGCGGTTACTTCCCCGTCCCGCCGCAGGACTCGGTGCAGGACATGCGCTCGGAAATGCTCGGCGCCATGGCCCGCATGGGCGTCAAGGTCGAGAAGCATCACCACGAAGTGGCGTCGGCCCAGCACGAACTCGGCATGAAGTTCGACACGCTGACCTACATGGCCGACCAGATGCAGATCTATAAGTATTGCATCCATCAGGTCGCGCACATCTACGGCAAGACCGCCACCTTCATGCCGAAGCCGATCTTCGGCGACAACGGCTCGGGCATGCATGTGCACCAGTCGATCTGGAAGGACGGCAAGCCGACTTTCGCCGGCAACAAATATGCCGATCTCTCCGAGACCTGCCTCCACTACATCGGCGGCATCATCAAGCATGCCAAGGCGATCAACGCCTTCACCAACCCGTCGACCAACTCCTACAAGCGCCTGGTCCCCGGCTACGAAGCCCCGGTGCTGCTCGCCTATTCGGCGCGCAACCGTTCGGCCTCCTGCCGCATACCCTACACCACCAACCCGAAGGCCAAGCGCGTCGAAGTCCGCTTCCCGGATCCGATGGCCAATCCGTATCTCGCTTTCGCCGCGATGCTGACGGCCGGTCTCGACGGCATCAAGAACAAGATCGATCCGGGTCCGGCCATGGACAAGGACCTCTACGACCTGCCGAAGGAAGAGCTGAAGCAGATCCCGACGGTGTGCGGCTCGCTCCGCGAAGCCCTCGAGAACCTCGACAAGGATCGCGGCTTCCTCAAGAACGGCGGCGTGTTCGACGACGACTTCATCGACAGCTACATCGAACTGAAGATGACCGAAGTGATGCGTTTTGAAATGACGCCGCACCCGGTCGAATTCGACATGTACTACTCGCTGTAAGCCTTCGGGCCTCACAGCCAGAACCGATAAGGGCGCTCCGGAAACGGAGCGCCTTTTTCGTGGCCGCTATTTGCGCGTGAATGCGCGCGATGCCTCAAGCAGATCGGAGAAGCCGACCGCAGTGACCGCGCGCGCCGCCTCCGCTTCGCTGTCCGCCCATGGCAGCTTTGCGGTGACGCTGCGCGTGACCGGGGCGCCGAGAACGCCACCGAAATCGACCGGCCAGAATCCATTGGGCACGGTCTCCACCGTGACACCGCGCAAGCGCACGCCGGCGCCGAGCGACGACAGGTCATCCGGCTGCATCCTGCGCATGGTCGACGCGTCCCGGGGGTCTGTGAAACTCGCCAGCACCGGCATCAATTCGCCGGCGACCGGAACGGCGCCGGTCTGGCTGCTGACGTCGCGAAAGGCGATCTTGCGTCCGGCTGCCTGATAGGCCCGCATCGCCACGAAATTGGCGCCGTCGAAATCCGCGCTGCCCTTGTCGTCATGCAGCATCAGCGCGGCAAGGTTCCTGCCGCCGCCGAGATCCAACACCACCGCATCGCCCCGTGACGTCACCTTGCCGCCCGGCTGGTAGCCCCGATAGGGATGCACGGAGACGACATGCGAGGCAGACTTCACGCCATCCGGCGTCTCGACCTCCATGGTCAGCCGATATTTGTGCGCGGGCCGGTTGATCCGGATCTGGTCCCCGATCACCAGGGCTGCGAGCAATCCGACCGGACCGACCCATTTCAGCATGTTCATTGTTATTGGCCTCCCCCGATCGGCCATGCACGATCGCGACGGAGACGTCAAAGCGGCGATATGTCTTGATCCCCGATGCAATTGACGGAACAGTGAAAGTCCAATCGATCCAGGGGATTCACCGTGCCCGCAGAAGCCAATGTCCAGACGCGTAGCGACCTTGCGTGGGCGATCACGGCGGGCGGAATCGCCACGGTGTCCTTCGCGATCCTCATAGGCTTCGCCTGGTACTTCTCGGGAACGCTATTCCTGATCTTTGCAGGCGTCCTGCTCGGCGTAGCCCTCAATGCGCTGACGGGATTATTCGGGCGCTTCATGGGCGGCCCGCATCCAATGCGGCTCGCAATGGTCTGCATCGTGCTCGCCGGCATGCTGGTCGGCGTGATGTATCTCGGCGGATCCACCATCGCCAATCAGGCGAAGACGCTGTCCGGCACCCTCAAGTCACAGGTCGTCAACGTAAAGACCTATCTCGAGCAGCACGGCGTCGACACCAGCTATTTCGATTTCAACAGCATCACGTCGGATACGCCTGCCGAGCCCGGCACGTCGCCCGCCACCTCAACGCCGAAATCCGGCAGCGGCCTTCCGAGCGCCGGCGCCATCGCATCATCAGGCGGCGCCATCGTCAGCCAGACACTGAAAATCCTGCTCGGTACCGTCGGCGCGGTCGGCAACTTCTTCATCGTGCTGTTTTTGGGATTATCGTTTGCCGCACAGCCCAGCGTTTACCGCAAAGGGCTGTTGCACCTGACCCCGCCGAAACGTCGCGGGCCGATGACGGTCATCGTCGATCGCATCAGCGACACACTGCAGCGCTGGCTGATCGCGCAGATGATCACCATGGTCGTCGTCGGCGCCATCACCTGGATCGGGCTGAAGCTGATCGGGATTCCCAGCGCCTTCATTCTCGGCGTTCAGGCCGGCCTGCTCGCCTTCATTCCCACCGTCGGCGCCCTGCTCGGCGGCCTGATCGTGGTGCTCGCCAGCCTCGCCTCGGGCTGGGTCGCCGCCGCATCAGCCTTTGCGCTGTTCATGGGCGTGCATGCGCTGGAGAGCTACATCCTGACGCCCATCCTGCAGCGGCAGGCGCTGGACATTCCGCCGGCCACGCTGTTCGCATTCCAGATCCTGCTCGGCGTGGTATTCGGCGTCTGGGGCCTCGCACTGGCGCTGCCGGTGCTGGCGATCGTCAAGGTCGTCATCGACTTCATGCGTGAAGAGGACGAAGCCTCTGCGCAGGATCAGGCGATGGCGGCGTAACCTGATCCCTCATCCCGAGGAGCGCGCCGAAGGCGCGCGTCTCGAAGGATGGCCACAGGCTTCGAGCCAAGTCAGCTCATGGTTCGAGGCGGCGCTGAAGAAGCGCCTCCTCACCATGAGGGCCTGAGTTTGGGTTACCCCTACGTGGTCAGTACGGTTTCGGTGTGCTCGACATAAGGCGGCGTTTCGAAATACGGGCCCACCAGCGCGCGCCATTCGGCGAAATCGGGCGAACCACGGAAATCGACGGTGTGGTTTTCAAGCGTTTCCCACTTGGCGACAAGACGGTAGCGCGACGGCATCTCGACCGACTTGTGCAGCTCAAAACCCTTGCCGCCCTTGGCGCGGAGGAACAGCGGCTTCGCCTTGGCGACGGCCGCCTCGAAATCCTTCTCGGTGCCCGGCTTGACGTCGATCTGTGCGATTTCAGTGATCATGGTTTCCCGACCCTTTGTTTTGCGGTCGGTGTCTTTACCGCAAAGTCGGGGTTCGGTGAAGGCGGCGCGAAGACGTGATCAGACGAACAGCAAGACCGTGCCGACGACCATGACGCAGCAGCCGATGAAAGCGATCACCGGCAGTTTGCTGTGTTGCGCGCCATAGCGCCCCTGCGCACGACGCTCGGTGATCAGCGCGGTCTCGTATTCGTCCGAACTCGAAAACATGCAGGCAAAGCCCGCACGGGCCGAAGCAGCAGCCGCTTCAAGCGACATCAGGGCTGTAGTCGAGGTCGAGTCACGCGAGGTCATCATGCGATGACCATAGGGATCGAATGGTAAACGGATCCTTTATCGCACGCCGCTTGCCGTCATCGTGACCGCAGCCCGCACGACGCTCGGCTTCGCCGTTTGCCCGATCACCGCAGCGCGGCGCCCCTGCTCCAGCGACAGCGGTTCTTCTTCCGCGGCCTGCACGCGGTTACGTCCGCTGCGCTTGGCCTGGTAGAGCGCAGTGTCCGCGGCAGCCAGCAGGACGTCGAGTTCAGTGCCGGCCGGTCCGCCAGCGACGCCGATACTCACGGTGGTCGCCACCGGCGCCTCGTCGACCTGGATGCCGCAGGTCGCAAACGCCTCGCGCACGCGCTCGGCCGCCTGCATCGCCTCGTCCAGGCTGCAGGGCAACATCGCTGCAAACTCCTCGCCGCCGATGCGGCCCGACAGATCGGTGATCCGCAGTGTATGGGTGATGACCGTGGCGAACAGTTTCAGCACCTCGTCGCCGGCGGGATGGCCGAAACGATCGTTGATCGACTTGAAGTGGTCGATGTCGAAGATCATGACCGTGACCGGCCGCCCGGCTTTCGCCTCGCGCTCGATCATCCGCGCCGTAGCCTCGGAGAAGCCGCGGCGGTTGAACAGGCCGGTGAGCGGATCGCAGGAGGCGGCGACCTTATGCGCCGTCACCGCGCGCTCGGAGACCAGCATGAAGATCAGGAACACCGTGCCGACCGCATAGAGCACGAGCTCGATGGCGAAGGCCGTGACCCAGATGCTGCTGCCGAAACTACTGTGATCCGGATGCAGGAAATCGCCGAGCAGGATCGGCAGCATCAGGACGAAGCCGTGCAGCATCGGCACCAGGATGGTCGGCCAGCGCCGTTGCACCGCCTTGCGACGTTCGTTCCACAACTCATGCGCCGTCAGCATCGCATAAAGCGCCACGATGCCGGCGCCGATGGTCATGCGCAGCGAGGCGGCCTCGGCCGGCAGCGTGACGATGACAGCGATCCAGGCGACAGCGCCGAGAAACAGGCCGGCCCAGCTGGGGCTGCGGCCATGGAACACGCGTGCGGCGTTCCACACCATGCCGCAAGCGACAAAGCCCACGGCATTGAATGCCAGCGACAGCATCTCACCCAGGAGCGACGAGGCAAGTGTCCACAATGCGACCGATACGGCGCCGAGCAGGTAAGCCACCCCCCACCAGTTGAGGGCCGCAATTTTCTCCTGCCGTCCGAAAAACAGCAGCATCCCGCCCAACATCGCTGCAACCAGGGTCGCGACCAGATAGAGCGTGGAAGAATCGAGCGACATGTTCGAGCACCGGCAATTGTTGCGAGATTTCCAAACCATCATGATTCGGACTGGCCTCTTCGCCATCATCGAACATAGGAGTGTACCGATTGGAAATCCGTTTGCGCGCCCGCACAAGTTTTCTCGAAAAACTGCGTCAATCTGTCAGTATCCGGCGGTGGACCAGAACGCAAAAAGGGCGCCCGAAGGCGCCCTTTTCAAAATTGTATTCACCGCATTTGCAGCAAATTTTATCGAAGCAGAAATTAGCGCTTCGAGAACTGGAAGGACTTGCGGGCTTTCGCCTTGCCGTACTTCTTGCGCTCGACGACACGCGAGTCGCGGGTCAGGAAGCCGCCCTTCTTGAGGACGCCGCGCAGATCCGGTTCGAAGTTCGTCAGAGCCTTGGAGATGCCGTGACGCACGGCACCGGCCTGGCCGGACAGACCACCGCCGGCAACGGTGCAGATCACGTCGTACTGGCCAGCACGGGCTGCAGCGACCAGCGGCTGCTGGATGAGCATGCGCAGCACCGGACGTGCGAAGTACACTTCGACTTCACGGGTGTTGACGACGACCTTGCCGGCGCCCGGCTTGATCCAGACGCGGGCAACCGCGTCCTTGCGCTTGCCGGTGGCATAGGCGCGGCCCTGCTTGTCGACCTTCTTCTCGTAACGCGGCGCGTCCGGTGCGGACACCTTCAGCGACGACAGCTGGTCGAGAGACTGCATGGTATCGGACATTATGCGGCCCTCTTGTTCTTGCGGTTCAACGCGCCAACGTCGAGCGCTTCTGGTTGCTGGGCCTCATGCGGATGCTCGGCGCCGGCGTAAACACGCAGATTGCCGAACTGGACGCGACCGAGCGGACCGCGCGGGATCATGCGCTCGACAGCCTTCTCGACAACGCGCTCCGGGAAACGACCTTCGAGGATCGACTTCGCAGTCTTTTCCTTGATGCCGCCGATGAAGCCGGTGTGGTTGTAATAGACCTTGTCTTCACGCTTGCGACCGGTGAACACCACCTTGTCCGCGTTGACGATGATGACATGGTCGCCGCAATCGACATGCGGGGTATAGGTCGGGAGGTGCTTGCCGCGCAGCCGCATTGCGACCAGCGTGGCCAGCCGGCCCACCACGAGACCAGTGGCGTCGATGACGATCCACTTCTTCGTGATCTCGGCGGGCTTTGCCGAAAACGTCTTCATTGTGAATATCCATGAAAAGGGGATATCGGCGGTGATCCGCCGAACTGAGGGCGTTTCTAGATAGACAACCGGATTCCGTCAATGCCAAAGATGGCTAAATTCGCCAGCTAAATCATCGCGTTATAATTATGGTTCTATAATACCCTTGGAATTACCCAACGTTCGGAATGGAATAGGTCGACGTCACATGGGCGATCGGATCGGCCGAAGTGCCTGATAACAGGGTCACTTCCCCTACTGCGAGGCGTTTTCCGAGCTTCAAGAGCTTGGCGGCCGCCAGCACATCCTGCCCCGGCAGGCCCTTGCGCAGGAAATTGATGTTCAGGCTGGTGGTCACCGCGAGGCCCACGGGGCCGATCGCCGATAGCAGCACGACATACATGGCGAAATCGGCCAGAGCCATCAGGGTCGGGCCCGACACAGTTCCGCCCGGGCGCAGCATGCGCTCGCCATAGGTCTGGCGCAGCAGGCACGTGGTACCGTCAGCGCTTTCAATCGCAATATCGCCGGCGCCAAAGGCCTGCGGGAACTCGCGTTTCAGAAACGACTCGAGTTCAGCCACGCTCATTTTCGCAGTCGCCATGTCTCTACCCTGCTCTCGCTTGTGCCGTCCTGTTACAATATGGTGACGGTCCTGCCCAGCGATGGAATCTCAAGTCATGGTTCAACCAGCACGCGCGGAAACAGCGCAACCATCCATTCTCCTGCGTGAGACGGTCGGCAACATCGGCGTATTGACGCTGAACCGCCCGGCCGCCCGCAACAGCCTGTCCGAAGGCCTGATCGGCGAGTTGCACGCCGCCTTGGACGACATTGCCAGTGACAAAGCCGTGCGTGCCGTGGTGATCGCCGCCAACGGCTCGGTCTTCTCCGCCGGGCACGACCTGAAAGAACTCACCGCGCGCCGCGCCGATGCCGACCGCGGCCGCGCCTATTTCGCGCATATGATGACCATCTGCAGCGCCATGATGCAGGCCGTCGTGCGGCTGCCGAAGCCGGTGATCGCAGCGGTGCAAGGCGTTGCCACTGCCGCAGGCTGCCAGCTCGTGGCGAGCTGCGATCTCGCCATCGCCTCCGAGCAAGCCAAATTCGCGACGCCCGGCGTCGATATCGGCCTGTTCTGCTCGACCCCCATGGTGGCGCTGTCGCGCAACGTATCGCGCAAGCAGGCGATGGAGATGCTGCTCACCGGCGAGCCCATCTCGGCAGAACGCGCGCGCGAGATCGGCCTGGTCAATCGCGTCGTCCCCGCCGGCACCGAACGCGATGCAGCGATCGCACTGGCGCAGCAGATCGCGCGCAAGTCGGCGCATACGGTGAAGATCGGCAAGGAAGCGTTCTATCGCCAGGCCGAGATGAACCTCGCGGATGCCTATCGCTTCGCCGCCGAAGTGATGACCGAGAACATGATGGCGCGCGACGCTGAGGAAGGGATCGGCGCGTTCATCGCAAAGCGCGAGCCGAAGTGGGAAGATCGATGATCGCAGGATGGGTAGAGCGCAGGCGTCTGGCGCCGTAGCGAAACCCATCAGCCATCTCGCATGTGGATTTGATGGGGTTCGCTGCGCTCTACCCATCCTACGGCTCTGCAGTTTGGAAATTCGGAATGAACCACGACAGCTACAACGACGCCTATATCCGCGAGATCCTCAACACCGTCAAAACCGTCGCGATGGTCGGTGCCTCCCCGCAAAACGTGCGGCCGAGCTATTTCGTGTTCAAGTATCTCGCCGAACGCGGCTACGACATGATCCCGATCAATCCGGGCCAGGTCGGCAAGAGCCTGCTGAACAAGCCGTTCGTCGCATCGCTGCAGGAGATCGGCCGCCCGATCGACATGATCGACATTTTCCGCAGCGCCGAGCATGTGATGCCGATCGTCGATATCGCGCTGACGCTCAATCCGCTGCCCAAGGTCGTCTGGCTGCAGCTCGGCGTGCGCCACGATGAAGCTGCCGCCAAGCTCGAGGCCGCGGGCATCAAGGTGGTGATGAACCGCTGCCCGAAGATTGAATATGGCCGGCTGTCGTCGGAGATTCAGTGGATGGGTGTCAATTCACGCACGCTCAGCTCCAGGCGCGCACCGATCCCAACCCAGGGCATGCGGCTGTCGCTCAATCGCAGCAGCGTCGGCGGTGGCAGCACCACTGCGGCCGATCGCGCCGCGCAGGAAAACAACAAAGACAAGAACGACACCGCCTGATCGCAGGTTTCGCGATTTTATTTCCCTTGAAATGACACAGCGCAGCATGGCTGTTGCGAAGTCGGGGCAAAATGCCGCCTCGCCTTGACGGCGGCGCTGCGCGCCATCAGGTTGGCGCCAACAAACCGACTATTCGACAGGGCAAGCGCTAAGGAGACAAGATGAACGATCGTATTCCAGGCTTCGGCACCCTCGCCGTCCATGCCGGGGCGCAGCCCGACCCGACCACCGGCGCGCGTGCGACGCCGATCTACCAGACCACATCCTTCGTCTTCAACGACAGCGATCATGCGGCCTCGCTGTTCGGCCTGCAGTCGTTCGGCAATATCTATACCCGCATCACCAATCCGACGACCGCCGTGCTCGAGGAACGCGTCGCAGCACTCGAAGGTGGCACTGCAGCCCTCGCCGTCGCCTCCGGCCATGCTGCGCAGGTGGTGGTGTTTCAACAGTTGCTGAAGCCCGGCGACGAATTCATCGCCTCGCGAAAGCTCTATGGCGGCTCGATCAACCAGTTCAGCCACGCTTTCAAGAGCTTCGGCTGGAACGTGGTGTGGGCCGACAGCGATGATATCGCGACATTCGAACGGGCAGTGACGCCGCAGACCAAGGCGATCTTCATCGAGTCCATTGCCAATCCCGGTGGTTCGATCACCGATATCGAGGCGATCTCGGCCGTGGCCCGCAAAGCGGGCGTACCGCTGATCGTCGATAACACGCTGGCGACGCCCTATCTGATCCGCCCCATCGACCACGGCGCCGACATTGTCGTGCACTCGCTGACCAAGTTTCTCGGCGGCCACGGCAATTCGCTCGGCGGCATCATTGTCGATGCCGGCACCTTCGACTGGTCGAAGGACAACAAGTATCCGATGCTGTCAGAGCCGCGTCCGGAATATCACGGCATCAAGCTGCAGGAGACGTTCGGCAACTTCGCTTTCGCCATCGCCTGCCGCGTGCTTGGCCTCCGCGACCTCGGCCCGGCACTATCGCCGTTCAACGCCTTCATGCTCCTGACCGGCATCGAAACGCTGCCGCTGCGCATGGCGCGCCATTGCGAAAACGCCAAGTCCATCGCCGAATGGCTGTCGGCGCATCCGAAAGTGGCCGCAGTGAACTATGCCGGCCTGTCGGATAACCGCTATCACGCCCTCGCCCGCAAATACGCGCCGAAGGGCGCAGGCGCCGTGTTCACCTTCAGCCTGAAGGGTGGCTATGACGCCGGCGTGAGTCTTGTGTCGAACCTGAAGCTGTTCTCGCATCTGGCCAATGTCGGCGATACCCGCTCGCTGGTGATCCACCCGGCCTCGACCACCCACAGCCAGCTCGACGACGACGCCAAGACGCGCTCCGGCGCCGGCCCGGACGTGGTGCGCCTGTCCATCGGCATCGAGGACAAGGAAGATCTGATCGCGGATCTCGAACAGGCGCTGAACGCGTAAGTTCTTCCCTCGCCCCGCCAGGCGAAGCAAAGCTTCGCTAGGCGGGGAGAGATTACGAAGCGCTAGGCCCGACCGCGCATCGCTTTCGCTTCGCGGATCAGACGCGCGTTGCGCTGGAACACCGAATAGGTCGCCAGCGCGAACAGCACCACCAGCAACTGGATCGATAGCGCTTCCAGCGTCGGATTGAAGCCGATCGCCGTCAGGAATGCGCTGCCCGGCGCGTCGGTGACCGGAATCATCGCCTGTTCCTGGAATTCCTGGATGGCTTCGCCGATGAACTTGATGCCCATCACGAACAGGAAGGCCGAGGTGATGATGAACAGCGGCCGCAGCGGAATCCGCCGGGCGATCATGTTGATGAAGTAAAACAGCACGACGAGGCCGGCCGTCGCCGCCGCCAGACCGCCGAACAATGCGATGCTCCAGCCGCCTTCGGTGGTGGCCAGTGTGTTGATGAACAACACGGTCTCGGCGCCTTCGCGAAACACCGCGAGGAATGCCAGCATTGCGACGGCGAGACCCGTATCCTGCGCCAAGGCATGATCCGCCTTCGCCGCCAGATAATCCTGCCAGCCGCGCGGATCCTGCTTCACCATCAGCCAGCCGCTGACATAGAGCATCAACCCCGCGGCAAACAGGATGACGATGGCCTCGAAGACATCGCTGTGATCGCCGGAATTGAACACCGCGAACGCCCAGGCCGCGATCAGGCTGGCGAGGATCGCCGCCAGCGCACCCATATAGAGTGCGGTCACGCGGTGGCCGCCGCCGGACTTGCGGAGATAGCCGGCCAGCGCCGCAATCACGAGCATGGCCTCGAGCCCCTCGCGCAGCAGAATGACGGCAGCCTGAATGAATGCGGACGACATGACCCAACCCTGTGTGGTGCTGTGCCGTATCTATTGCGCGGCGCGCATCAGCGAAAGCCGCGCCGCCACACGACTGCGTCAACTCCGTTACAATCGTTCTAGGGTGCGGACGTGTTGGTGCGCCGCCGGCCACAACCTCTGAATCCGTCGAAAATGCCCCGCAGCCAACAATCATGTGGTAGTCATTGGAGCAGCAAACGTGATGACGGGTGACAGGCCATGTTGGAAACCGACAAGGTGTTCGCCGGCCGGATTCCGGAAAATTACGACCGCTATATGGTGCCGTTGATTTTCGAGCCATATGCCGCGGATCTTGCACGACGCGCAGCGTCCTTGTCACCAGCCGCCGTTCTGGAAACCGCCGCGGGCAGCGGGGTTGTCACCCGCGCCCTGGCGCCGGAATTGCCCCAGGGCGCAAGCTATGTCGTAACCGACCTGAACCAGCCGATGATCGACTACGCGGCGTCGCGACAACCTCCCGACACGCGCATCACATGGCAGCAGGCGGATGCTCTGGCGTTGCCGTTTGAAAATTCAGCCTTCGATCTCGTTTGCTGCCAGTTCGGCGCGATGTTCTTTCCCGACCGCACATCTGGCTACCGCGAAGCGAGGCGCGTCCTGAAGCCCGGAGGACATTTTTTATTCAGCGTCTGGGATCGCATCGAGGAGAATGTATTTGCGGATGATGTGACGAATGCGCTCGCAAGGATTTTTCCGGGCGATCCGCCGCGCTTTCTGGCACGCACGCCGCACGGCTATCACGATACGGCGCTGATCCGTCGCGAGCTGGAGGGCGCAGGTTTCTCCCATGTGGTGATCGAGACGAGGGCCGAACAAAGCCGTGCATCATCGCCTCGCCTTCCGGCCGTTGCCTATTGCCAGGGAACTCTTCTTCGCACCGAAATCGAGGCCAGGGATGCAGGAAGCCTGGAATCCGCAACCGACTATGTCGCGTCCGCGATTGCCGACAGACATGGCCGCGCCGAGATTGCAGCCAAGATTCAGGCGCACGTCATCATGGCTGTAGCCTGAATATCAGGATGTCTCGTGCGCGGTGGTCAGGCAGCCTTGCCGACCGCGAGGTCGAGCTGACGGTCCGTCAACGCCGCCCCGCGCGGCTTCATCCGCTCCACCTGCAGGATCGCCAGGGTCAGTACCACGATGGCGACCGCCTGATGGGTCAGCGCCAGATCGATGGGCACCTGATGCAGCAGCGTGAGAATGCCGAGCGCCGCCTGCACCATGATCGAAGCCGCCAGCCACAGCGCGCCGTTGACAACCTGTGCCCCTGCCCGCGCGCGGATCGCATCGACCACATGCCAGATCGCCAGTGCGAACAACACATAGGCGGTCATGCGATGCTGGAACTGAACCGTCAGCGTGTTGTCGAACATGTTGCGCCACCACGGGTCCTCGAAGAACAACCGTGAGGCGGACGGGATCAGCGCGCCGTCGATCTCCGGCCAGGTGTTGAACACGCGGCCGGCGCGCAGCCCCGCGACCAGCGCGCCGAAATAGAGCTGCAGGAAGGTCAGCCCCAGCAGCACCCAACTTGTGACCCGCAACCGGCTAGCCGCCAGCACCGGCGCATGATCGCTCAATCGCCGCAGCGTCCAGACGATGGCGGCGAAGATGATCAGCGCCAGCATCAGATGCGCGGCGAGACGATATTGCGAGACCTCGATGCGCTTGGTCAGGCCCGACGCCACCATCCACCAGCCGACGGCACCCTGCAGGCCACCGAGGCCGAAGATCACCCACAGCCGCTTCTTCAATTCCGAAGTCAGGATGCCGCGCCACAGGAACCAGAGGAACGGCAGCAGGAACACCATGCCGATGACGCGGCCGAGCAGACGATGGCTCCATTCCCACCAGAAGATGGTCTTGAACTCATGAAGCGTCATGCCGGCATTGAGTTCGCGATATTGCGGGATCTGCTTGTAGGCCTCGAAGGCCGCGATCCAGTGCGATTCATCCAGCGGCGGGATCGCGCCCGTCACCGGCTTCCACTCCACGATCGACAGGCCGGATTCGGTGAGCCGCGTCGCGCCGCCGACCAGCACCATCGCCACGATCATGGCGGCCACGGCGATCAGCCACCAGCGCACCGGGCGTAATTCCTTGTGGCGGGTTCGGGACGGAGCGGTCATTGCAAGGGTCTCGGGAACAGCGGCGAAATCAGCGCCAAAATCAGCGCTTTGAATGAAATTTCGAGCCCCTTATAGTCCGCCCGCAGAGGCCTGCAAAGTTGGGCACTTTGCCTAACCCGATGCCAGGCCGACTTTGGACCGCACATTTCCGTCATGACCATCCGCACACGCAAATTCTTCGGAACCATCTTTCTGCTGATCCTCGTGGTCGTGTGGTCACTGCTCGGCATGACCGTGGCGCAGACGCCGTGGCTGGCCAATAATGGCTGGCTGCAGGCCGCCTTTTACGTGATCGCCGGCCTCGGCTGGGTTCTGCCGGCGATGCCGATCATCAGCTGGATGGGCAAGGCCGATCCAGAGCAGGACGTCAGCTGACATCGTAGGATGGGTAGGGTGCAGGCGCGGAGTGCCGGAACGAAACCCATCATGTCGCGCAAGGCGATAGGTTTCGCGAAGACGCTCTACCATCCGACGACGGCTAGCGCCGCGCCCCCGCGCCGAGCATCACGCCGGATACCATCACCCGCAAGGCGCGCAGCGATTGCCGCCGGCCGTCCCAGGCCAGCCGCGGCAGCGCATAGACATCCGATGGGCCATTGGCCTTGACGACACCGGGGACCGACGTCACGGCACTGGCAAAGCCCGCCTGCGCCGTCATGGCGACGTGACGCCTGTCGAACGAGGTCTCATCGCCGAACGGATAAGCGAAGTGCCGGGGTTCATATGGCAGCGCGGATGTCGCGACTGCCTGCCCCATCGCGATCTCGCGCAGCGCCTCCGCATCGGCGAGATGGGCCAGGACGGGATAATTCACCGTGCTGCTGCCGATGGTCGCCTTCGGGTTCGACACAAAAGTCGCCACGTCGTCCCAGCTCAACGCCGCATGGCGTGACAGCGACGCGAGATCGACCGCGTAGCGCCCGCAGAGATCATCCGTCGCAACGGCCAGTTCGTGCGGCGGCAGTGTCCGCATCCAGCTATCGAGATAGAAATAGGCGCGATACTTGTCGGCGACCGAAGCCGTTTCGAAATGCCGCTGCCCGTGATCGACGATCAGGCTGATCCGGTCATGCGTCGCGATCGCCTGCTCCAGCGCCAGCCACCACATGGCGCCAAGCCCGTCGGCAAAGGCGCTCGGCAGATAGACCGCGAATGGCACCTCATGCGCGGCCAATAGCGGATAGGCGAAATCGACGAAATCGCGCGTGCCGCCATCGAATGTCAACGCGACAAAGCGGCGTCCCGCACGCGGCGCGCTGGCGCGGCGACAGGCTTCGTCCATGCCGACGATATCGAGCGGCCAGCGCTTCAGCGCGCGAATGGCGCGATCGAGAAAACCCGGCGTGATCTCGTGGGATCTCAGCGGCTGGAAGGCGTCCTGCCGGGGCGGTCGCACGCGTTCGAATTTGAGGATGATACCGGCGCCGCCATGCGTGCGCTCCAGCAGGCGATGCAAGCCACCGAGATAGGCGGCTTCAAAGCCGAGCGCCGCGCCCCAACCGCTCTTGTATGACACCGCAGTTTCCCCCAAGCGGCGTCATGCCTCTCGCCAGTCGCCTATTGTCATTACTGTTTGTTGACATTTCTTTGCAAAGGTCGGCCCAAATCTGAAAATCTAAACAAAATCTGAAACAGGCATCGCGATGACCATGGCTGCTGTGATGGAAACACCTGTGGCAATGGCAGCCGTGAGCCGCATCGCACGCGTCGATGTCATCAGCGATTTCAGCGCAGCCGAGCCGGTGTGGCGCAGCCTCGAGACGCGCGAACAGCTCTCCACCCCCTATCAGCGTTTTGACTTTCAATCTGCCTGGCAGACCCATATCGGCGCGCAGGAAGGCCTGCGACCATTCATTGTTGTCGCCTATGATGCCGCGCAGCAGCCACTGCTGCTGCTGCCGCTCGCGGTCAGCCGCGAGAACGGCATGCGCGTCGCCGGCTATCTCGGCGGCAAGCACGTCACTTTCAACATGCCGCTGTTCCGGCGCGACTTCGCGGCGCAAGCCACGAAAGCCGATATCGACGCGCTGCTGCGGGGTATCCAGCAACACTCCGAGACCGTCGACGTTCTCGCGCTGGTCCGTCAGCCCAAAAGCTGGATCGGCATCAACAATCCGCTCGCGCTGCTGCCTAGCCAGGCCTCCACCAATGATTGCCCTGTGCTGAAGATGGTGCTCGGAGAAGCGCCGACTGATCGCGTCAGCAGCTCATTCCGGAAGCGACTGAAGACCAAGGAAGGCAAATACCGCAACCTGCCCGGCTATCGCTACCTGCATGCGACATCCGAATCCGAGATCAAGCGCGTGCTCGACGCTTTCTTCGCCATCAAGCCGCTGCGCATGGCCGAGCAGAACCTGCCCAACGTATTCGCCGAGCCCGGCGTCGAAGCCTTTATCCGCCAGGCCTGCACGACGCCGCGCGCGGATGGCTACACCATCGATATCCACGCGCTGGTCTGCGACGAGGAAGTAATCGCGATGTTCGCCGGTGTCGCCGACGACAACCGCTTCTCGATGATGTTCAACACCTACACCATGTCGGAGAATGCGAAATACAGCCCCGGCCTGATCCTGATGCGCAGCATCATCGATGCCTATGCCGAGCGCGGCGTGACCTCGCTGGATCTTGGCATCGGCGGCGACGACTACAAGCGGATGTTCTGCAAGGACGACGAACCGATCTTCGACAGTTTCGTGCCGCTCACGACACGCGGCAAGCTTGGCGCCATGGGCCTGTCATCCTTCGCCCATGCCAAGCGGATCGTGAAGCAGACCCCGGCTTTGCTGCAGATGGCACAGATGCTGCGCCACGCATTTCAGCGGTAGGAGACGCGGTCTTTCTTACCTCTCCCCGCTTGCGGGCGAGGTAACGTAAGTATCACGCCGCAAACACGCGGCCGCCGGGCCCGACCGGATCGCTCGCCGGCGGCGCAGAGCGCAGCATCTTCACATCGGCGAAACCGACGGCCTTGAGCTGCTCGGCCATCATCTCGCGCGCGTCCATGCTCATGGTCGCTTCCGGCACCACCACGGCGCGCGCGTGGTCGGTCAGAAGCCCCGCCGGCAGATCGGCTGCCGTGCCGGCATCCAGCAGCACGTGGTCATAGACGCGCAGCAGCGCATCGAGCGCCATGGTCAGGCGCGGCGACTGCAGCAGTGAACGGTCGGCGCCGGCGCGGCCGGCCGCCACCATATGCAGGCCGGACATCCGGTCCTTGGTGATGACCTGTCCGAACGAGGCCTCGCCCAGCATCAGCTCGGCCAGTCCGGGGGCACGCGGATCGTTCGATACAGCTTCAAGCGTCGGTGACGACGACGAGGCCAGATCCACCAGCACGACTTTCGCGTCGCGCGACAGGATGCGCGACAGCGTCAGCGCGGTGAGCGCGATATTGTCATTGTGGCCGGTGCCGAGAATTGTGATCTTGCGCGCCGATTTGCCGGCCGCACGAAACTCCTGCGCCAGCTGTTCGATTTCGCTCACGCCAGCCGCCAATTCGGGATGGGTGTCACGCACCGCCGGCTGCGGCGCGGCAACGGGCGCGGGCTCCGGCACGATGGGCGGTGCCACGATGGTCTGCGGCTCGGGCGCAGCAACAGGCACGTCATTCACGAACGGCTTGAACACCGGCTCGGTGACGCGGGCCTGCGCGGTCTGGACCATCGGCGCCGCGCCGCGCGGTGCCGTCATGCGCAGCAGCTCAGAGGTGACGATCCCACCCGCGGTGAGCATCAGCGTCGCCAGTGTTGCGATCAGTACGATCGGCAGCTTCTTCGGATAGGCGGGCGTGTTGGACACGATGGCGCGGGAGATGATGCGGCCATCGGTCGGTGCCGCATCGATGTTCTCGCGCGTCGTCGCCTCGCGATATTTCGCCAGATAGGATTCCAGGAGATCGCGCTGCGCCTTGGCTTCACGCTCCAGCGCACGCAACTGCACATCCTGACCGTTGCTGGATGAGGCCTGGCGCTTCAATTGCTCGAGATTGTTGGTGAGGCCATCGACACGTCCGCTGGCAATGCGGGCATCGTTCTCGAAGGTCCGCGACAGCTTGGCGGCCTCGTCACGCAACTGTTTGTCGAGATCGCCGAGCTGGGCGCGCAATTCCTTGATGCGCGGGTGATTGTCGAGCAGCGTCGAGGACTGTTCGGCGAGCTGCGCGCGCAACGTCACGCGCTGTTCGGACAGCCGGCGGATCAGGTCGGAATTCAGCACTTCGGAGAATTCGATCGGCTTGCCGGTCTGCAGCATGTCCTTGATCAGCCGCGCCTTGGATTCGGCATCCGACTTCAGCGACCGCGCATTGTTGAGCTGGCTGTTGATCTCGCCGAGCTGCTGGTTCGACAGCGAGGTGTTGTTGGTGCCGATGAACAGGCTCGACTTGGAGCGGAAATCCTCGGCGCGCGATTCCGCGTCGTTGACCTTCTTGCGCAGGTCGTCGATCTCGCCGGACAGCCACTGCCCGGCAGCCTTGGCCTGATTCTGCCGGGCGTTCTGCTGCATGACCAGATAGCCGTCGGCAATTGAATTGGCGACGCGCGCGGCAAGCTCGGGATCGCGCGACATGAATTCGACGACGATGACGCGCGACTTGTCGACCGCATAGGCGGTCAGACGCTCGTAATAGGCATCGAGCACGCGCTCTTCCGGCGTCATGGAAAACGGATCACGGCCGATGCCCAGCAGGCCCAGCAGCGACTTCCACGGCTGGGCGCCCTGCAGCACCGGATCGAATTCGGGGCGCTCGGCCAGTTTGTTCTTCTTGATAATCTCGCGGGCGAGATCGCGCGACAGCACGAGCTGCACCTGGCTGGTCACGGCTTCTGCATCGAGCGATGTCCGCTCTTCGTTGCGCTCGCCATTCGGCCGCAGGAAGATGTTTTCACGACCGTCGATGAGAATGCGCGCTTCGGATTTGTAGCGCGGCGTGATCACGTTGACGATCACGAGCGAGCCGACGAGCGCCAGCAGCGTCGGGACGACAATCCACATCCTCCTGCGCAGCAATGCCTGCCATAGCGCGCGCAGATCGAGATCGCCGAGATCAGGTGCCGACGCAGCGATCACACGCTCTGAATTTGCCCCGGAATTTTTCTCGGGCTTTTCGGGAGCCGGAACCGGCTTGGGCGCCGGGGGGACCTTGATGGCCCGCTCGACCGAGGCATCGCCCTTGCCTGCACGCCAGAATGCCAAACGCATTGCCTACCCCACCAAAACGCCACTGCGTCTACTCAACGGAATCGATTAAATACGATTAAGGTTGCCGCGCGGTTAATTGGCAGGCTGATACCGGACGTCGCAGCGGCATCCAGCGTCCACACGGTTTCTTAACGACGAAGCCTCTTATTAGATTCAATTGCTTCAGGGATTTTCCGATGCGCGCGGGGCGCCAGGCAACCCCCTCCTCATCAGCGAACGCCGATTCTGATCATGAGCGCACCTTCGGACAAGCCGCTTCGCATTCTGCATGCCGTCCGCGCGCCGGTCGGCGGCATCTTTCGCCACATCATCGATGTCGCCAACGGCCAGGCCGATCGCGGCCATGACGTCGGCATCGTCGCCGACAGCCTCACCGGCGGCGACCGCGCGCACGATGCCTTGGCCGAGATCGCGCCGCGCCTGAAACTGGGCACCTATCGCTTGCCGATCCATCGCGAGCCGCATCCGGGCGATGCGCTGGTGTGGATGCAGTTCATGCGCCTCGTCAGCCGGTTGAAACCTGACGTATTGCACGGCCATGGCGCCAAGGCCGGCGCCTTCGTGCGGCTGAAGGCAAAGTCGAACACCGTCATCCGTATCTACACGCCGCATGGCGGTTCACTGCATTACCCACAAAACACCGCGAAAGGCGCGTTCTACAGCCGCCTCGAACGCGCGCTGATGAACCGCACCGAACTGTTCCTGTTCGAGAGCGCTTTCGCCCGCGACACCTATCAGCGCATGATCGGCACGCCGTCAGGCCTAGTGAAATGCGTGTTCAACGGCGTGACCTCGGGCGAATTCGATCCCGTCGCGCCCGCCGATGACGCCACCGACATCTGCTATGTCGGCGAATTCCGCCGCATCAAGGGTGCGGATCTGCTGGTCGATGCAGTCGCGCGCCTGCGTGCCGATGGCCAGCCCGTCACCCTGACATTGGGCGGAGACGGCGAAGAGACCAACGCGCTGAAGGCACAGATCCAGCGCCTTGGCCTTGGCGACGCGGTGCGCTTCATCGGTCATGTCAAACCGCGCTATGGCTTCTCCAAGGGACGCCTGCTGGTGGTTCCATCGCGCGGCGACTCGATGCCCTATGTGGTGATCGAGGCTGCGGCCGCGGGCATTCCGATGATCGCCGCCAATGTGGGCGGCATTCCGGAAATCTTCGGATCCCACACATCGGCCCTGTTCCCGTCGAACAATGTCGACGCCATGGCCGCGGCGATCAAAACTGCTCTTGATGACATCGCCGCTGCGCGCGCCCGCGCACAAATACTCCGTGAGCGTATCGCGGAACACTTCTCCCAGGACGCGATGGTCGCGGGAGTCATAGAAGGTTACCGCAGCGCATTTGCGAAACGTTAACTCTCCTTAACCTGTAACCAAATCTTCCGATTTGTCCGCTAATTCTCACGAAAAGCGGTAGGCTTGGCGTGCGACATCGCATGCCAGCGCAACAACGGACATCTCACCTTGGACCCGATCAACGCACGCTCAATGATTGACGCGGCCGGGACGAACGCGCCCAGCGAACGCCGGTTCGAACGTCGTCGACGCCTCACGCCGGAGGCGCTCGCCGTTGCCGATCAGAAGGTCCGCACCGCCTATTCACCGGTCGTCATCACCGGCGTCGTACGCGTCGTCGATTTCCTGATGCTCAGCATCGTCGGCATTGTGCTCAACCTGCTCTATGTCGCGCCAGTCGCAGGCGTCAGATGGGAATACCTCGCCGCGATCGTCGCGATGGCGGCGGCTGCCGTGGTGTGTTTCCAGTCGGCCGATATCTATCAGGTGCAGGTCTTCCGCGGCCACATCAAGCAGCTCACGCGCATGATGTCGGCATGGGCCTTCGTGTTCCTGCTGTTCATCGGCGTCTCGTTCTTCGCCAAGGTCGGCGGCGCGGTGTCGCGTGTCTGGCTGTCCTCGTTCTTCTTCATCGGCCTGTTCGCCCTGATCGCGGAACGCGCCGTCGTGCGTGCGCTGATCAAGCGCTGGGCGCATCAGGGGCGGCTCGACCGCCGCACCATCATTGTCGGCGCCGACGCAAATGGCGAGACGCTGATCAGGGATCTCAATGCCCAGGAGGATTCCGACATCCAGATCCTCGGCGTGTTCGACGATCGTAACGACAAGCGCGCGATGGATACGATCGCGGGGGCACCGAAGCTCGGCAAGGTCGATGACATCATCGAATTCGCGCGGCGCACCCGCGTCGATCTCGTGCTGTTCGCGCTGCCGATCTCGGCCGAGACGCGCATCCTGGAAATGCTGAAGAAGCTGTGGGTGCTACCGGTGGATATCCGCCTGTCCGCGCATACCAACAAGCTGCGCTTCCGCCCGCGGTCCTATTCCTATCTCGGCAAGGTGCCGACCCTCGACGTGTTCGAGGCGCCGATCACCGACTGGGATCTGGTGATGAAGTGGCTGTTCGACCATATCGTCGGCGGCCTGATCCTGATCGCCGCGCTGCCTTTCATGGCGCTGGTCGCCATTGCCATCAAGCTGGACAGCCCCGGCCCGGTGCTGTTCCGGCAGAAGCGCTTCGGCTTCAACAATGAACGCATCGACGTGTTCAAGTTTCGCTCGCTGTATCACGACCAGGCCGACCCGCTGGCCAAGACCGTCGTCACCAAGGGTGACAAGCGCGTCACGCGCGTCGGCCGATTCATCCGCAAATCGTCCATCGATGAATTGCCGCAGCTCTTCAACGTGGTGCTCAAGAACAACCTGTCGCTGGTCGGCCCCCGCCCCCACGCCGTTCAGCAGAGGGTGCAGAGCCAGCTGCTGGACGAGGCCGTTGACGGCTATTTCGCCCGCCACCGCGTTAAGCCCGGGATCACCGGCTGGGCGCAGGTCAATGGCTGGCGCGGCGAAGTCGACAGCGAGGAGAAACTGCAGAAGCGCGTCGAGTTCGATCTCTATTACATCGAGAACTGGTCAGTGCTGTTCGACGTCTACATCATGCTGAAAACGCCGGTTTCAATGCTGACGAAGAACGAGAACGCGTACTAATACGACGTACTTCGACGCCGCCCGCGCCGCGGAATGACAGCCTTGGCCGAAGTCCTCCACGACCTACACCACTCGTCAACCCTGCCTGCGTAGAGTGATGCCACGATGAGCATTCACGCCTCGGCCGATCATTACATCGCCTCGCCCGCGGCGCCTCCCGCCGTGGTGACGCTGCAGCGCGCGCTGCTGTGGGCGATGGGTTTTGGCGGCGCCATCGTCTTCATCGAGCCGAGCCCCTTCGAGATCGCGACGCTGACGGCGATGGTCGTGTTCTTCGCGTCGGGCCTGCGCATGCGGCTGGTGTTCGTGCCGCTGCTGATCCTGCTGTTCCTGGTCAATATCGGATACACGATCTGCGCGGCCTACCTGATGGACAAGACGCCGGTCGTGAACTGGATCTTCACGTCGTGGTACATGGCCATCATGGCGATCTTCGTCGCGCTGGTGATGTCCGAGGACACGCTGGCGCGTATCGATCTGCTGCGCCGCGGCCTGATCGTCGGCGCGCTCGTCGCGTCGCTGGCAGGCATTCTTGGCTATCTGAATCTGATCCCCGGCGCCGGGATGTTCACCCTCTATGGCCGCGCTGCAGGCACGTTCAAGGATCCGAACGTGCTCGGCGCATTCCTTGTCCTGCCGGCGTTGTTCTGCCTGCAGAGCGTTGTCAGCGACGGCTTCCGCCGCTCGCTTCGCAGCGCCGTTGCGCTCGGCATCATTGCACTCGCCGTGCTGCTCGCCTTCTCCCGCGCCGCCTGGGGCATGCTGGCGCTGACATCGGCTTTCATGCTGCTGCTGATGGTGCTCACCAGCCAGTCCAACCGTCAGCGCTCGCGCATCATCATCATGGCACTGGCAGCCGTGGCTGTCGTGGCGCTGGTGATCGTGATCCTGCTGCAGTTCGACTTCATCGCCGACATGTTCAAGCAACGCGCCTCGTTCGATCAGAAATATGACGAAGGCCGCTTCGGCCGGTTCGGTCGCCATATTCTCGGCGCGCAAATGGCACTCGATCTGCCTTTCGGAATCGGCCCGCTGCAATTCACGCGCTTCTTTCCGGAAGACACTCACAATTCCTATCTCAACGCCTTCATGTCCGGCGGATGGATCTCGGGCGTGTGCTATCCCGCGCTGGTGTTCATCACCGCTTTGCTCGGCTTCCGCTATATCTTCATGCGCGTGCCGTGGCAGCGCGCCTATCTGGCGGTCTTTTCGGCCTATCTCGGCACGGTCGGCGAAGCCTTCATCATCGACACCGACCACTGGCGCCATTTCTGGATGATGCTTGGCATCATGTGGGGCATGTTCGTCGCCACGCAGCAATACATGGCGACGGCGCGATTGCGTGCAGCGTCCGCCCGGCCAGACTGAGGCTGACAAACTCGCAAACGAAAACAGCCCCGCTTGCGCGAGGCTGCCTCGTTAACACGACCGATTGCTGTTAGCGAACGATCACGGTCTTGGTGCGCGAACCGCGGCGATCCCAGCCGTGATTGCGGTGACCGTAGTCGCGACGCCCGTAGTCGCGGCGCCCATAGGCCCGACCTTCGCGATAGCCATGGCCGCGATGATAGCCACGATCATGATGGCCGTAGCTACCGCCGCCGATCTGCACATTGATGCCCTGCGCAGACGCGGGGCCTGCAGGCGCTGCGACATAGAGAACGGCCGCAGCCGCCAGCAAAGCCAGTTTCTTGATCATGACAATTTGTCCTTTTCTTTAAAAGTATCGCGGGACAAGTCGATACCCTCCCGATGGTTCCACGGCAATTCTCTCGGTGCGGCGGAACGACGCGATTCTTGCGAACACCGCGTGATCAAAAGGAACGCGCGTGGAATTTTCCCGTTCTATTGGCATGACACGGCAGACAAAGAACCGCGATTTCGACAAGCAGCCGAAGCCTGATCAAAAGGTTTCGCCGGCCGGCCCGCACGATAAGCCTGAGCTGACAGACGCGCACAAGACGCCCGGAAGCGGCGTTCTGCCTGACAGCGATCAGAAGGAGGTCGAAGGCCCGACGGGGTGAGTCAGTCATCACAACGTCACGCATGCCAGTTAGTCATTTATTAACCTTCTCGACTCACTGTGGAGTCAAGGAAGCGCGGACCGGATGTACGTCTGCGTTTGATGGCTCGGAGTTCGCTCCGGGCCATTATCTTTTCCGGGCCACTTTTGCGGAGACCTCACGCAATTGGTTCCTGGAAGAGCGCAGAATTTCCTCGCGATATTGCGCGCCTTGGAACCGAACCTTCCAAACACCGACACGTTGCCTCCTCGACACGAAGGAGATGCAACATGAAAAAGACAGCTCTTATCCTCGCGACCGTTGCCGCGGTCGGCGCGGCGTCGATCGCATCGAAACCCGCTGAGGCGCGCGGTGGTCGCGGCGCCGCGATTGGTCTCGGCATCGCCGCCGGCGCATTGGCGGCCGGTGCGTATGGCGCTTACGGTCCTGGTTATGGATATGGCTACGGCCCGCGCCACTACGGCCCGCGTTACGCCTATGGTCCGCGTTACGGTTACGGCGGCGGCTACTATGGCAGCCCACGTTATTATCGCAGCTACGGCTACTACTAGCCGCAGCTAGCTGAATCGAAAAAGCCCGGAGCATTGCTCCGGGCTTTTTTTCGTTACCATCATTCGGTGTTCGCGCGCATCGCTGCTGCGTCGTTACACACCGTATGTGCTTCAGTTATGCAGTGGCCTAGATACCAAACAGCCAGACAGCCGTGACGGTCGCAACCACCGCTAACCCGCTGATGGTCCAGCCACCGTAGTAGCCGATATCATCGTCATGCCGAATCTCCGACGGACCATCTGCGGTATGCCAGTGACTTGCCATGCGAGCCTCCTGTTTTCAGGATAATCGGTTCGATGACGAAGGGTTCCATTGGCACAAGAACGACACACAATGCCCCTTGGTCGCCCTTCCAAAGGCGACATCTGTGGCCGTCGGCGGTCTGTGGCCAGAGGATCACGGTGGCAAGGAATCATTAACCAGTGCGCCCGGGGCAATTGACGGAGCCCGGCGCCGGGAGAAGTCTCATGTTTTCAGCGTAGAGTAGATATTATGCTAGAGATTATTGTCCTCGGCTTCCTTGTTTGTGCAGCAGCCTATGTCGGGCTTCTCTGGTTCGCCGGACGGAAAGACGACGTGATTCACGGTGATTTCGTCGACCCGAGGTCGTGAGGCCTGCGTCGCGAGACCCAGGTCGAGGCTGCCCAATCCAGGCGGCACCGCTCGCTTGCGAGACGTCCAATATCTTGAAATCATTTGGAAAAATGGTCGGAGCGAGAGGATTCGAACCTCCGACCCCTAGTCTCCCAGACTAGTGCGCTAACCGGGCTGCGCTACGCTCCGATGGGGCATCGTGTAGCTTCGATCCGTCCGAGGCGCAAGAAGGCTGAGCGGATTGAAACGGATTGGTTGTGGGACGGCGACTAGCCGTCCTTCATGGCCGTATCGAGCGCCAGACGGGCGGCGAGCAACTGCTCGAGCACGGCTTCCAGCCGCTCGCGATCGAGCCGCCGCTGCGGGCTCGGCCTTGCGCTCGGGGCCACGGCAGGTCTTGCGCTCTGCGTCGGAGCCGACATCACCGGTTCGGGCCGCGCCGCAACAGGATTTGCCAATACGGGGTTTGCCCGCGACGGCGGCCGCTGCAACTGCGGCTCCACGCGCGGCGACGCCGATGTCATTGGAGGTTCGCGGCGGGCACCGGCATCCGGCGCCCGGCGCGCGGCAACGGGAGCAGCAGCAACCTCCTCCTCGGCTTCTTCCTCAGCCTCGTCTTCAGCCTCTTCGCCGTCGTCCTCGTGGCCCTCTTCTTCCTCGTCCTCGGCTGCTTCGGCGTCAGCCTCGTCTTCGGCCTCTTCCTCGATTTCCTCGTCGCGTTCAGCCTCGCTCCCGGCCTCTTCTTCCTCGTGATCCTCTTCGACCACGGGACGCTTCGCCTGGACGCGCGGCGCGGCGGCAGATACCGGCGCGAAGCTCGGCGCAGCGTGGCCGTCGACCAGCCCCTGCACCGACTTGATGCCGTTCTCTTTCAGGATTCGTTGCACACCGCGGATGGTATAGCCCTCGCCGTAGAGCAACCGGCGGATGCCGCGCAGCAGATCGACATCGTCCGGGCGATAATATCGCCGGCCGCCGGATCGCTTCATCGGTTTGATTTGAGTGAACCGCGTTTCCCAGAACCGCAGAACATGCTGCGGTATATCGAGATCGTCAGCGACCTCGCTTATGGTTCGAAACGCATCCGGCGCTTTGTCCAAGTGCAGGATCCCTGTGGTTCGCCCAGTGTTTATCTAATCGGTGTTTCAGCTAGTCGTCGTGATCTTTGCCGTTGCCTGTAGAAGTGCTGTCGCCATTGATCCGCTGTTTCAGGATCGCAGACGGCTTGAATACCATCACCCGCCGCGGCGAGATCGGTACTTCCGTGCCAGTCTTCGGATTGCGGCCGATGCGCTCGCCTTTTTTGCGCACCATGAATGAGCCGAACGAGGACAGCTTCACTGTCTCGCCCTTCTCCAGACAATCCGTAATTTCTTTCAAAACCAGTTCAACAAACGCGGACGACTCCGTGCGTGAGAGACCTACCTTTTGGTAGACCGCCTCACACAGATCGACGCGTGTGACTGTTTTTCCCGTGCCCGTCATCGCCTGCCCCACAAACTCTCGGCGAACCAAATTCGCGTCAGAAATTAGGAGGTTAACGCGCTCCGGTCAACAGTCACCATCGATGCAAAGGCATGGAAAATCATGACAATTTGAGATGTTGTCGATCTGCATCATCACCAGCGAATGAGTGCAGACCCCCAGGTGAAGCCGCCGCCCATGGCTTCGAGCAAGACGAGATCGCCCTTCTTGATACGGCCGTCATTGACCGCCACGGACAGTGCGAGCGGAATCGACGCGGCCGATGTGTTGCCGTGAAGGTCCACGGTCAGCACCACCTTTTGCGGTGCAATATGTAATTTATGCGCCGACGCATCGATAATGCGTTTGTTGGCCTGATGCGGCACGAACCAGTCGATAGTCTCGGCGCTGGCGCCGGTGGCCTTGAAGGCATCGACAATCACGTCGGTGATCATGCCCACCGCATGTTTGAAGACCTCGCGGCCTTCCATGCGCAGGTAACCCACCGTCTGGGTCGAGGACGGACCGCCATCGACATACAGCTTTTCCTTGTGCCGGCCGTCGGAGCGCAGATGCGTGGTCAGCACGCCGCGATCGCTGACGTCGCCGGGCTGGGTCTGGGCTTCCAGCACCACCGCACCGGCGCCGTCGCCGAACAGCACGCAGGTTCCGCGATCGGTCCAGTCGAGAATGCGCGAGAAGGTTTCCGCGCCGATGACCAGCGCGCGCTTGCCGGCGCCGGTGCGCAGCAGGCTGTCGGCGGTGGTCAGCCCAAAGATGAAGCCGGAACACACCGCCTGCAGGTCGAACGCCGCGCCATGGGTGATGCCGAGCGCGTTCTGCACCGCAACGGCGGTTGCCGGGAACGTATTGTCCGGGGTCGAGGTCGCCAGCACGATCAGATCGATCGACTGCGCATCGACGCCGGCATTGGCCAGCGCCGCCTGCGCGGCCTTGATCGCCAGATGCGAGGTGAACTCGCCATCGGCAGCGATGTGGCGCTGCTTGATGCCGGTACGCTGGACGATCCACTCGTCCGATGTGTCGACCTTGGATGCCAGTTCGGCATTGGTCAGGATCCGCTCCGGCAGGTAAGAGCCGCAGCCGAGCACAACCGAACGTATCGCAGTCACGAGACAGCCTCCTGCGCGGCCGGGCTCGCAGGGAGCGCGTCGCCGTCGCGGTTGAGCATTTGATTGATCTTGGTGAGAAGGTCGTAGCGGACCATGTCGTAGCCGACATCCACCGCATAGGCGAAGCCATCGGCATTGGTGCCACCGTGGCTTTTCACGACGATGCCGCGCAGGCCGAGAAACACCGCGCCGTTGGATTTGTTGGGATCGACCTTGTCGCGCACCGCCTTGAAGGCGTTCTTGGCGAACAGATAGCCGATGCGCGAGCGCCAGGTGCGGGCCATGGCATTGCGCAGATATTCGGCGAACTGGCGCGCGGTGCCCTCCGCCGCCTTCAGCGCGATATTGCCGCTGAAGCCTTCGGTGACGATCACATCGGCGTCGCCGCGGCCGATACCGTCGCCCTCGACGAAGCCGACGAATTCGAGCTGCGGCAGATTGGCGGTGCGCAGCAGTTCGGCCGCATCACGGATCTCGTCGCCGCCCTTGATTTCCTCGACGCCGATATTGAGCAGGCCGACCGTCGGCCGCGCCAGATCGAACAGCGCACTGGCCATGGCGCTGCCCATCACGGCAAGCGTCTTCAGATGCTGGGCGTCGCCGCCGATGGTGGCGCCGAGATCGAGCACCACCGAGTCGCCACGCGTGGTCGGCCAGATCGCGGCCAGACCGGGGCGTTCGATGCCGTCCAGCATGCGCAGGCAGAACCGCGCCATCGCCATCAGCGCACCGGTATTGCCGGCGGAGACCGCCACATCGGCCTCGCCCTTCTTGACCGCCTCGATCGCCAGCCACATGGACGACACCTTGCGGCCACGGCGCAGCGCCTGGCTCGGCTTGTCATGCATGCTGACGGCGACGTCGGTATGGATCACCTTGGATACGGCCTTCAGTGCCGGATGATTGGCGAGTTCTTTCTCGATCAGCGCGCTGTCACCAAACAGCAGGAACTCACTGTCGGGATGCCGGGTCAACGAAATGGCGGCGCCGGGAATGACCACCGATGCGCCGATATCGCCACCCATGGCGTCTAGCGCGATGCGAACCTTTTTCGGCATGGACGTTCCGGAAACCTGTCTCTTGCGGCCTGTGACGCTCGTGGCCGCGGACGAAGCCTGCCGCATTCGGCGGCAGACGGCGAAGTTATGGCATTAACCCGATTTCGGCCGGGGACAATAGCGTTTCCGTGACCCGATACAACATCTTGACCGGGCGCTTTTGTCCCGCCAGCCGCTGCGAGCGTGGAATCGAGCCTGGGCTCAGCCCTTCCCGGGCTTCTTGGATTTCGGTTTCTCGGGCTCTGTTTTCAGTGCTTTCAGGGCCGCAAACGGGTGTTCTTCGGGATCCGGAGCCTCAATCACGGGCTCGAACACGGCATCCGGCTTACGGGGATACGGATCCAGCCCCAGAAACAGGGCGTCCGTGGCCAGTTTGCCGAGGTCGATAATGCCGTTTTCGATCGGCTCCGGCGGATCCGGGGTCTCCTCGTCGCTCTCGATATCCTCGTCCACCGATTCGGCCAGTTCGCGAATCTGCGACGGCGGCGCGAAAATCACGTCGATCTCTTCCTCGAAATCCGCAGCCACCGGATCCAGCGTCACCACGCAGGTCTGCTCGACCTTGCCCCAGATGCGGCCGGTGACATGCACCGTGCCGCCCTTCACGGGGGTCAGCAGCAATTCGCCCTTGGCAGCGCCCACGCTGACGAGGCCGCCCAGCGCGGCGATTCCCTTGCGCTGCTCGGGGGTGGCCTCGATGTCGCGCGCCAGCCCCGTATCGGGGATCTGGATCACGGCGATCGGCACGCTCCAGGGCGGCGTGAGATCCACGGTACGGTCGGGTCTGTTCATGTCGTTACCAAGGTTTCCGCAGGCGACGGGAAGTGCCACGCGCCTGATGTCAGTGTCGTTGTATCGAGCGTGCCCAGATGGGCATTCGCCGCTTCGACATAAACAGCGAGACGCCGGGCGTTCTCGATATTCATGCCATAATAGATATTCTTCGACAGCGCCGCCGCCAGAGGCTCCCTGCCCGCGCCCAGCGCTGCGTCATAGGCCCCTGTCCGGCCGTAAAACGCATCGCCGAATTCCCGCATCTTTTTCGCCACCTTCACGTCGCTGGTGCCGAGTTCGCGCAGATTGTCGTCCATGTCGCTGCAGAACCTGTCGAAAAGCCCCTGCGACAATTCATCCTTCGGATTCATCCGGCGCAGCACCAGCCACAGGTGCAGCAGCAACATATCGAAACGCCCGTTTACCGTATCCGGTGCCCCCAAGTCCCGATAAAACAAGGGTTCTCGCGCCTGCGCCACGATCATGCCATAGATGGCTTCAATGGTGCCGCGCAACGGCGCCGGGGGCTTTCTGAAGTGACTGAACGGCCAGACCATCTTGGGTTCCTCAGGCGGGCCCCTCGGGCGCGCGCATGTTGCATTCAGAGGTTCTGCCCGGTACGTCAACGCCTTCCGGGATGCAAGAGGATGGGACCCCCTCCGCTATGACAATTTCGACCTCCACCAGCGCGAAGGCGCGGCTGACACGTGGCTGGCGCGGCATGCGCGCAGCACTCGCGGTCGCGGCCCTGTGCGTCACGCTGGGCGCCTGCGCCGAGCAATTCCAGAAGGGCTATATCCTGCCGCCCGGTGCGCTGGAGCAGATTCCGATCGGCGCCAGCCAGGATCAGGTGCTGATCGTGATGGGCACGCCCTCCACCGTCGCCACGCTATCAGGTGAAGTGTTCTATTACATCTCGCAGCGCGCCGAACGCGCCGTCGCGTTCATGCCGCAGAAAGTCACCGACCAGCGCGTTATTGCGATCTATTTCGACAAGAACCGCAAGGTGATCCGGCTCGCCAATTACGGCCTGCAGGACGGCAAGATTTTCGACTTCATCAGCCGCACCACGCCGACCTCCGGCCAGGAAATGAGCTACCTCACGCCGCTGTTCAAGCTGATCAGCTTCCGCTGATCGCTGCACAAGTTGGCGACGTCTGATTGCAAGCCCCGCGGCACACGCCGCGGGGCTTTTTCCGTGTGGTGCGGCCTCGCGTCAAAGGTCGGCTTGCCCGCCGCCATCCGCCTCACTACGATTTCGGCAAGACCAAAAACCAATACGACACCATCGAGGGAAGAAATCATGACCAGACTCATCAGCCGCCGCACCGTACTGACCGGCGCGGCCGCGATCACCAGCGCCGCGATCCTGCCGCGCGCCAGCCTTGGCGCCGGCGAATGGAAGCCCACCGAAACCGTCCGCATTATCGTGCCTGCCGCAGCCGGCGGCTCGACCGACGTGATGGGCCGCATGCTCGCCGCGCATCTGCAGCCGGTCTGGGGGCAGTCAGTGGTGGTGGAGAATCGCTCGGGCGGCGGCGGCACCATCGGCGTCGCCGAAGTCGCGCGGCAGAAGGGCGACGGCCATACGATCCTGGTCGGCAATCCCGGCCCCAACGCCATTGCCTACAGCATCTTCAGGAACCTGACCTACAAGAGCGACCAGTTGCAGCCGGTCAGCAACATGATCAAGCTGCCCAACATCGTCTGCGCGCATCCGAGCCTGACGATCAAGACGATCCCGGAGCTGATCGCCTATATCAAGGCCAATCCGGACAAGCTGAATTACGGCTCGTCCGGCGTCGGCCAGAGCCCGCATCTGACCGGCGCATGGTGGCTGCAGCTCACCGGGCTGAAGATGCAGCACGTGCCGTTCCGCGGCGCGGGTCCCGCTCTGCAGGCGGCGCTTGCCGGCGACATCCAGATCCTGTTCGACAATCTCTATCCGTCGCTGCCGCAAGTGCTCGACGGCAAGCTCAACGCGCTCGCGGTGACCACGACCGAACGCAATGCGCAGTGCCCGAACGTGCCGGCGATGCGCGAGACCGCGCCTGAACTCGCGAATTTCGATGTGTCGACATGGTTCGGCGTGTTCTATCCGAAGAGCACCCCCACCGCCGCCGTCGACTCACTCAACAGCCAGATCAAGACCCTGCTGGCGACCGATGCCGCGAAGAAGACCATCATGGCGATGGGCGCCGTGCCCGATTACGGCACCCCTGCGCAGTATCAGACCTTCATCGAGGCCGAGACGGCCAAGTTCAAGACCATCATCGACAAGGAAGGTCTGCAGATGGAGGTGAAGTGAGGCACGCCTCATCTCGCTCGAACATCGCGATATAAACGAAAGCCCCGCGGCTCACACCGCGGGGCTTTTTCGTTCTACTTCTCTTCTTCCATGGCAAAGGCGACGTCGCCATTGGCCGACAGCCGTACCTTGTCACCCTCGACCTCCGCGACCAGCCCGCCGTCGATAAAGTGGTGGTGACCCCTGTGGCTGCCCTCGCCGCTGTCCTTCTTGGTCAGCTTGATGCGGTTGCCCTCGACCTTGTCGACGGTGCCGACATGGACGCCATCGGCACCGATGATTTCCATATGTTCCTTGATCTTGCTGAGCGCGCTCATGTCGTGTCCTTCCGATGTGGGGAACACTGAACGTCCGGCTTCGCGATAGGTTCAATCGCAAAGCAGTGAGATCGGCGCCCCGATCATGCGCCCTTGTTCATCTTCTTGATCTTGGCGTCCTGCGCCTCGATCACCAGCGTCAATTCCATGATCGCCTTGGACAGCAATTCGGTGGCTTCCTTCTGGTCCTGCGACTTGGCGGCGCGTAGCGCGTAATTCTTGGCGGATGACAGCGACATGTGACGGCCCTCGTGATGATCGCAAGCGGATTAGCCGAAGGTGTCATCCGTCGCAACGGGATCGGAACTTCAGATGGCGCGGAGCCACTGCCCCCGCCACTGTTGCAATCAGGAGCGTTCGGCATTGCCGCTGATGATCGCGAAAATCTCGTCGGCGGATGCCGGCGGCGCGACGTTGAAGGTCTCGTCGAGGACCTGTTGCAACTCCGCGGCGCTGCCGAGCACGCGCTCGGACACCGGTTCGCCATCCCGTCCCTCGACGGTCAGATGGCGGTTGACCAGTCTGGTGCGCCGGTCGCCGCTGACACGCTCCATCACCAGCGTCGAGGTGAAGGGCACGAACGGGCTGGTCGATGTGTACCAGTTGCCGAGCTCGTAATCCGCTGGAAGCTGAGGCGTCAGGTCGAACACATACATGGTCCGCCAGCCGCCTGGCCGCTTCGCGCTCAACCACAACAGGCCATCGGCCTCGGTCAGTCGATAGGTGCCTATCGCGGTCTGTTGCTCGATATCGACAGCCAGCCGCAAGGGTGCGTCAAGCACGCAGGCGCCAAAGCCGACATCGGCGAGATATGGCCCGTCCGGTAGATCGACCCTCAGGAGCATATGCGTCCTCGGACCAAGCGGACTGTCCGGCGGCGCATTCCAGCGCACCCGGCCCCCAAGTCCGGTGACCTTGAAGCCGACCTCGATGAGCGCAGCCCGCAGCAGCGCGTTCAATTCGTAGCAATAGCCACCGCGTCGGCTATCCACGAGCTTCTGCTGCACCGACGCCATATCCAGCTTGACCGGAATACCCAGCAACGGATTGAGGCCCTCAAATGGAAGCGCATCGACCTGAGCGGCATGAATGGCGGTTAGGGTTGCCAGATTCGGAGCAACCGGTCCGTCAAAGCCGATCCGCGCGAGATAGCGATCAAGCCGAAAACCATCCGTCATCATCATTCCTTCAATCGAGCCCTTCTGACATACCTCATCGGGCCCCCGGAATGACAGTGCGGGGCGGCAAGACAACGCCAAACATTTTTTCCTATATCTATTGACAACATCCCCATCTTGATTATTTTCCCCTTCGTCCTGCCCCACCGAGAGGGGCGATCGCGATCGTCACG
>NZ_JBXAMO010000021.1:0-104718 GCF_058800725.1 Tardiphaga sp. GW822-FHT04G09 | reverse complement strand
GTTGAACACTGAAGCTTCGCAACCTCAGTTTCCTCGGTCCGGACCGGGTGGACAACCTCTTGAAAGCTCACAGCTAGCCGTTGAAGGCGATCAACCTCTGACGCCAATTTGACAATGTCCAAGGAGTATCCGCTTCGAATTTCGAACATGACGTTTATTTCGAGTGGTGACGAGATGGGTCGCTTCGTTGAAGTTGTAATCAGCGAATAAGTTGTGTGGCCGCTCTGGCGATATCTAGTGCGGCGTCACTGATGATGCGGCTGCAACAGAATTTGCTTCCGTTTATCAGATCGTCGAGATCGTACCGTGACAACTCGGGAATGCCAGGCATCACATCAGGCATCAGGATCGTGTCCCAAGTGGTGGTGTAGGTTTTTGGTCTGATGCCGCTCGCGAAGCGCGCTTTTCCATAGCGCTGTAGCGAGCGCGGCATGTGGTGGTCACCGGCGATCCGCCGGTAGGATCGGGTTGCAACACGCAATGCAACCGAGGAACCACCGATGACCAATGACATGATGAGCCTTCGCGCGCTCGTGGAGAAGACCCCTGACGCGGATATTTTGCGCGAGATGATCGGCTTTGCCCCGAGCGGCTGATGGAGATGGAGGTAGCGGCGCTGACCGGTGCCGGTCATGGCGAGAAGAGCGCGGAGCGGCTGGTGCAGCGCAACGGCTACCCAAGCTGGCCAAGCTGATGCACGAGGCCGAGCCCGACGTGCTGGCCTTCATGAGCTTTCCAACCACACATCGCACCAAGCTGCACTCGACCAATCCGATCGAGCGCGTCAACGGCGAGATCAAGCGTCGCACCGAGGTCGTCGGCATCTTTCCCAACGAGGCGGCCATCAGGCGTCTCGTCGGTGCCATCCTCCTCGAACAAAACGATGAATGGGCGGTCCAGCGCGCCCGCTACATGACACTGGAAACCATCGCTCCGATCAGCGATAATCCCATCGTCGGGTTGCCCGCAGTGGCAAACTGACCAGCCCGGCCTAGGTCGGAAATCGTGGTGGCCATCAAGAAGCTACACCACGCGTTGGGACACGATCGGCATCAGTATAGATGGCGCCGAGGATCTCGATCCCGCCGCCGGATCGAGCCGTGCGATTCTCGACGCCATATCACCTGCGCTGAAATTTTCGGGCCATGTGATTGGCAAAAGGCAGATTGAGCGCTTTTTTGGAACTGGCGAGTCATGCCTCGCGCCGGCTGGTGTGCGGTAGGCGAAATAATCGCGATAGTCTTGGACGACCGTTTCGACCTCGCGAGCAGTGCGCCTCATGGGGAGCAGCACCACAGCTTTTGGATCGTTCAACGCAAGCTCCCAAACCGTTCGTCGGGTCATATCAATGACAACCGTACGGCACTCTGGATGCGCCTCGATAGCTCGCCGAATTGCATCAAGAGTGGCCGTCTCTTCCGGAAGCCAAGTGGTCGAAAACGGAACATCCTCGGCCAACGCGTGCAAGGATTCGTTTTAAAAGTGCAATAATTCCGGGAAATAGTGCAATTGTTGACAAGTATCCGTAGGCCTCGAAAGTGGCGGGATGTACTACCCTCCCAAGGTCTTAATGGCGGCGAGACAGCTTCTCGGAGTAAGCCGGGAAGAACTCGCTGAGGCCGCAAAAATCGGCGTGCGGACTCTTGCCAGTTTCGAGATGGATGGCCCTGGGACGACGCTCAAGACACTCGAAGCTGTTCAGATGGCACTCGTCACGAAATACGGGGTGCAATTCCTTCCAGAAGACGAAAAACAGGGATTTGGTATTCGCTTTCCTCGTGGTCATTTCGGAGTGCCCGAGAAGAGGCATCGCCCTCCACGCAAGGCCAATCCCAAGTCCAAGCCGAAGCCCAGCAAAAGCTAGCAGATGTCGGCTAGCCCGAATGCGCTCGAGCCTTGGCGTCTCGACCCGGCGAGAATCCTTCTCGAATCTTTCAAATTATCGGTCACGGGCAGGGACGCTCTTGACGCAAAGGCGGTAGCCAGCATTCCGGCATCCTCGGTACCAGTCATCGGGAACCGTTCGCGGCCGCCGCCAAGCAGCAGATAAGGATCGAGTTCCTCGGGTCCACACTGCATGATGCTCTTGACGGCCGCAGTATCGAGGTTGCTTGACGTTCTGTCCCCACACAGGTCTGCAGGCCGTGCGCCTCATTTGCCCCGCTCGTTTGCGCTTGACGATGTATCAAAATGCGCCCGACCGTTGTTGTATCGACAGGGAGACGGCAGATCGTTACGGCACGACAAACGGCTCGAGGTGACTCATTCGATATCCATCAACCGCGGTTGAAAGCAGTTCTCGACGATATCCATGACGGCCTAATTGGGCTGCCGCATTTTCAGCGCGATTGGTTGTGGTCAAGCGATGATATCCGCGACTTGCTGGAATCGATAGCAGATGGCCATTCGATTGGAGTTCCTATGCTCGTGGATGCCCTGTCGACGGAGCATCGGGCGATCAGTGGCGCGCCTGCGTCCGGTCTGTCGAAACCTTCGTCCTTGCGTTTGGTTCTAGATAGCCAACAACGCCTTACGGCTGCTTACCAGGCCTGCTACGTGAGTGCGCCCGTAAGCATTCAGTCCACGAAAAAAGGGAAGATAAACGGCCTGTGCAGGTCGATGCGATGTGTCGCATGTACGAAAGGCTGAATGATTCACGGGAAAAGCACGGCACAGAGCATAGCCTAGAGCCGTCCGACTAGGAGCGTCAGATTAATCGCACAGGCAGCCAGCAACGTGGCGATCAAGATCGTCCGCAGGTTCCGGACACGCCAATGGTTGGTCACATTCATCGCCCAACATAATCGAGCGATTCTGAACCAAGAGTTTTCGAGATTATTTTTCTGTCGGTTTAGTTTTCGCTTACCTTCGATTCCATGCTGCGGTTTGATTGGTGGATGACGCGCCCTTCGATCAGCTTTAGCGTCTGGCACGGCTATCTAATCCACCCCCCTTAGGGGGCATGGAATCACCCTTGCTCAAAAAGGGGTATCGCCAACCCAGTTGCTTCCAGTGATGAACGGCCCTGCTTGCTTGCAATGTGGGAGCTGCTGCGCAGGGCCGTATTTCATTTGAAGGATGAAGTCTCGTAATCTCATCTGATCGTCAGGAATCAAGTAGACTATCGATACAATAAGGCACCAGGATACCTTTCAATGCCTTTGCTCAGAGACGGTGGCATGATAGCGAAAATAGCGGTTACACCCCTGACCGGAAAACCCTTTAACTTTACTGGCGCTTCGGCTCTACAATTGATGCTGGCGCAGCAAGCCGACTTAACCCCGGGCGAGCTTATCTGGGTAGGAGGCGACGTTCATCTTTACCTGAATCACCTCGAGCAGGCGCGTGAGCAAATCTCGCGCGTTCCGCGCGCGTTCCCAACGATGAAGCTCACGCGACGGTCCGATAGCATCGACGGCTACAAGATCACGGACTTTGAGATCGATGGCTACGATCCGCACGCTGCAATCAATGCAGAGGTGGCTGTCTAGCGGTCCGTTGACGAAGCTCTTCGGCTCTGAAGAGAGCGTGTTGTGTGCGCGTACATGGCAGAACGATGTTTCGAGAGGTCGATCGACACCCGGTGACTCTCAAGCGGCACTCCGCTTGCTCGATAAGATGGCCCCGACACAGCGCGCCATCTTCTGATAGGCGCGGCAATATCCGCTTCCACAATAGCGCCGCTTGTCGCGGATTCATCCGAAATAGCTTTTTGAGGCGGTACCAAAACTGCGTCGGCAGCGATCCCTATTTCTTCTGACCACTGGAGCAAGGCCACGCGTTTTGAAGAGCCTCATTCAGCAATGCGATCGCGTCGCGTCTACGCTTTTGCGGATTGAGCGTGAGGAAATCACAAAAGATATCTGCGGCCTGATCCGCCGTGAACCGTGTGGGTGGACAGTAACTCATCACCAGCTTCCATGATTGTTTAAGGCCGGCGATTTCTGAAGATCCTTCTTGAAGTGCCTTTTCGAGATCGGACATGATTGCCGTTGTATCGCTCGCGGCATTGTCAAGCGCGCCCTCGACATACGTCGAGATCAGGTCTCGATGCGTTCGATTGCAGAGTTCCGTCATACGGCTTCCGTCTGCATGTGCGTCCGAAAATATGGAGAAGCTCAGGGTGCAAAGGGTGGCGCAGATCAGGTGGTCAAATCGTCTTGGTGTTGAGACGGGTGCCGATGTCGGCATCGCCCGCAAATCGCGGTAACGTTCCCTGGTGCCGCCGACCACACGCCACCGGAACGGAGGAAGCCCGCTTCTTGGATCGATGGTGAGGCGGATTCTCAATGATTGGTCTCCCTAATTCAATGCCGCGCGCGTAAGAACGGTCCATCGCCAGTCGAGGATTTCAGCCATGTCCTCGCCGTGTTCACGGATATAGCGACCATGTTCGATCAGGCGATCGCGATGCCGCTGCTTGGCGAGAGCGCCCGCAGTTGCCAGTGCCGTCATGGACGGGATTGAGAAATTTGTTCGAATGCCAGGACGCCGCCAGCGGGCCCGTCTCCGCTTCGGCCCGGAGCAGGTCGCGACGCGACACGACGACTCTTCATCAATTTCATAGCCTCCTCCAAGGACTAGCTCTCGCTGCGTTGGTCTTGCTGGTGGCCGCTTGCAATCTCGGACACCCGTCGAGCGGCGACTTCCATCATGGGGCGGGTCTTTGGCCCGCGTATTGATCCGCATCAACCAATGGAGGCCGATTTGAGCTGATGATGCTGCGCGTAGGGCGGGGCGGACCCTGCCGGAGGATGTCTTTTGATGAACCCTATCTTCCTGGTGCGCGTCACTCTCATCGGAGTCACAGCTCTAGGGCTTTGTGCGGGACTCGCCTCGCCGTGGATGGGGCTTTCTGCGTGGCGCGCAACCGTCTGGACAGTAAGCACGATTCCGGTCCTGATCGCTCTCCTGACGCAGATCGTGATAGGTCTGCGCCGCGGCGAGTTCGGGCTCGACATCGTGGCGGCATTTTCGATGATCGCCGCCCTCAGCACCGGCGAGCAGCTTGCTGCGGCGGTCGTGGCACTCATGTATGCCGGCGGGCAGTTCCTCGAAGCCTACGCCGACGGCAGCGCACGACGCGAAATGACGGCGCTATTGTCCCGCGTACCGCTGGTCGCGATGCGACTGCACGATGACCGCCTGGAAGAGGTCGCCGTGGACGCGCTCGCGTCCGGCGATCGCCTGTTCATACGTCAAGGCGATCCGGTGCCGACCGACGGGATCGTAACGAACGGAGTGGCCGTTCTTGATGAATCGGCGCTAACCGGCGAGGCGATGCCGGTGCGGCGAAGCGTAGGGGAAGGCGTGTTGAGCGGCGTCTATAATGCAGGTGACGCGTTCACCATGGTGGCTTCGCGTCCGGCCGCCGAGAGCACCTTCGCCGGCATCGTCCGCCTGGTCGAGGCAGCGCAGCAATCGAAGGCGCCGATGTCGAGGCTCGCCGACCGCTTCGCAATAGTATTCCTGTTGCTGACAGCCTGCATCGCCGGTCTTGCCTTGTATGTCAGCGGTGACGTTATTCGCGTCGTCGCCGTTCTTGTTGTGGCGACACCATGCCCGTTGATCCTCGCGGTCCCGATCGCATTTATCGCGGGACTATCGCGCGCGGCCCGGCACGGCATCCTGATCAAGGGCGGAAGCGCCATTGAAGGTCTAGCTAGAATCCAACGATTGGTTTTGGACAAGACCGGAACTCTCACCGACGGGCGTCCGAACGTCCTTTCGATCCGTACCAACGGAGTTTCGCACCTTGAAGTATTGCGTCTCGCGGCATCGCTCGACCAGGCGTCGAAACATGTCGTCGCCGGCACCATCGTTGAAGAGGCGCGCCGGCGCGGGTTGGAGTTATCCTTTCCCGCAGAGGTGGTCGAGACACCGGGGGATGGCATCATCGGGCGAGTTGATGGCAGACGCGTCGTGGTCGGGGGCTCGGGCTTCGTTTCGCGGAATACGACCTCCGGCATCTCCCCGATGAGCGCTCCGCCTCCGCAGGCCGGATCGCTGGTAGTGGTGGTTGGGCTGGACGGTCAGGCGGTCGGCGAGATCGTCCTCGGAGACCGGATCCGCCGGGGCATGTCGGCGCTGTTGGACGATCTTAGAGGCAGGGGCGTCCAGCGCATCGTGCTCGCGACGGGAGATCGGAGGGATATCGCCGAGGCGACAGTGACGGGATTGAGTTTCGATGCGGTTCATGCCGAGCTGAGCCCGGACCAGAAAACGGAGGTCGTCCGCGCTGAACGTAAGGGCGGACGGGTCATGATGGTCGGCGATGGGGTCAACGACGCGCCAGCTCTGGCGGCTGCCGACATAGGTGTCGCCATGGGCGCGAGAGGCGCCGCCGCCTCGTCGGAGGCCGCTGACGTTGTGCTTCTCGTTGATCGTCTCGATCGCGTTTTGGTGTCGATCGACATCGCGAAGCGATCCAAGGCGATCGCCTATCAGAGCGTTCTGTTGGGGACTGGCCTATCCCTTATTGGGATGATCGCGGCTGCATTTGGGTACTTGGCCCCCGTCCAAGGCGCCCTCTTGCAGGAGGTGATCGACGTCGCCGCCATTATCAATGCCCTGCGGGCGCTTCATGGGCCGCTACCGAACGTGCTGCCTGTCGCCGAAGTTTCCGCTGCGGCCGTTATGCATTGAGTCGCGCAAGCGCCGAGCGCCTGCAAAGATCGATCTGCCTTGACGTGCGCAGCGAAATGAAGCCGGCCTGCTCGAAGTGGGTTAGGGTTCGCGATACGGTCTCTATCGTGATGCCCAGATAGTCGGCGATGTCCTGACGGGACATTTGCAGGTTCACTGTGGCTAGATTGCCGCTCCGGCGCGACATCTCAAGCAGGAAGTGGGCAACCCTTTCTTCGGCGCTACGGACCAGCAGGACCATGTGATCCTGCATGCGGCGAAGCTCTTCCTTGACCATCGACCAAAGATCGCCGGTCGGATCGGCCGACCCTGCCATCGGGCGTGAGGCGGCATTTAATCTGATCGCAGATATCTGGCTTTCGCAGATCGCTTCAGCAGAATTGAGATGGTGGCTGCCGGCCTCGAAGCCAAACAAATCCCCCGGCAGGTAGAAAGCCGTAATCTGCCGGCGTCCGTCGTGCAGAATCCTGTAGGCGCGGACCGCGCCGGAGACGACGCGATAGATGTGCGTCGCGGCCTCGTCTTCCCCGAAGATCTCGGTGTTGCGCGCGAAGCATCTGGTCGCGCCAAGGTGTGGTCGACGCTCCTGCTGCGGTTGGGACAAGACCTCGTAAGGCAATAAGGGGAGTGCGGCTGCGTGTGTCGTCTGGCTCAGCATGGACGGCTCCTCTGTGTCCGATTTTGTCGGTCAGATTGTGCGCCGGCTCGCTTCGCCCGGATATTTGGATGTTTCCCCTAGGTATTGTTACGTAGTCGCGACGCCTATCACCCGGGGGGAGCAGAGGGCAGCTCGATTTCGGCGGGGCTCACGACGGCGCAGTCAGATCGCCCGCGACGTCGGATGATCTACTCCGGCCAGGCGGGGTGCGAAGCCCTCGCGCCCACCTGTGATCCGGATTTCCGCGGTGTCCGCAAACATATCCCAGCGATCCGTCTTACGTAATTCGCAGAAGGCGGCTTCGGCTTCTTCGAGCGCCAGGCCGATCGATGTGTTCTCGACGAGAAACTCGCCCTGGCAGGTCACGCATTCGTGGCCTGTATCGTTGCAGATCTTCTTTAGAAAACGGACGTGAAAGTGGGTCATGGTGACCTCCGGTGCAGTTTGCCGGTCATCGCAATCGATACTGAGATGCCGCACGATAGTGAAAACGATCTCGGACCAATGAATGCGTTGTCACGGCCTATATGTCGCGCCTCATGCTCCACCCAACGGCAGCGATACCGAAACCGACGATCAGCGTGATGGTCACCAGCGTTTGGACGACGCTAAAATTCAGGGCGTCTCTGGCTACGAAAAGCGATGTGATCGCTGCCGCAGCTATCGATACAATACGTAGAATCCAAGCCATCTGCACTCTCCGACGGCGTCAGCCGGCCGCTTTCCTGTCCTCGGCGGATTCCAGATAGAATCCGGACCAGCTGTCCACGAAACAGAGGTGATCATGAACTTCCTTGACGCCGGCGACATTCCGAGCCGCGACGAGCGAAGCCTCTCGCGCGCGATCATCCACGATCAATCCGTACAGATGAGCGATGCCGCCGCGGACGGTGACGTCTAGACCGATTGGGCGCCAATCCTGAGCCTCGATCGACCGGATGATCCGTTCCCGCATGTGATCGTCATCGGCCGTCGGATCCGGCACGTCGCGGGCCATGCTCGCGACAGCCCGCATCAGGTTGGCGCGGGTGATAATTCCAACCAATTGGCGCCCGCGGGTGACGGGCAGACGCTTGACGTTCTTCTTTTCCATCAAGGCCACGATGTCATCCAGTGTGTCGTCTTCGCTGACCGTCACTGGATCCGGCGTCATAACATCAGAGACCGAGCGCCCCCGCTCACGAACGAAATCCTCCGCGATCGCGCCGGGGCTTTTGAAGAACTGAAGCCAGCGAGGTCGCTTGCGCTGCGTGCCGATCTCGGCGCGGCGAAGGAAGTCACGCTCAGATACGATGCCGACGAGTTCTCCGGACATGTTCAGCACCGGAAGCCCACTGATGTGGTGCTCGAGCATCGTGTTGGCTGCAGTCTCGACGGATGTGACGGGAGAGACGGTAAGGACGTTGCGTGTCATGATCTGATGGGCGCGCATCTGAGTTCTCCTAGTCTGGTGATTGCAGAATACGGCGTTGTGTCGCCTCTTGCCTTTGACTTTGCGCAAATTGCGCTCTGAATTCATTCGAGCGATTTTAGAAATGTGAGAAAGTCGTTGATTTGATCCGCGTCGAACCTGAATTCCGGCATGCTCGGGTGCCCCGTAACGATTCCCTCAGCCAACGCTTCCTGGAGCGTCTCCACCGGATATCGTTCATGCAGCGTCCGGAAGGGGGGCGCGATCCGCAGTGGACTTGGGCTGACTTTATCGATCGCGTGGCACTTCATGCAATACACGACGGCGAGGCGTCTGCCTTGCTCCACGCTCGCCGCGGATGCCGCGAACGATCCCATCATGGCAAGAGCGAGCGCGACGATGGTAGAGCGCGCGATGATCGATGGATGCATGATTTCTCCTTCCGTCGCGACGATGCCATGTTCCCGGTGTTTCCGAAGGCCCTGGCGTCAGTGCGACATTAAAGTTGGGATCGTCATCGACTCCAGCATTCCGCGGGTCACGCCTCCGAGGATGCGTTCCTTCAGCCGCGAGTGGCCATAACCGCCCATCACAATGAGATCGAGACCGGAGTCCGCAGCGATCGACAGCAGCATCGGCTGGATGTCAACCGGCGCGGCAACGCTGCGGTTGACGGTCACTCGCAATCCCTGGTGGATCAGGCGTGCTTGAAGCGCCTGGGTCGATGTTTCGGGATGCGTCGTATCGTTCAAGGTGATCAGGGTGATATTTTCGGCACTCTTCAGGAACGGCATTGCGTCACGCACCGCGCGCGCTGCCAAACGGCTACCGTCCCAGGCGATTCCGATGTTGGACATCTTGAGCGGGCCCCTGAAGGTGTAGGGTACGAAAAGGACCGGGCCACCCGCCTCGAAGAGGATCTCCTGCGGTAGCGTGTTGTCGTATGACTCGACCTCCACCTCAGGCTGAAGCACGATCGTCAGATCGTAGAGCCGCGCAAGCGCGCCGATCGTAGAAGCGGCCTCGAACGGCGTCGCCGTCATCGGAATGCACTTGTACTGAAAAGACCTCCGTTGGGCCTCGGTCGCGACAATCGACAGCGCGGCCTCGGCCCTCGCCTGGGCGCGTTCTCGCTCGATCTCGTAGATGGCAGCCACGGCGGTACCGCCTTCGATCGCGAGACCTATGCTCGTCGTTTCATAGCCGATGGCGACGGCGTCGAGCCGCGTGTCGAACGTCGTGGCCAGCGAGGCCGCCGCGTCGATGAGGCCCTGAAAGCCGCGTTCGGTTGGAATACTCGCAAGAATGCTGTTCATGACCGTGCTCCTGACCCGTTGGCAGACGCGCTTGTACGGGGTCCCAGCAAACAGCAGTTCGCAGCGGGCTGTTTTGATCTAACGCAAGAAGTAACGCGAGCGAGCGGGCTACCCATCATCTTTCTCGATTGGGAGGCGACGATGGCAAGAGTAGCGTTAATCTCTGGCGGTACGCGGGGCATCGGAGCAGCCGTGTCCTTGGCGTTCCTGCAAGCGGGCTACAAAGTCGTGCCGACCTATGTCGCCGACCGAGCGGCGGCTGAGGCTTTCCGCAACAAGACCGGTCTGACGCCGTATCGATGGAACGTCGGTGACTTCGAAGCTTGTTCGGAAGGCATCAAGGAGGTCGAAGCGGCAGTCGGTCCCGTCGATGTTCTGGTGAACAATGCGGGTATCGTGCGGGATGCAGCGCTACATAAGATGGATCACGAGAAGTGGCAGGAGGTAATCGACGCGGACCTCGGAGGCGCCTTCAATATGTGCCGCGTCGTTATCGAAGGAATGCGTGCCCGCAAGTTCGGGCGCATCATCAATGTCTCATCGATCAATGGTCAGAAAGGGCAGTATGGGCAAACGAACTATTCTGCTGCGAAGGCCGGATTGCTGGGATTCACGCGCGCATTGGCCCTCGAGTCGGCCCGCATGGGGATCACCGTCAACGCGATATGCCCAGGATATATTGACACGGACATGCTTGAGAATGTGTCAGACGACGTTTTGATGAAGGACATTTTATCAAAGATCCCGGTCGGGAGGCTAGGGACGGCGGCAGATATCGCACGCGGCGTCCTTTTCCTTGGTTCTGACGACGCAAGCTTCATCACCGGCTCGACGCTTTCCATCAATGGCGGACAGTGGATGGGTTAGCGATCGAACGATCGTCTCTTGAAATGGAACGGAAGCCGTCATGAACGTCGCGTATGTTATGCGTAGCTCCTTCGCGGTCATCGCACCCACGAAGCCGGTTCTGGAGGCCGCCAATATTTTGCTGGAGACCAACCAGAGGATCATCCCGGTGGTCGGTTCGGATCGCGCCGTTGTCGGTGTAGTGTCCGAGGGAGATTTTCTTCATCGGGCGGAACTGGAGGTCCTACCCCCGCCCGGTAACTGGGTAGAGCGGGTGCTTGGGTTCGAAGAGGACACACCGGCCACGCGTCGCATGACTGCCCGCACGGTTGGCGAGATCATGAGCAGGGTGCCCGTGTGCATCGACGCGAACGCGACCGTGGATGACGTTGTTGCACTCATGGATCGTCACCACGTCGCGCAGGTGCCGGTCATGTGCGGCTCGAGCGTCGTCGGTCTCATTGGCCGCACCGAACTATTAGCCGCATTCATTCATGCGGCCAATGCGGCCGACGTGGGGGATCCGTAGGCTTGTTTGGTCGCGAAGCCACGTTCCTGCGTTCTCATATCAGACAGTGCGATCTGATTGGTCCCGCGAACTGACGTTGAATGCGTCGTAGAGAGGGCAATACGAGAAGGCCGCGGTGACCAGGAGGACGACCCCCACCAGCCCAACGAGTGGCCAGTTCGGCATGAGCGTTCCATCCCTTAAAATGTAGGCGACGAGCGCCATGCCGATGAAGATTCGAATGAACTGATCGAGACGTCCGACATTACGCTTCATGATCGTTCTCCAGGTTAGAGCAGAGTATTATGACCTTGCCGATCAGGACGATGCTTTGATCTTCCGCAATTCGAAGGCGACTATCGCCAAAGCGATCTAGATAGTGCTTGGCTTCCCTTGGAGCGCCCAACGTTTGACGGCTTGAGCTGCGACGAGATAACCGACCGTCAAGCAGACGATGGCTGCGGTGGCTTGCCAGGGTACCGGTACGAAGCCGAACCACGCGCGGAATGGCCCGAAAACGAGCGATAGGGCGCCAAAGAGCGCGCCGATGGAGGTGAGAATCAGCGCGGGGTGCGGCCGGATCGCCCGCCAAGGCGTGCGTGAGGACCTGATGATGAATATCACCAGGATCTGCGTCACGATTGATTCCAGGAACCATCCGGTGCGGAAGACCGCTTCGTCGGCTCCGAAGCCTTTTAGTAGAATTACGAAGGTCGCGACGTCGAACAATGAGGAGATCGCTCCCATCACCATGGTGAAGTGGAGGATCGACTTCATGTCCCAGGCCCGCGCCCGGGCGATGTCGTCAGGCTCGACGTCGTCGAAAGGTATGCCGATCTCCGAAAGGTCGTAGAGGAGATTGTTCAAGAGGATCTGCAGCGGAAGCAGTGGTAGGAACGGCAGCACCACGGAAGCCAGCGCCATCGAGAGCATATTGCCGAAATTCGAACTGGTGCCCATCCGCACGTATTTCAGGATATTTGCGAGCGTTCTGCGGCCTTCGCGAACGCCCGCCGAGAGCACGTTCAAGCTCGGTGCCAGGAGAATGATGTCCGCCGCCGCCCGAGCGACTTCGGTTGCCCCCTGGACCGAAAGCCCCACATGGGCCGCATGGATGGCGGGTGCATCGTTCACCCCGTCGCCCAGGAAGCCGACGATATGTTTGTCGCGGCGCAGAGCCTCAATGATGCGCCGTTTCTGGCTCGGATCGACGCGAGCGAACAGGTCGACGGTCCGTATCCGCTCGGTAAGAGCGGCATCCGCGAGCCCGTCGATCTCAGTGCCGACGATGACGCGGTCTGCCGGAATACCGACCTGTGCAGCCACGTGCTGTACGACGCCTGGCTGGTCTCCGGAGATGATTTTCAGTTTGACGCCAAGTGCTGCGAGCTGCGCCACGGCTGATGCTGCGTCTGGTTTGACCGGGTCGGCAAAGACGCAAAATCCGACGAAAGTAAGCTCGGTTTCGTCCTCCAATCTGGGCGGGATGAGTGGCGCCAGCTCCCGGATAGCGACGCCGAGCAGGCGAAAGCCGCCGTCTTGGTAGCGCTGTTGGATCGCATCCAACTTCTCGCGCCACGCCTCGTCGAGCGGGCGTGCGAGCCCATCGATTTCGACGGCGACTGATTTGGCAATAATGGCCTCCGGCGCTCCTTTGGTCAGCAGAAACGTCCTGTCGTCGAGGGTCGCGGCGACCGAGAGGCAGCGCCGGCTGAAATCGAATGGGATTTCGCCGTTCAGCGCCCACTGATCCGACCCCGTGGTGGGCGCTGACTGAAGGATGGCGACGTCCAACGGGCTCCGCATCCCGGATTGAAACCTGCTGTTCACGGCCGCCAGTTGAAGCACGCGCTCAGACTGCCCGCCTTCACAGTCGATTGGTTCGGTCAGCGTTATCTTCGCCTCGGTGAGTGTACCGGTCTTGTCGACGCAGAGGACATCCAGGGCACCTAGATCGTGGATCGCCGAAAGACGTTTGACGATGACCTGTCTGGTCGCCATGCGTTGCGCGCCCTTGGCGAGGGTCACGGTCATGATCATGGGCAGCAACTCTGGCGTGAGCCCGACCGCTAGGGCAACGGTGAACAGGAAGGATGGAAGCGCCGGCCGTCCCGAGGCGAGGTGAGCCAGCAGCACGAATAGCGTCAAGAAGACCGTCAGCCTCACGATCAGCAGCCCGAGTCGTCGCACACCCTCTTCGAGAGCCGTTGGAGCGGCATCCGTTTCGACGGAGGAGGCGATGGCGCCGAAGCGGGTGCGGTTGCCGGTCTCCGCCACCAGCATCGATCCTTGGCCTGCGACGACGGACGTTCCTGCGAAGAGCGCGTTGTGCGCCTCCGACGGACTGGTGGCGGTGCAGGGGAGGGTTGATTTAGATGCGGGGAAGGCCTCGCCGGTCAGCAGGGATTCGTCGAGTTGAAGCCCCTTTTGGTCGAGCACCACGCCGTCCGCAGGAATGAGGTCACCCATCCGCAGCATGACGACGTCGCCGGGTACGATCGTTGCGACCGGGACGGTCTCGCACGTGCCGCCGCGCAGCACGTCTACTTGTATGGCGACGGATTGGCGCAGTGCTTCCGCTGCCAGCTCGGCACGATGCTCCTGAACGATGTCGAGCGTCAGAGACAACGAGATCACCGCGAGGATGACGACGAAACTGCCCATGTCTCCGCCGAGCCCGGATACGGCTGCAGCGACGATGAGGATCAGGACGAGTGGATTGAGCAGGCGGTGTGCAAGTTTGTGGAACAGGCTATGGCGCCCGGATGCGATGAAGCGATTGGGTCCCACTGTGCGTAGCCTGGCGGCCGCCTCGCTCTCGGTGAGGCCTCCGGATCGGCTCTGAAGTTGCGTCAGCAACTCGCTTGCGCCGGACCGCCAGAACGCGACGTTCTGCGGGGATATGTCCCTGACAACTCCGTCGGTCATTGCGGCCTGCTTTCTGAATCGAGAACCCGATCTGTAAAGCCATGGGCCAAAGAGTGCCGGCGGGAATTGACCAGACGCAAAGCGGTAACCGGAAATTTGGCGGACGGTCACGAACTCTGGGTCGATCCAGACATTCGCACCGAGGTTTCCCAATGCCAGAACGCCCGCACTCCATTGCCAAAGCCAACACGTCGGAGATCTCGCCTTCTGCTGCTGAACCTCGGTCCCACGATGCCACAGGTGGTGCGGCTCTGGATCAATCGTTCCATGCCGCTGTGGCAGCGGCGACCGGTGGCCTTTCACCTGCCGCGCTGGCGCTGTCGTTCACGGATCTGGCGCTTCACCTTGCGGCGTCGCCTGGACGGCAGATTGAGCTCTGCGCCAATGCGGTCCAGGACGTCGCACGTTTTTGCGCGATGGCTCACGGCCTTTCTCGCAATTCCGCCCCTGGCAACTACTTTCACCGGCAGCGAACGATCGTCGCTTCGTCGGCGACGACTGGCTGTTGCCTCCCTTCAATCTGAACGCACAGGCGTTTCTTCTCTGCGAACGATGGTGGCGGTCGACCACCGACTTGCACGGATTGGCGACGGGCGACGCCGCGATTGCAGCCTTCGCGCTGCGCCAGATGCTGGATGCCGTTGCCCCTACGAATTTTCCCACCACCAATCCGAAGGTAATCCGACGCGCGCTTGAGAGCAGCGGCATGAGCTTTGTGAATGGCTTTGAGAACTGGCTAGCCGATGCATGGCGTCTGGCCGGCGGCGCTGGGGCGAGCCGCGATGGATTTGTCATCGGGAAGGATGTCGCGACGGCGAAGGGACGGGTGGTTTTTCGCAATCACCTGATCGAACTCATCCAATATGAGCCGACGACCGCCACGGTGAAGCCTGAGCCGCTGCTGATCGTGCCGGCTTGGATCATGAAATACTACATTCTGGATCTGTCACCCGGAAATTCGCTCGTCAGGTTCCTGACAGGTAAGGGTTTCACAGTCTTCATGATCTCCTGGCGCAATCCGACCAGCGAGGACCGGGATCTATCCCTTGAAGACTACCGCCTGCTAGGCGTAGAGGCAGCGCTATCCGAAATCCAGTCGATCATGCCCGGGCGAGCCGTGCACGGCATGGGATACTGTCTTGGCGGCCACGTTGCTGGCGATCGCCTTGGCGGCGGCATCGCCAGAGCGGCGCGCAGCGTGGCGAACGCTGACAATGCTGGCAGCACAGACAGACTTCACCGAGGCGGGCGAACTGACATTGTTCATTAACGAAAGCCAGGTCGCATTTCTCGAAGATATGATGCGCGAAAAGGGCGTTCTCGGCTCCCAGCAAATGGCCGGGGCCTTTTCGATGTTGCGGTCGAACGATCTAATCTGGTCGCGCATCGTCCGCCACTATCTGCTCGGCGAACGCACGTCTCCTAGCGACCTTGATGGCGTGGAATGCCGATGCCACCAGGATGCCGGCCTGCATGCATTCGGAATATCTGCGGTCTCTGTTTCTGCAGAACGATCTGGCGGAGGGGCGCCACATCGCGGGTGGTCGCCCGATCGCTCTGTCCGACCTGCGGACCCCGATGTTCGTCGTCGGAACGCGCGAGGATCACGTCGCGCCATGGCGTTCGGTCTACAAAGTACATAACCTGACGGACGCAGCGGTCACCTTCGTCTTGACCAGCGGTGGCCACAATGCGGGCATTCTCGCGCCACCGGACCAAGCCGGGCATCGCTATCAAATCATGAGCAGAGCGGCCAACGACTCCTATCTCGGGCCAGAAGAATGGCAACGGCTTGCTCCGATCACCGAAGGTTCTTGGTGGGAAGCGTTGACGGCGTTTCTGGCGACGCACTCGGGCGGCCCGGTCGCGCCTCCAGCGTATCCGGTGACCGCTGAATCGCTTCCGGAAGCACCGGGGAGCTACGTTCATCAAGAGTAAATGGCGATCTCGCTATCGGGAGTTCTGCCGTCGTTCGGGTAGGTAGCGCCTGCCGATTAGCGCGATCAGTCCGAGGATCGACATGAATGCGACGGCAGTCAACAAGTAGATGAGAATGGTGAGCAGGTAAGCGCCCTGGAAACGCCAGCTTGGCGGCAGTGTGTCAGCAGCGGCAAGCGGCAGGATGTCGGAGAAATAAGTCTGGAATACCCATACCAGCAGCAGTGTCAGAGCGGTGGCCGTCACCGTCAGCAGGGTAAGGCGAGATATGATCGAAGTCGGTTTCATGGCCCATCATGTGTATTTCCCGACGCCGGGTCCATTCGGGGAAAACACGTAGGTCGGCGTCAGGAAAATTGGGCGATCGCCTTTTCGGTCTGCCGCGACAGCTTGCTCTCGCGCGCTTTGAACGGACCCTTGCGAGCAGCATCGATCCTGCGTCGGATACGATGTAGATCCCGCAGGTCGCCCAAGGCGCGCTGCAGCTCCCGCGCCGCCTTGGCTTCCCGCAGTCGACTGTGGGAGACTTCGATGCCAAGTTCGGATAACGCCTCGACCACGTAACGATAGCGCTTTGCCATGATCCGGACGCGATGTTGCCGGCGGCTTTCGATCGGACGGTCTTTGTACCGGGCGAGCCGATACGACCATCGCCTGAGCCGATGCTGGGCGAACCGTTCGAGCGGGGTCTCGCGCAACTTTCCGTTCGCCCTATCTGAAGTGGTCGTCCAGAGCCCATGGTCGATCCAACTTCGAATCTTCGTGAGCAGCGTTTGGTATCGCTTCGACGCCAACGCCCGTGCCACCCGGGCGTGACCGGAGGAGACCATTCGGTCGATTTCGCGCCGGCCGACGCCGAGCAACGAATACTTGGGCATCTCGCGGACGTAGGCAAGAGCCACGTCGTTGTCACGTGCCTCTCCCAGGATGCCGTTCAACCAGGCGATCTCCCTCTTGATGGCTGACCACCCGTCATCAGTGACCATCGCTGAGAAGAATTTTCGAGCGGCGGCAAGCTTGGTGAATCCGATCCGCATGCGGTGGATACCCTCGGCATCGCCTCTTCGTGCCGATCGATGGCTGCGCTCGATGTCCCCAAGGCATGCCTGCGCGATCCGCTGGAAGGCACGTACACAAGTCAGGGGGCGTTTCTTGGAGAGAACCTTCGTCATGGATCACACGCACATTGCGCGATAAGCGGCGCCAGAAACGGCATGACCTTCGCGCGCGTGGCCTCCGGCGTGCCGCCGGCATCGATGACAGGCCAATCCATATTGCCGGAATCGTGACCTTCCTGCATGTGCGCGACGGTTGCTGTCGCATCCGAGGCGTCGTTGTGCCGTCCCGCGATCCGCGCGAGCCGCACATTGAGATCCGCCCGCAAGAACAGACCGAGGTGGACCGACGAAGCTGGCTCTACCCCGGCGAACGCGCGTCGCTCCTCCGGGCGCAGAAAAGCGGCATCAATGACAACGCAATGGTCTTGCGACGCAACGCCGTGCGCCTGCGTCATGAGCGCGTCGTAAACGCGCTGCGTCACACGCGGAGCATAGGCGGCCTCCGGAAGACGGTGATCCTCAGGCACGTCGAACATCGCCTTGCGGACGACATCCGACCGGATGACGACAGCGCCCGGAGCCGGTCCGAGAAAGGGGGCTACGGCGCGTGCGAGGATACTCTTGCCCGTACCGGACATTCCACCAATCGCAACTAAACCACCTGGCGGCGGATTGATGAGCTGGACTGCGAGTTCGAAATACTTTCCGGCGTCGTCACCGACCTGTCGATCGCCGTCGTTCTGCCCCGCTTTCATGAAGAGGACATGCGCCCTGATCGCGGCGCGGATCGACAGGAAAAGCGGAAACAGGCCGAGTGCGTCGAGATGAACGGGAGCGCTGCGCGCGATGTATCGATTGAATGACACATTTGCCGCTGTCCGCTGTTCGTGATGAAGCATGTCCATGAGTGCGAAGCTCAGGTCGTACAGAACATCGGTCGTGGCTATTGCAGGATCGAACTCGATGGCGTCGAACAGAACGGGCTTCCCATCGATCATGGTGATATTCCCAAGATGCAGGTCGCCATGGCATCGGCGCACGAAGCCCTCTGCGGCGCGGCGCTCGAGGCAAGGTTTCTGGGCGTCGAGCACGGCCAGGCTGGAGTTGTGAAGGTTTTCGACGGCCTGCCGCTCCAGTCCGCTGACTTCGCGAAATCTGGCGGTGTTACGGGCGATCAGCGTTCCGATCGAGGCCAGCCAAGCGGTCCCATCGGCTGCCTTCGCACGATGATGCGAGGCCAGTATTGCGTCCGCGATCTCTTCAGCCAGCGTAGGCGCGATGCCGATCGCCGCGGCAATACGGTCCAGGCCCGCGGTCTCGTCGAACCGCTTCATTTCCACCGCCCATTCCACCGGTGTTCCCTGTCCGTCGATAGCGAGCCCGTCTGAACCCTCTGTGATCGAAACGACGCGCAGATAGAGGTCTGGCGCGAAGGGTTTGTTGACATCGAGCTCCGCCGCGCAGGCGGCCTTCCGCTTATCGAGGCTCGAATAGTCGAGAAATGGAAGGCGGACAGCGCGCTTGATCTTCCAGACACGGTCAGCGCCGAGAAAGATGATCGATGCATGAGTGTCGATGCGTTTGATGCCCGGTTCCATCGAACCCAAGAATGCGATGATCACGTCCTGTGCGGAAGCCTGGGTGCTCTTATCCTGATCGTTGGTCATGGCAACAATACCGCAGCGCCGACGAGCGTCCCGCTGCGCAGGGCGTTTAACGCGGCGTTCGCTTCAGCAAGCGGATAGGTGGTCGTATGGGTCTCGACCGGCGTCCGGCGAACCAGCTTAAGGAATTCATCTCCATCTGCCCTGGTCAGATTGGCAACCGAAACGATCTGCCTCTCCCCCCAGAGATCGCGATAGGGAAATGATGGAATGTCGGACATATGGATTCCGGCACAGACGACGCGGCCGCCCTTGCGAACGGCGCGCAGCGCGATAGGGACCAACTCGCCTGCGGGAGCGAAGATGATCGCCGCGTCGAGTTCCTCCGGTGGCATGGCGGTCGCAGCCCCCGCCCAGGCGACGCCGAGCGACAGGGCGAGGTCCTGTGCGGCGGCATCGCCTTTGCGCGTGAATGCATATACACGACACTGCTGCCTCACGGCGACTTGCGCGATGATATGCGCGGCGGCGCCGAAGCCGTAAAGTCCCAGTACTTTGGGCCCACCCGCCATTTTTAGAGACCGCCAACCGATCAAACCCGCGCACATCAATGGTGCGAGCTTGTCGCTATCGCCGGCTTCTCCGAGTTCGAAGCAATAGCGCGCTTCGGCAATAACGTGGGTCGCGAAGCCGCCATCCCGCGTATAGCCGGTGAACTCCGGATGATCGCAGAGGTTCTCGGCGTGGCGGCGGCAATAGGGACACGTGCCGCAGGTCGATCCTAGCCACGGAACGCCGACGCGGTCTCCCGACTTCAGGTTTTTGACGCCGGTACCCACCTTGTCGATCCGGCCGACGATCTCATGGCCGGAATGATAGGGTAGCGGATGGTCGGCAGGTCTCCGTCAACTACGTGGAGGTCGGTGCGGCAGACACCGCAAGCGTCGACCACGACCCGGACCTGTTCCGCTTTTGGAATGGGGTCTGGCCGCTCGCGCCAGACCAGCGGCGTCCCCGGAGCTTCGAGCACCATCGCATACACTGCTGCTTCTCCTCCCGAAGGGGCGTGCTGGAGCCTGCATATCGCGCGGTCAGGTACCGAAAATGGGCATCTCCAGCAGATGATCGTTGACCGATGAAACACCGGGTTGCGACTCCGCGGCGACGCGGATGGCGTTTCGCTCGTCATTCGATTCCACGCCGCCCCAGAGGTCGACGATGCCGTTACTGACAGTGATGCTCAGGTGTTGGGGATGCGCCCAAGGCAGTGTCCTGATCTTGCTCATGAGATCGCTCCTGATTGTCTCGTCGGCAAGGGTGACTTCGATCCTTGGCCGCGCGCCCGCGACGAGTTGCACAATGTTCGATCGACTGATTATCCCGACAGTGGCCCCGTCCACATCCAGAATCGGAATGCGTTTGACGTGTTTCTCCTCGATCAGGCCCGCAATGTCGTAAACGGACGTTTCAGGTGATGCGGTCACGACGTCGCGGGTCATAATGTCACTGACCTTGGTGCTGTGCGATTTCACGTAGTCTGCTGCCACAGCGTGATTTCCGGCAAGCATGTGCACCCACCAGGAATAACGATTCTCGGTCCCGGATTCGACCCGGCGCAGCAGATCGCCTTCGGTCACGATTCCGACCAGCTTGCCCGCGCCGTCCAAGACGGGCACTGCACTGATGCGCTTTTCAACGATCAGTTTTGCGACATCTCGAGCCGTCGCGCTGAGACCGACGCAGATGACCGGTGAAGTCATTAGATCGCGTGCCTTCATGGAATGTCCTCCTGAGCGTTCTTCCGACGATCGCCCGATGTTCCAGCGATATGATGAAGTAGGATGGCACCGCCACATCCAGCGGCAACGAAACATCGCATGGCGTGACATGCTTGCTTTGATCTTCGTCAAAGGTGAAGAGCTCTGCGCGGATTAGCTTTGCGGCAATTGTTCGATACTTCACGCGAAACGCATTAGACAAAATTCTGGAGGGGACGCCGTGAGGACAGTGAAAGAACGCCCTTCGAGCTTGCTCGCCTGCAGCGGATCTGTGATCTGTCGAATGGCAACAGGGCAATGACCAGAGATTGCATGGAAGCCGTGGCGTTGGAGCGCCGGATCGCGGCCCTCGAAAGGGGCTTGCCGCCTCCCGCCCGCGACCGCATCCAGACAGGACCGGTGGCCGCGAAGTCGTCGTCGAGGCCGGTTGATGTCTCGGCTTTGGGCAAACTCACCGGACGGGTCGTGGATTATCTTGCCTATAGGAGGGTGCTATGCATCGTGCCACTCGGCGCAAAGCGCCTGAAGCAAGTCCCGTCGCAGTCGCCGGCGATCGCCTGCGCGGATACGCCGACAGGATCCGCCGGGCCACGGCCATGGGACATCGGCTGAACTTCACGGCGGAAGAGGTCCTGGAGGCGGTCCAGCAGGCAAGCCGACACTGCATGGGCGCGCTCGAAGTTTATACGTCGACTGACAAGGAAAAGACGTTGAAGGATGTGGCGGGGGCCCAACAACAGATCTGCGATACGATACAGGCCCTGAGGGAGAGAATGCTCTTCGCTCCGCTCTAATGTTCGGGAGCGCCCAAATACCGCCTCGGCTCGAAGTTCGTTCGGTCGGGCAGCCTCCTGCAGAGACGATCGCCTGCAGGATGAGCCACTTCTCACTTGATCGTCAGCCGGTCGTCGATCGCGGATACTCCCGGGGCGGACCAAGCCGCGTTCTCGACAGCGCGTTTTTCGTCCCAGTTGTCCACGTTGCCTTCGAGAGTGACGTTATGGCCATCCTTGACGGTGACGCGGATGCGCCTGACGCGACCAACATGACGCATGAGCGCAGACTCGATCGTCAGCTTCACGTTGGAGGGTTCTGCTCGCGGCTTGATTTCGATCTTGTTCGTGATCCCGCGGAAGCCGGCGAGTTTCCTGACGTTGTCATCCGCCGCTGTCTTTTCGAAATGCCAGTCGACGGTACCGTCAATGTGATCCAACCGTCCTGGACAAGCACCAGGATTTCATCGGACAGCCGGGCATATCAATTGCGCCCATCCAGGGCGGCCTTTTGATTTTGCGCAAAGCCGGCAGTCCTCAGCAGAGTATGCTTTCGTTGCCATCAAGGCTCAAACAGGAGGCAAGTATATGTCCAAGCAATCTGTTGTTCCCGTCGGCGCCGAGCGTCAGGTTTCGCGCCGCGAGGCAAATCCGCTATCCTTCCTGCAGCAGGAGATCGACCGACTGTTCGACGGTTTCACGCGCGGTTTCCCCGGCTTCGTCACCCATGCGGGCGTCGTCCCGAACATGGATGTGAGCGAGACCGACAAGGTGATCGAGATTACGGCCGAACTCCCCGGTCTTGAAAAGAAGGATGTCACGCTCAACGTCGCCGACAATACCCTGACTATCCGCGGCGAGAAGAAGAACGAGCGCGAGGAAAAGGAGAAGGACTATCATCTCGTCGAACGTAGCTACGGTTCGTTCTCCCGGTCCATCGAACTACCCGCTGGAGTGAAGTCGGAAGACATCTCGGCCGAGATCGCCAAGGGAGTCCTGAAGGTGACGGTTCAGAAGCCGGCACCCAAGGTCTCGAAGCAGATCGAAATCAAGAGCGCAGCCTGATCCGGCACGCGACGTGCCGCACTCATCCGCGGCACGTCTCCGGCCGCCCGGGAGCGAACTATGTATGAGTTTCTTGAAGAGACAGCTGGCGATGTAATGACCAGATCTTGCAGGCAGGTCTCTCCAGAGACGACTGTCGGCGACCTGCACCGGTTGTTCGCGATGGACGACGTCGAGTCCTATCCCGTGGTCCGCAATGGCGAGGTTATCGGAATCGTTTCGAAGTTCGATTCTCTGCGGCCCTTCGCCTTCAGTACGGATCAGATCCTTCCGCATTATGACGAGATCATGGGAACCGTGGTCGAGGAAATCATGTCACGCGACGTGATCTCTGCGAATAGCGATACCCGTCTGACCCACGTCCTGCAGACCATGGTGCAGCACCGGATCAAGAGCGTGCCGGTACATGATCGCGAGAACAAGCTCATCGGTATCGTGGGGCGCGGAGACATATTCCGAGCCTTGCGAAAATGCACGCTCCCGGCGGGCGTGCCCACCCCTGGCCCGGATGCTGCGGTATGTCGACGTACAAATTAGAGAAGCTGCTGGCTCCCCAGGCACTCGCTCTCGTTGGTGCGAGCCCCCGCCCAGGATCCTTGGGAGCAGCTGTTCTGCGCAACATCCGCGCGGCTGGATACGTCGGCAAATTTGAGGTCGTCAATCCGGTGCATCCGGACATCGAGGGCCACAAGACGTTCGCGTCCCTCGACGCTCTGCCTTTCCCGCCGGATCTCGTGGTCGTCACGGCGCCGGCGGCGGCCGTACCGGGGATCATTTCCGCAGCCGCCATCAAGGGCGCGGCAGGAGCTGTCATCCTCAGTTCTGGTCTGGGCCACGGCGCCAATTCCTTCGCGGCAGCAGCACTCGATGCGGCGAAGAAGGGCGGACTGCGGTTGATCGGGCCAAACTGCCTAGGTTTACTTGTGCCGCGGCATCGCCTGAACGCGAGCTTCGCGGCGCATATGCCGGGCGAAGGATCATTGGCTCTGATTTCACAGTCGGGTGCGATTGTCGCCGCCATGGTCGACTGGGCGGCGCGGCGGCCGGTTGGCTTCTCCGGGATTGTCTCGATCGGGGATCAACTCGATGTCGATCTTGCCGATTGTCTCGACTACTTCGCATCGGACCCGGGCACCCGGGCCATCTTGCTCTATCTGGAGGCGATCCCGGATGCGCGCAAGTTCATGTCGGCGGCGCGCGCTGCGGCGCGCGTGAAGCCCGTGGTCGTGGTCAAGGCGGGCCGCATGGCGCAGGGCGCCAAGGCGGCGGCGACGCATACCGGAGCACTGGCCGGCGCCGACGCTGTCTACGATGCCGCCTTTCGCCGCGCAGGTCTGCTGCGCGTGTTCGACCTCAGGGAGTTGTTCGACTGCGCGGAGGTGCTGGCAGGGGGCGTAGAGTCTCGCGGAAAGCGTCTCGCCATCCTCACCAACGGTGGGGGTCTGGGCATCCTGGCGGTCGATCGGTTGGTCGAACTCGGTGGCGTTCCGGCGGACCTTGGCGGTGCCGTCAGATCGCGGCTGGACGATGCACTCGGCGGATGGTCAGGATCTAACCCGGTGGATGTCGGCGGCGATGCGGGTGCCGACACCTACCGGGCAGCGCTGGATGCCCTGCTTGACGACGCCGGCAACGATGCCGTCCTGGTAATGAATGTCCAGACCGCCGTGGCGGACCCCGTCGCCATTGCCCATGCGGTGGCCGATACAGTATCGGAGCACAGGGGAAACGGGTCCGGATCACCACCGAAGCCGGTGTTGGCTGCCTTCGTCGGTGCCGACGCAGCGGTGTCGGGGCCCCTCGACTCCGCCGCCATCCCGAATTTCCCGACGGAGGACGATGCCATACGCGCTTTCATTTACGGCGTGCACCATCATGAGTCGATGCAAACATTGATGGCGACGCCTCCCGGCGGCATGGCGGGCGTCAAGGCGGATCGTGCCGCTGCGCAACGCGTCTTGGACCAGGCCATCGGGGAGGGGCGCGGTTGGCTCGACCCGTTGGAAATCGCGACCGTGTTTGACGCCTACGACATCCCGATCGTCCCGACGCGGATGGCGGCGAATGTGGACGAAGCCGTATCATTATCGGAGAGCTTTTTCCGGAAGGGCCATCCGGTAGTTATGAAGATCCTGTCGCGCGACATCGTGCACAAGTCCGATGTCGGGGGCGTGGCGCTTGGCCTGCGGAACGCCGACGCTGTCCGCGTTGCCCATGGTGCGATGATGGAGGCCGTGACAGCCAAGTGTCCGGGCGCCCGCATTGCTGGCGTTATCGTTCAGCCGATGATCGTGCGGCCGCACGCGCGGGAATTGATCGCCGGCCTTGCCGACGATCCGACGTTCGGACCGGTGGTCGCTTTCGGTCGTGGCGGAACTGCCGTCGAAATCATCAACGACAAGGCGCTCGCATTGCCGCCGCTCGATATGAAGCTGGCGGACGATCTGGTGAAGCGCACCGCGGTCGCGCGGCAACTGACTGGCTACCGCGATGTTCCCGCCGTCAAGGAAGACGCCGTCCAGATGACACTGCTGAAATTATCGCAGATGGCGATCGACCTTCCGCTGATCCGCGAACTCGACATCAATCCGTTGCTTGCGGACGAAGCCGGCGTTCTGGCGCTGGATGCGCGGATCGCGGTGGCCGTACCGGAGCGCCTTTTCGCTGGACAGACACGGCTGGCCATCCGGCCGTTTCCTGCAGCGTGGCAACGCGACGTCGTTCTGCAGGATGGCGAGACCGTTCACCTGCGTCCTATCGTGCCGGAAGACGAGGCCGCCATCAAGCATCTGCTTGACCACACCGATGCCGGCGATTTGCATTCGAGGTTTCTCGGGGCAATCAAGGAATTCCCGCACCCGTTCGTGGCCCGGCTCACGCAACTCGATTATGCACGCGCCATGGCTTTCGCCGCCGAGGCTCCTGGCGGCGGCGAAATATTCGGGGTCTCGCGTCTGCATTCAGACTCCCAGTACAAGACGGCGGAATATGCCGTTCTGGTCCGCTCCGACCACAAGGGGCACGGCCTCGGCTGGGCCCTGATGACCGAACTGATCCGCTACGCGAAGAGCGAAGGTCTCCTCGAGCTGCATGGCGACGTGCTGCAATCGAACGACGGCATGCTGCAGATGTGCCGGGCTTTGGGCTTCCAGGTCGTAAACGACCCGGAGGATCCGGCCGTCGCGCTCGTTTCGCTGAAGCTGCAGGTGCGATGACTGACCCGCCCGAAGCGAGGACCGATCCTCTGACGTATGGCTCAGTTTCTACTCCGAGAACATCAGAGCGGCTTGATGCGCGGTCGGTTAAAGCGGGGTGACGGACATCACCCGATAGGTATGGATTGCGTCGGCCTCGCGTAACGAAACGTATTCGCCTTGCCGGAACGCTTCCTCCTCGAAATGGAATCCCGCCTCGTCCGACACGTCTCCAGCCACGTCGTAGTGGAATGCCCAGCTTCCGCCGGGCCTGCGGACGAGATGGCCGCGGATGTCATCTCCGCCCGGACGCAGGCGCGTGACGCGGCAAGCCTCGCGGTGCGACTTCCACGACGCAGCATCGATGTGATCGTTCCCGTCGAGCGGCGCAGCGATTACGTAGCCGATCTCGGAGTTTCCCTCGGGATGCTTGGCACTGCGCGCAAATTCGAGGCGGATTCTGCGGAAAGTCGCGGGGAGGCTGCTGTTACGGAAGGGTTGGAAGGAGTGTTGCTGCATGGGATGTCCCTTTGGTCAGGATCGGTATTGGTCATGCCGGCCGGCGAGGCCGATCCGGACCTCCCGTTCGGTGGGTCGCACGCAGTGCCGCGCCGACCAGAATGCCTATCATGAGGGCGGAGACGACAGCGGAGGCGGACTGCTCGATCACCCTTGTCTCAAAAGGACGCTGTCGATCGTTCAGAATCCTCTTTATGGCCGCCCAAACGCGGACGACGCTCGAAGCAAGCCCACATCGCGGCGCAGTGTAGCGATCCTGCTGTTCGGTATGTTTTGGCATCCTGTTCCCTCATCGTCCGCAGAGTAAGCCGATTTCGCTTCTGCCGATTGACCCACGTCAAACTCACCCACCTCGATAGAGGGGCCGCCTTGCGATTGATCAAGGCGCGATAGGGGGCGATCCTTCTATCTGCGCTCATGCAAGACGCCATAAGCCCGCCTGATCTACTTCCGACTCTGACAGCGCAGCCCGGGCGCCCGCTCGCTTTGGCCGCCGGTGGCTCTTGGACAGTGGAGCATGCCGAATTGATGGAGCGGCTGCTGCGCGACGCGGAACTGCGTCTCCGCCCGGCGCCTGGCGGCGAACTCGATCTGACGGCTGTGACGGACCTCGATACGTCAGGTGCCTGGATCCTCGAGAAGGTCACCCGCGCGCCGGCCGGCGGCGGCGCCGTGAAAGCCCATGGTCTTATGGCATCCCTGTCAGGGCTGATCGCGCAGGCACATCAACTCAACAGGGGGCCGCCGGAAGTAGAACCGCGAAAGGCTTGGCCGCTGGTTCAGATTGAGCGCGCAGCGGACTACATGACGAGCGTATTCCGTGATGCCGTGGCATTCTTGCATCTGCTTGGGGCGGTCAGTACTAGCCTGGGACGCATCATGCTGCGACCTGCGCGGCTGCGCCTGACCTCGACCGTCTATCAGTTATTTCGGGTCGGCTGGCAGGCGATTCCGATCATGCTGCTCATCACCTTCTTGATCGGCGCGATCATCGCCCAGCAGGGTATCTTCCACTTCAGACGCTTCGGCGCGGAATCCTACGTGGTCGATATGGTCGGCATTCTGGTGCTGCGCGAGATCGGAGTTCTGATCGTCGCCATCATGGTCGCTGGCCGCTCCGGCAGCGCGTACACTGCCGAGATTGGTTCCATGAAGATGCGCGAGGAAATCGACGCCCTGATCACCATGGAGCGGGATCCCATCGAAGTGCTAATCATTCCGCGCGTGCTGGCGCTGATCATCGCATTGCCGATCCTCGCCTTCCTCGGCTCGCTGGCAGCGCTCTATGGTGGCGGTCTCGTCGCATGGCTCTACGGCGGAATGAGTCCTGCGATCTTCATCGCGCGACTCCGCGAGGCGGTTTCCGTGACCCATTTCGAGGTCGGCCTGATCAAGGCGCCATTTATGGCCCTGGTCATCGGAATCGTCGCCGCAATGGAAGGCTTGCGCGTGAAGGGAAGCGCCGAGTCGCTTGGGCGTCAGACCACTGCGTCGGTCGTGAAATCGATCTTTCTCGTCATCGTCATCGACGGCATCTTCGCCGTGTTCTTCGCCTCGATCGGAATGTAGCCCATGTCCGAGCCCGATGCAGCGATCCAAATCGACGACCTAGTGGTTGGCTTTGGCCGCCACGTGGTCATCGATCACCTGTCACTCACCGTTCGCCGCGGCGAGACGATGGGACTGGTCGGCGCCTCCGGAGGCGGCAAGTCCGTCCTCATGCGCGCGATGATCGGGTTGCTCCCGAAGCGGAGCGGCGAGATACGCATCGATCCGCAAATCGAACGCCGCGCGGTCAGCCGCTTGGGCGTGCTTTTCCAGCAGGGAGCTCTCTTCTCGTCGTTGAACGCCCGTCAGAACGTACAGTTTCCGTTGCGCGAGAACGTCAACATCTCGGACGAGTTGTTGGACGAGATCGCCAATGCCAAGCTCGAAATGGTGGGCCTGACGGCGGCCGACGGCGAAAAACTTCCCTCCGAACTATCAGGCGGAATGACCAAGCGCGTAGCCCTTGCGCGCGCACTTGCGTTGGACCCGGCAATCCTGTTTCTCGACGAGCCTACGTCGGGGCTCGACCCCATCGCCGCGGGTGAGTTCGATGCCCTCATCACCGTGCTGCAGAAGACGCTCGGTCTAACGGTGTTCATGGTCACCCACGATCTCAGCAGTCTTGCATCGATCTGCGACCGAGTCGCGGCACTTGCAAACGGAAAGATCGTTGCGCTGGGCTCCCTCGATGACGTCCGGGCCTCGGATCATCCGTGGGTCAGGAGCTACTTCCACGGCGTACGCGCCAAGATGATCCACAGCCCCGCCGCCTAGGAGAAGAACATGGAAACGCGCGCACCATTCGTCATCGTCGGAGCGTTCGTCCTCGCCGTGATCGTCGGCGTGTTCGGCTTCGTCTACTGGCTGAACAACGCCGGTGCCGTCGGACGCCGCGCGACCTATCAGATCGCCTTCGACGGTCCCGTTCCCGGACTGTTGACCGGAGCGGCTGTCCTGTTCAATGGAATTCGCGTCGGAGAGGTGACGTCCCTTCGTCTGGACCCCGCGCGTCCGCGGGCCGTGGCCGCCACCGTTGCTGTGGCTATCGAGACACCTGTGCGCAAGGACACCAAGATCGGGCTGGACTTTCAGGGGCTCACCGGCGTGCCGGTCGTTGCGCTCGAAGGTGGCAGCGGTACTGCGGGTCTGGATTCTGGCGATGTCCTGGAGGCAGGGCCGGGCGCTGGCCAAAGCATGACGCAGGCGGCGCGGGACGCGCTGCAGCGCGTGGACGCTGTCCTGTCGGAGAACGCGGACCCGCTCCGCGATACGGTGGCGAACCTGAAGATCTTCGCGGAGGGGCTGGCGCGCAATACGCCGCGCGTGGACAGCATTCTGGCCGGGCTGGACCGGACGATGGGGGGAGGCCAGTCGCCGCAAGCGAAGGTTACCTACGATCTAGAAGCTCCGCAATTCGAACCGGGGCAGCCGCGGCTCAGGACGCAGATCACCCTTGGTGAACCTAGCGCGATCGCGAGGTTGCAGACACAACGCTTTCTGTTTCCGGCGGGTGAGGAGCCGCCCGGCTTCGCGGCGTCGCAATGGAGCGACAGCCTACCGGTCCTCTTGCAGGCGAAGCTGCTCCAGAGCTTCGAGAATTACGACATCGATCATCCACCGCTGAGGCCCGATAATTCTGCGCAGGTCGGCACCCGGATCTTGCTGGATTTGCGCAAGTTCGAGATCGACCCGTCGGCTGATGCCAAAGCGGTGATCATCATGTCGGCGAAAATCCTCGATGAATCGAACAAGGTGATTGCCGCACGGATATTCAGCACGACGCAGCCGGTCGGCGCGATGGATCCAGCCACGGCGGCGACGGCCTTCAACACGGCGTTCCAGAAACTCGCCCGAGATATAGTGCAGTGGACCGCTCGGGCGTTATAGCGAACACGCGAAGCGTGCGCGCCATATCTAGAGCCCCGCAGCAAGCGCGAGCCGCATGAGCTCCGACATGCTTCGTGCACCAGTCTTCGCCATCAGATTGGCTCGGTAGACCTCGACCGTGCGCGGACTGATCCCGAGATCGTGCGCGATCACCTTGTTGATCTTCCCGGATACCAGGCCTTGCAGCACGTCGCGCTCGCGCGGCGACAGGTCGGCAAGACGCGCCATCGCGCCGTCACGTCCGGTGTCGGCCCCATCAACCGACTTGGCCGCGATGGCCGACCGAATGGCAGAGAGCAGCGCATCGTCGTCGAAGGGCTTCTCGATGAAATCGGCGACACCTGCCTTCATGGCCTCGACGGCCAGCGCGACGTCGCCGTGACCGGTGATCGCTATAACGGGGCAGGTCACGCCGTCCGCCTTGAGTCTGCGGACCAAATCCAGCCCGTTCATGCCGGGCATGCGGATGTCCGAAACGACGCAGTCGGGGACCGTCTTTCGAACATGGTCGAGGAACGCAGCGGCGGTCCCGTGCGAGCGGGCATTGAATCCATTGACATCGAGCAGGAAGGCCAGGGAATCCCGCATGGCCGGGTCGTCGTCGATGATATCGATGGTGGGTCTATCGTTCATGTTGCGGGACCTGCTCTGCAAAGGGCAAAGTGAATTGAAAGCGCGTGCCGCCCTCGATCACCGGCTCGGCCCAGATGCGGCCGCCATGGGCCTCGACGATCGTGCGGCAGATCGAGAGGCCGACGCCCATGCCATCCGGTTTGGTGCTCACAAAGGGCTGGAAGAGGCGACTTTGCATCTCCGCACCGAGACCGTGCCCGGTGTCCGAGATTTCGAACAGGGCGGAATCGCCGTCACGGCGGACGGTGATGCTGAGTTCTAGCCGATCTGCTGTTGCCATTGCCTCGATGGCGTTGCGGATGAGATTCAGGGCCACCTGCTGGATCTGGATCCTGTCGACGAGAACCGGCGGCATGTCCGGTTCGGCACGCAGCGTCACGTGGATGCCGAGATCTCGGGCTCCGAACAAAGCGAGCGCCGCTGCCTCCTCCAGCAAAGTACCGGGATTCTCCAGTGCGGACTGCGTCTCGCCTTTGGCGACGAATTCCCGCAGCCTGGCGATGATCTCACCCGCCCGCAACGCCTGTTCGGCCGTCCGGTCGAGCGCTGCCGCTATCCGCGATGGATCGGAATTCGGCTGCGCGAGCAGCGTCTTCGCGCCGCGCACATAGTTCGTGATCGCCGAAAGCGGCTGATTGAGTTCGTGCGCCAGGGAGGACGCCATCTCGCCCATCGCGCTCAGACGGGAGACGTGGACGAGTTCTGATTGCAGTTCCTGAACGCGTCGCTCTTGCGTGCGCCTCTCGGTGAGGTCGCGAACGAAGCCGGTGAAGAACCGGGCGTCGCCGACCTTGGCCTCGCCGACGGCGAGCTCCATCGGGAATGTTGATCCGTCCTTGCGTTCCCCGACGACGATGCGGCCGATGCCGATGATGCGGCGCTCACCAGTTCGTCGGTAGCGGCCGAGATAGCCGTCGTGCTCCGCTCGGTATGGCGACGGCATCAGCATGGATACGTTCCTGCCTATCGCTTCGGCTGCGCTCCATCCGAACAGGCGGACCGCCGCCGCGCTGAAGGAGCTTATGATGCCTCTGTCGTCGATGACGATCATGGCTTCAGGCATGGTTTCCAGGATCGATTGCAGATGCGCCTGTCGTTTCCGCGCGTGATCGGACTCTCTGAACAGCCGATCGCCGATAAGGCCAAGCACGGGCCCCACCACTGCGAAGAACGAAAGGTCAATCAGATTGGCGGGATGCAGCAGCAATTCCCTGCCGCTGATGGCCAAACTGCCGACGATACAGAGCAACGTGGCGAAGATTGCGGGACCGCGGCCTCCCACGAATGCAGCGAAAACCACGACCGGCACGTAAATGACCGTGAATGTACGGCCCTCGAAAGAATATTCGAGCAGCATACGCAGCAATACCGCCACGGCGACCGCGGCTGCAGCCATGCCGTACGGAATAAAAGCGCGCGCCCGACTGTTCAAACTAGCGTCTCCCCGATCACCTCAACCCACGCCCACGTCGATATGCGGTATCGCTCAACCAAAACACCGCAACATGGTGCGGCTTCGAGTTCCTTCCCATCGTACCCTTCGCGTGCGATAGTCAAGCTACCTTGGCATACCTTGGCGACAGATCGGGGATTCGGGCCATGGACAAAAGCGTAGCAGACCTCAACATCGCGCATTTTAAACGGCTAATCGAAACCGAAACAAACGGCGACAAGCGGCAGTTGCTCATGCGGCTGCTGGCCGAGGAAGAGGCAAAGATCGCGTCATTGCTGAACAACCGATCGCAACCGGGGAAGCCGTCCGGCTGCTAGTCGCATCTCTGCCAGAGCCTCCAATGGGTCGGCTCCACCCTGATGATTGCCCTGGTTTCGGAGTGTATCCACCCGCCCGGTCTGCGACGGCACGGGAAAACGAGCGCATGGGGGACCTCGCTCTCGATGACCGCGAGCTCAAGATCGCAATCATCGGGAGCGGACTGGATGTTTTGCCATTCGTGTTCAATCGGCATGAGCGCCTCCCGGTCGCGCGTTATCTCGCGGGGGCCGTCTTGGATCATGGGCTTCGGGACTCCGCAGCATCTTTCGACAGTTCCGTTTCCGCGGCGCTGACCGGAGAGAAAAAGTGCATTTCGAGCTCGCCGAGAGCCCGCGCGCTGTCTAGCGTGTAGCTGGCGTCGTCGGCGGCGTTCTTCATCACGCCCTCAATCCATTGTTCGCAAAGCCTGATCTTTTCGCCCACCGCAGGCGTTCCACCGAACTTGAACAGCAATTGCCACAGTTCGGTCGAATCCTTCTGAACCCGCTCCAGCCAATGCTGGTTGATCTCCATCACCTTCTTGGCGAGCTCGGATTGGACTGCAGCCGCCTGCGCAGCACGTTGGCGCAGCGCGGTTGCGATTGCGGGGACGCTATGCGGTACGCTGTTGTTTTCAGACATTGATGCCTCCATGGGCGACCTGGTTTGGTCATGCACTTGTGCGCATGTTGATCCGCGTGGCTCCTGAGACTTTGACGTGGGTCAAAAACTTCAAGAAAATGCCGGTCGCAGAACACTTAACGGAGCAGGCAATTGGTCAAGGGCCAGCTCGAACTCGACAACCGCTTGCCAGACACAAGAACCGCGACGTCGAACGGGCGTCCATTCAGTTTCAGGCGCTGTCCACACATGCGTTCGACGATTCCCGTGCCAGCAACAGTTTGCAGTCGGCTTCGGATGTCGTGCACGAGATCGGCAGCGAGTACGTTGTTAACGGGAAGCCCAATAACCTGGTCGGGTGACAGATCTAAATATTTGTTCGCTGTTGGCCGATGCCCGAACTCGCTCATCGGTGCTCACGGAAAGCAAAAAGCCAGTCGGTTGAATGATCCAAGATGGATCGGCTTGCGGTCGCAATTTGTCAGAGAAACGCTCTCCGCTGGATTGGGCGATACCGCCGTCGATTGCGTTGGCCGCTGCTTGACTTAGGTCAAGGCCAATCGAAGGTAACTCCGATCCGAAACCCTCTTCGCCAAACGACCTGGCATGACAAATTTAGGTTGTCCTCAGCCACAATGAGCGAGAATTTGTCCGGAATTCTAATCTGATATTCAACTTCGATAGTCGCGCCAGTTGTCGATAGATTGCGAATGACGCATTTAATAGCGTCTAGGCCCGTCTGAATTGTAGCCGTTTTCGAGGCCCGGAAACGAGGTTTAAGCCGTGTCTCAACCATCGCAAAACTCAGCAATTCTTATCGATTGAAACAATCTCAAGATAAAATGCAGTAAGGTACCATGAGCGTAGCCGCTTAATTCTTTGACAACGGATCAGCGGCGCTGGATCAGAAAGCGACGGCTGCCCGAATGAGCCCGAGACCTTGCGGACGGCATGCAGGTACGGATCGCCGTTGTAAGTCAGGCCGCGCAAAAGACTGCCAATAACTGCTATTCTGCATTTCGGGACTGGAGCTGTCGCACAAAAATCGCGTTCGACTTGTCATGATGGCGAGTATCGACGATGAGCGATCATCAACTCTTTGAACGATTATTGCCTCACTCATTCATGGGTGCAGGTTTAGGAGGCGCATTCGCTTGCTCGCTCTTGGCCCTGAATGTCCAGCGCCTGTGGGACGTGGTACAGAGCAGCAGCGCTCCCACTACAATGGGGATTATCTTGATAGGAGGCTGTTCCTTCTATTTTGCATTTGGTGCCACGATCACCGGCTTCCAGTTCGTGCTGATGGACGATGCGGATTAGGCACGTCTAGGGCCGATCGCGCGTTAGTGTTTGGGCTGGGGCGGCATCTCCGGTCCGCGATTTCGGTATGGACGCCAACGGATCGGACAAGCGCGTTCTTGCAGACGTTGACTATGCCCCATCGAAATAGGGAGGCAGACGAAGCTCGTCGGCTCCTCCCGAAGAAATCTCCGGCATCAGGTAGCGAACGCCACTGAATCATCCATAATCATCTGACGTCATTGAGCGGCGTGAGGAACATCGTTTCTTAAAGGCCCGGCGAGTAGGTCGCTCTCCCGCCGGGCCGACCGAAGAAAGGCTTCTGGGTCAAGATTGGGTCGGTGTTATCTTGCGTTAACTCAAACCCGAAATCCATCGACCGCTAGATCGCTTCAACTCGCTCGATCCTGTTGTCGAACAACGAGCGCGGAACAATTTTGGAACGAAGTGTTGTGGCCAACATCTTGCAGACGCACATCGGTTCGCCTTTCACGGTGGTGCATCTGCACGTGTCGCCGTATGCAAATATTAGCAATCTATCGATGTCCCGGTCTGCAATGGCCGCTTCAATCTGATTGTCGTAAGTCAAAACGTGTTCCCCTCCTGTATCATCGATTTAAATATACGAAGGCGGCAGGGCGAAAGTTTCATAGGTTTCCCTTATCTTTTACCAGATAACAGCGATGCTTTTAGATGATGAACGCCAACCCCCGCTGCGGTGACGGAAACGATCGACTTGAACGGCGAAATTTGATTGCCGCAGTGTGAGAGCCACCCGTGCGTTCGTTTGCCCGGGGCTGTCCTTCATTCCGGACGGGGACCGACAGCTTCAAATAGTGTCTCCCTTTGGAATCAGGTATCAAAGTGATAGAATGCGGCATCTAAATACCGTTCATATCTTCTGTGGAATATTGTCATATGATAGCGAAGATAGCGGTTAAACACCTGACCGGAAAACCCTTCAACATCGCGTCCTACGCGCTGCTGACGATGATGATCGCGCAGGTCACGGGGCTGAAGGCCGGCGACTTCATCCATACGCTCGGCGATGCCCATCTGTACTCCAATCATCTGGACCAGGCGTGGCTGCAGCTCACGCGGGCAACGCGTACGCTGCCGGTGACGAAGATCAATCCGGACGCGAAGGACATCTTCGCGTTCCGCTATGAGGACTTCACCCTCGAGGGCTACGACCCGCATCCGCATATCAAGGCCGAGGTTGCGGTGTGATCGCAATGACGGCTGCCCCTCAGATCGTTCTCATCTACGCCGTCGCGGAGAACGGTGTGATCGGGCAGGGCAATGCCATTCCATGGCGGCTGAAGTCAGATATGCAGCGCCTGAAGGCGCTGACCATGGGTAAGCCGATCGTGATGGGGCGCAAGACATACGAGTCGTTTCCGAAGCGGCCGCTGCCGGGACGCACCAATATCGTCATCACGCGCAATGCGGGCTATGAGGTCGCAGGAGCCGTAGTCACTACGTCGCTTGCCGATGCGCACGCGGTGGCGACTGGCGATGCGCTGCGGCGTTTGGTCACCGAGATCGCCGTTATCGGCGGCGCCGAGATTTATGCCCGGTGGATGGGGATCGCCGACCGCCTCGAAGTTACGGAGGTGCATGCGAACCCGGTTGGCGACACCTTTATGCCGCCAGTCGATCTCACTGTGTGGGAAGAAGTTGCCCGCGTCAGGAATGCCGCTGCGGATGAGGACAGCGTCGATTTCTCCTATGTGACATATTGCCGGAGAGCGCCCCGTTAACTGCGTTTCCGCCCGTTAACATTGACTTTTGCGACCTTGGGCATAGCTCCAGCGATCAAGAACCCCGCGTTGTAAGAGCTGGGGTCGTCCCCTATAAAGCCATGCAGACGTGGCGAGACCGGTATGTCCGGCCGCGCAGAGGAGAGTGTTGAATGCCGTGGAAGAATCAAGGCGGAGGCCCATGGGGCTCTGGTCCGAAGGGACCTTGGGGTTCTGGTCCACAATCGTCCGGACCGAGGCCGCCTGATCTTGAGGATCTGCTGCGCAAGGGGCAGGACCGTCTGCAGTCGTTGTTGCCCGGCGGCTTCATCAGCGGCATGGGCATCGCGCTCGTGCTTGCCGTGGCGCTCGTGATCTGGGGTCTGTCCGGTTTCTTCCGCGTGCAGTCCGAAGAGCTCGGTGTCGTGCTGCGCTTCGGCAAGCATGTGCGTACCGTGCAACCCGGCCTGAACTATCACCTGCCTTATCCGATCGAGACCGTGCTGTTGCCGAAGGCGCTGCGCGTATCGACGCTGTCGGTTGGCATGTCGATCATGGAAGACACCGGCCGCCGTGGCCGCAGCATCCGCGATGTGCCGGAAGAAAGCCTGATGCTCACTGGCGACGAGAACATCGTCGATGTCGATTTCACCGTGTTGTGGCGCATCAAGCCCGACGGTGTCGGCAACTTCCTGTTCAACATCCAGAACCCCGAAGGCACCGTGAAAGCGGTGGCCGAAAGCGTGATGCGTGAAGTGGTTGGCCGCGCCAACATTCAGCCGATCCTCACCGGCGCACGCACCACCACCGAAAGCCAGGTGCAGGAACTGATGCAGAAGACGCTCGACGGCTATAGCGCCGGCGTCCTGATCCAGCAGGTCCAGCTGCAGAAGGTGGATCCGCCGGCACAGGTGATCGATGCATTCCGTGACGTGCAGGCGGCGCAGGCCGATGCCCAGCGTCTGCAGAACGAAGCCCAGACCTATACCAACCGCGTCGTTCCCGATGCGCGCGGTCGTGCTGCGCAGATCCTGCAGGTCGCCGAAGGTTATCGCGAACAGGCGATCGCCGAAGCCAAGGGCCAGAGCGCGCGCTTCCTGAAAGTGTATGACGAGTACAAGAAGGCGCCGGACGTGACCCGTCAGCGTATCTATCTCGAAACCATGGAGCGGATCCTCGGCGGCGCCGAGAAGCTGGTCTATGACGGCGGCCAGGGTGCCGGCGCTTCGCAAGGCGTCGTGCCTTATCTTCCCTTGAACGAACTGACGCCGCGGCGTCAGCCTCCGGCGCCATCTGGTCAGCCTCAGCAGAGCGGGAGCACCCGATGAAAACCGGCATCTCAGGTATCGTTGCACTGATTGTAGTGCTGGTGCTGGTCATCGTGGGCTTCGGCTCGATCTATACGGTGCGCCAGACTGAACAGGCCCTCGTGGTGCGGCTCGGTGAGCCGGTTCGCGTGGTCACCGAGCCCGGTCTGAACTTCAAGATCCCGTTCATCGACAGCGTGATCTCGATCGACAAGCGTATCCTCGATCTGGAAAACCCGGCTCAGGAAATCATCGCCAACGACCAGCGTCGTCTGGTGGTCGATGCCTTCGCCCGCTACAAGATCAAGAACGCGTTGCGCTTCTACCAGAGCATCGGGTCGATCCAGGCGGCGAACATCCAGTTGACCACGCTGCTCAACGCGGCCATGCGCCGTGTGCTCGGCGAGGTCACCTTCATCCAGATCGTGCGCGACGAGCGCGAGAACCTGATGAACAAGATCCGCGAACAGCTCGACAAGGAAGCCGACGGCTACGGCATCTCGGTCGTCGATGTTCGTATTCGCCGCGCCGATCTGCCCGAGGCCAACAGCCAGGCGGTGTATCAGCGGATGCAGACCGAACGTCAGCGGGAAGCTGCCGAGTTCCGCGCGCAGGGCGGCCAGAAGGCGCAGGAGATTCGCTCCAAGGCCGATCGTGAAGCAACGGTGATCATCGCCGATGCGAACTCGACGGCTGAACAAACCCGCGGTGCGGGCGACGGCGAGCGCAACCGCCTGTTCGCCGAATCCTACGGCCAGGATCCGGAGTTCTTCGCGTTCTATCGCTCGATGACGGCTTACGAGAACGGATTGAAGAGCAACGACACCCGCTTCCTGCTGCGGCCGGATTCGGAGTTCTTCCGCTTCTTCGCCAATCCGTCGGGAAAGCCCCCCGCGGCAAAGCCGCAGTAACGGCGTCGTCAGTTAAGCTTACGCAGATACCTGTTTTGCGTTCGCTGTCACTCTGATCTAAGGATGAGGCGCGCCATCGTGGTGCGCCTCATTTGTTTTCAGAAAAGCGCCAAGAAAACTGCCAAGAAACTACGGCCAGGGTGCGAACGTTCGGGAGTGGAAGTCGGATGAGGTCCATAGCGTTTGCCGACTTCCTCATCGGCATCGGAATCCTGTTCGTATTCGAAGGCATCCTGTTTCTGGCATTCCCCGGATGGATGCGTCGCGCCATGAAGAGCGCGCTGCACAGCCCTGACAATATCCTGCGCATCGCGGGCCTGGTCTCGGCGGTCGGTGGCCTGATCCTGATCTGGGCAATCCGGCACTAGCGGCCTTCATCGGGAGTTCGAAAAGCTCTTCCCGATCAACGTGATCGTGCACGCTTACGTCCGCATTCCGCCGCAATCCGCGTCCCAGATGGGCCACCCGGATGGCCCGAGCGAAGGCTTGCGTGACGTCGCCGTTCGGGCGCACTCTCGGCCAAATTTGCCGACTCTCTTTTGGAGACGTTTCCGACATGTCCATCGCTCATCCCTCTCTGAGCCCCGCTTCGCGCCGCGCGTCGTCTGCCGGCCTGCGTCCGCTGCTGGCGGCGCTCGCATTTGGTGCCGCCGTTGCCACGTTTTCCGTGCCGGCCTCGGCCCGCGGGCCGGACGGCATCGCCGATATCGCGGAGAAGGTGATCGATTCCGTGGTCAATATCTCGACCACGTCCACCGTCGAGGCGAAGAACAGCGACAAGGGCGAGGGCGGTGGCCGCGGGGCGATGCCGCAACTGCCGCCAGGTTCGCCGTTCGAGGAATTCTTCGACGACTTCTTCAAGAACCGCGGCGGTCGCCCCGGTGGCGAGAAGAATGGCGGCATGCAGCCGCGCAAGACCAATTCGCTTGGCTCCGGCTTCATCATCGACGCATCCGGCATTGTCGTCACCAACAACCACGTCATCGATGGCGCCGACGAGATCACCGTCATCATGAATGACGGCACCAAGATCAAGGCAGAGCTGGTCGGCGTCGACAAGAAGACCGATCTGGCGGTGCTGAAGTTCACCCCGGTAAAGCCTGTGGTCGCCGTCAAGTTCGGCGATAGCGAGAAGCTGCGCCTTGGCGAATGGGTGATCGCCATCGGCAATCCGTTCTCGCTTGGCGGCAGCGTCACCGCGGGCATCGTCTCGGCGCGTAACCGCGAGATCAGCAATAACAGTCCCTATGACAGCTACATCCAGACTGACGCCTCGATCAATCGCGGCAATTCCGGTGGTCCGCTGTTCAACCTCGATGGCGAAGTGGTCGGCGTGAACACGCTGATCATCTCGCCCACCGGCGGCTCCATCGGCCTCGGCTTTGCCGTCCCGTCGAAGACCGTGGTCGGCGTCATCGAGCAGCTACGCGAATACAAGGAAGTCCGCCGCGGCTGGCTCGGTGTACGCATCCAGCCGGTCACCGACGAGATCGCCGAGAGCCTGAACATCAAGCCCGCGCGCGGTGCGCTGATCGCCGGCGTCGATGACAAGGGTCCCGCCAAGCCTGCGGGCCTCGAGCCCGGCGACGTGGTCATCAAGTTCGACGGCCGCGACGTCAAGGAGCCGAAGGACCTGTCGCGCATCGTCGCCGGCACCGCCGTCGGCAAGGCCGTCAATGTGCTGATCATCCGCAAGGGCAAGGAAGAAACCAAGCAGGTCACCCTCGGCCGTCTGGAAGACGACAAGCCTGTGCAGGCCTCGATCAAGGCTACGCCGGAAGCCGAGAAGCCGGCGACCCAGAAGGCGCTGGGTCTCGATCTCACCGGCCTCAGCAAGGATCTGCGCACCAAGTACAAGATCAAGGACAGCGTGAAGGGCGTGATCGTGACCGGCGTGGACGCCGGCTCCGACGCAGCCGAGAAGCGCCTGGCCGCCGGTGATGTCATTGTCGAGGTCGCGCAGGAAGCCGTCACCAACGCCGCCGACGTCAAGAAGCGCGTCGACGCGTTGAAGAAGGACGGCAAGAAGTCGGTGCTGCTGCTGGTGTCGAACGCCGAAGGCGAGCTGCGCTTCGTCGCGCTGAGCGTGCAGTAGGGCGCTGTTGCGATTGTAGGATGGGGTGAGCGTCCTCGCGAAACCCATCTTCGAACGGTTTGCGATTGATGGGTTTCGCTCCGGCGCGCTGCGCCTGCGCTCTACCCATCCTACGGCCTCACCAGATTCAACTGTCAAACAGCCACTGCTTCAGACAACACGTGCTCTTCAGACATGCGTCATCGTCCTGTTATTTGCGGCGCGGGGGCGCCGTCGTCTCTTGCATTCCCGCCCCTTGCGAGAGGGCGTGCGGAACGCCGGGGGCCCGATGCACCCTTGGGCCTGATGCCGATGCGGTCTTCCGCAAGGGTATGCATCAGGACTTTCGGAAAGCACGGGCGATTGCCCGGCGTTCCGCCTGCGGTGTTTTGTCGGCTTGCTGAATGCTTGCCCAGATGACCGATCAAGGTCACCCTTGTTGGGCCCTGCGCGACAGCGCCGGGGGAGCACAAGCTACTGGGCCGGACGCGTTTCGAATCTGGTCGTCCGTCGCGTGATCCGCGGGCTCGTTCCATCTGCAACCAGGCCGTGCCGCCTGTCCCAGTGGTATCCTGACCACAGACGATGCGGCCTATCCGCAGACAGCCGTTACCCACGCATCCCGTGACGCCGCATCTCCGGCGTCCACCGCATGCCGCCCCGCAATCGTGACGATCGCGATCGCCCCTCTCGGTGGGGCAGGACGAAGGGGAAAATAATCAAGATGGGGATGTTGTTAATACAAATAGGAAAAAATGTTTGCGGCTACTTACTGCCCCAAGCTGTCATTCCGGAGCGGTCCCGGCGCCCGAGGCGACGGGACCGAACCCGGAATGACCAGGGAGAGACGGGCGTTACCAAGTCAGAATTTCGCCTAGCTCACGAACTCGGTGCGCCTATATCCCTGCGCATACAGCAGTGCCGTGAGATCGCCGTGGTCGATGCGGGCTGCTGCGGCAGCAGCCACTGCCGGCTTGGCGTGATAGGCGACGCCGAGGCCTGCATCCTGGATCATGGCGAGATCGTTGGCGCCGTCGCCGACAGCCAGCGTGTCGAGATTGTCGAGGTCGAAGGACTCGCGCAGTTCGACGAGGGTCGCGAGTTTTGCGGCCTTGCCGAGGATCGGCTCGGCAACGGTGCCCGTGAGCTTGCCGTCATTCACATGCAGCACGTTGGCGCGGTTTTCCTGGAAGCCGACGAGCTCGGCGACCTTGGCTGTGAACAGCGTGAAGCCGCCGGAGACGAGGCATGTATAGGCGCCATTGGCGCGCATGGTCTGTACCAGTTCACGGCCGCCCGGTGTCAGCGTGATACGCTCGGCCAGCACTTCGTCGACGACGCCGACATTCAGGTCCTTTAACAACGCCACGCGTTCGCGCAGCGCCGGCTCGAACTCGATCTCGCCGCGCATGGCGCGTTCGGTGATCGCAGCGACATGGGCCTTGAGGCCGGCGAAATCCGCGAGCTCGTCGATACATTCCTGGCCGATCATGGTGGAATCCATGTCGGCGAGAAAAAGCTTCTTGCGCCGGCCCTCGACAGGCTGCACGACAACGTCGATCGGCATGTCGCCGCGGGCAGCGCGGAGGCGATCGCCGAGCGCGAGCATGTTGTGGTCGCTGGTGAACAGGATGTCGGCGGCGACGCCGTCGCTCAGCCAGTGCGCTTCGGTGTCGCCCGGCAGAAGCGCGCGCAGTCCGTCGACCACCGTGCTATCGAGAGCGGGATCGGCGGGGTTGCAGATCAGGGTCGCAACGAGAGACATGACGTGAGTTCCAGGCCAGACAACAGAGCGCTGCTTATCGCAGGGCCGACCGCCAGCGGCAAGTCGGCGCTGGCGCTGGCCGTGGCGCGTGCGCAGGATGGCGTGGTCATCAATACCGACAGCATGCAGGTCTATCGCGACCTGCGCGTGCTCACCGCGCGACCAACGCCGGAGGAAGAGGCGCTGGCGCCGCACCGGCTCTATGGCACGGTCGATGCCGCGGTGAATTTCTCCGCAGGCGCGTGGGTGGAGGAGGCGGCACGCGTGCTCGCGGAAGTGCGGGCGCAGGGCAAGCTTCCGATCTTCATCGGTGGCTCCGGATTGTATTTCAAGGCGCTGACGCGCGGGCTCTCGGCCGTGCCGCCGATTGCCGCCGAGGTGCGCGACGGCGTCCGGGCGCGGCTGGAGCGCGCTGGGCCCGAGGCGCTACATGCGCAGCTCGCGCGCGTCGATCCGGTCTCTGCCGCACGGCTGAACCTGCGCGACCGCACGCGCATCGCCCGTGCGCTGGAAGTCGTGGAAGCGACCGGGCGGTCGCTCACCGACTGGCACAGCCAGGGCCTGCCGCCGCTGTTGCCGCCGGAGGGCGTGACCGCGCTGTTTCTCGCGCCAGAACGCGACGAACTCTATGCGCGGATCGATGCGCGCTTCGGCAAGATGCTGGACGAGGGCGCACTGGACGAGGTCGCTGCATTGGCCTCGCGTGGGCTCGATCCGCTGTTGCCGGCGATGAAGGCGCATGGCGTGCCGGCCCTGATCCGGCATATCCGCGGCGAGATCTCGCGCGACGAGGCAGCGGAGATCGGCCGCGCCGATACGCGGCACTATGCCAAGCGGCAGTTCACCTGGTTTCGGCATCAACTGCCGGAGTTCGAATGGATGACGCCGGAGGAGGCGAGGGCGAAACTGTAGGGTGGGCAAAGGCGTCCTTGCGCCGTGCCCACCGTTCTATGCTCTGCATGTGATGGTGGGCACGCTTCGCTGTGCCCACCCTATAGTCTGCGGCGCAGGCCCCACAATGCCAGAAGCGCGGTCGCCAGTATCGCCATTCCTACGGTGACGAAACCCAGCGTCACAATGGTTTCCTGCAACGGCGGAGCACTGTGGCCGGCTCCGGTGATCAGCGACAGGCTGTTGGCACCGACGATCGCCGCGAGCGTCGTCGTCGCCCAGTTCGCATAGGTGCCGTACAGCGCGAGCCAGAAGGTGACTGTCGGCATGCGGCCGGACAGACGCACGTGATGCCACGCCGCGCCCAGCGCGATCAGGAATGTGCCGTTCATCAAACCTTCGAGATGCGCGGCGAGACCCATGCGCGGGTTGCTGAAGTGCGGTTCGGCAAAGCCTGTCAGCAGCCCGAGTAGAAACAGGAACATGCCGTGCCAGATCAGGCGGCGCTGCCTTTCGTCGCTCATGGTCGCTTACCCCTCGCTCCGTGCCGGCTATCCCGACAGGATTGGGCAAGGAATCCGCGCGTGCAAGTATCCGTCGTGCGGCGCGTATGTCCGCGCCAGGGCGGGGCACGAGCTGGTGCATATCTGCCCGCCCGATTTTTCCGCTCGCCGAACGCGAAAGACCCGGCTAGGCTTCGAAATCAGCGCGATCACAGCAACTTCCCTTGACATCCCCGGTTTGCTGGCTATGTTCCGCGCAAGTTATGAAAAGTCGGACTGATCCTGTGCGCAATAAAGTTACAAGCCTCCTTATTATCGTGGTACCCTGGCGCACCGCCGGGGGTAGCTGACGGCTACCCACGAACCGAGCGGTGTGCAGAGGGTCCTGAACGGGCCCTTTTTTATTGTCTGAACTTCAAGCTTTCCGAACCCCAGCGACCACCCAGACCAAGCCGCGCCGCAGAGCGCATCCGGAGCGAACCATGAGCGACAGCAAGCCCCACGATCCCAATCAGATGACCGGCGCAGCGATGATCGTGCGCGCGTTTGCGGATCACGGCGTCAAGCACATCTTCGGTTATCCCGGTGGTGCGGTGCTGCCGATCTATGACGAGATCTTTCAGCAGTCTGAGGTCGAGCACATTCTGGTCCGCCACGAGCAGGGCGCCGGCCACGCCGCCGAAGGCTATGCGCGCTCCACCGGCCTGCCGGGCGTCGTGCTGGTGACCTCGGGTCCCGGCGCCACCAATATGGTGACGCCGCTGGCTGACGCGCTGATGGATTCGATCCCGCTGGTCTGCATCACCGGCCAGGTCCCGACGCATCTGATCGGCAACGACGCGTTCCAGGAATGCGACACCGTCGGCATCACGCGGCCCTGCACCAAGCACAACTGGCTGGTCCGCGACGTCAACGATCTCGCCAAGGTGCTGCATGAAGCCTTCTATGTCGCCACCACCGGCCGTCCGGGTCCGGTCGTCGTCGACGTTCCGAAGGACGTGCAGTTCGCTACCGGCACCTATCATCCGCCGCGCAAGTCGGACGTCCATATCTCCTACGCGCCGCGCGTGAAGGGCGATGCCAACGCGATCCGCAAGGCGGTGTCGCTGCTGGCGGGTGCCAAGAAGCCGATCATCTATTCCGGCGGCGGCGTCATCAATTCGGGCCTCGCGGCCTCGAAGCTGCTGCGCGAACTGGTCGAGGTCACCGGCTTTCCGATCACCTCGACGCTGATGGGCCTCGGCGCCTATCCGGCCTCCGGCCCGAACTGGCTGGGCATGCTGGGCATGCACGGCACCTACGAAGCCAACATGGCGATGCATGATTGCGACGTCATGCTGTGCGTCGGCGCGCGTTTCGACGACCGCATCACCGGCCGTACGGACGCGTTCTCGCCGAACTCGAAGAAGATCCACATCGACATCGATCCGTCGTCGATCAACAAGAATATCCGCGTCGACATCCCGATCATCGGCGATTGCGGCAATGTGCTGGGCGACATCCTGCAGGTGTTCAAATCCGAGGCGAAGAAGCCGGACACCAAGGACTGGTGGAAGACCATCGCCACCTGGCGCGCGCGCAATTCGCTGGCCTACAAGAAAAACGACGACGTGATCCTGCCGCAATATGCGATCCAGCGGCTGTTCGAGGCGACGCGTGGTCACGACACCTATATCACAACCGAAGTCGGCCAGCATCAGATGTGGGCGGCGCAGTTCTTCGGCTTCGAGGAGCCGCATCGCTGGATGACGTCCGGCGGCCTGGGCACCATGGGCTACGGCCTGCCGGCGGCGCTGGGCGTGCAGGTCGCGCATCCGGACTCGCTGGTCATCGATATCGGCGGCGATGCCTCGGTGCAGATGACGATGCAGGAAATGTCGGCAGCCGTTCAGCATGAACTGCCGATCAAGATCTTCATCCTCAACAACCAGTATATGGGGATGGTGCGCCAGTGGCAGCAGCTGCTGCATGGCAACCGGCTGTCGCATTCCTATTCCGAGGCGCTGCCCGATTTCGTCAAGCTTGCTGAGGCCTATGGCGGCGTCGGCTTCCAGTGCAGCAAGCCCGGCGATCTCGACGGCGCGCTGCAGGAGATGATCAAGGTGAAGAAGCCGGTGCTGTTCGACTGCCGCGTCGCGGCGCTGGAGAACTGCTTCCCGATGATCCCGTCCGGCAAGGCCCATAACGAAATGCTGCTGCCGCTGGAAGCCAATGACGAAGCCACGGCTGCGGCTTTCGCGGGCGGCAAGGCGCTGGTGTGAGGCAGATAACACAGGCCCTCATCCTGAGGAGCCGCACCCTTGTGCGGCGTCTCGAAGGATGAGTGTCCAAGCTCATGGTTCGAGCCGCGCGAAGCCGCGCTCCTCACCATGAGGGATGTAACATCGTGGCGAAAGCCAAACGAGAATTCGACAGGGAACGACAATGGAACAGCCTGCCTCCGCCTATTTCATGGAAGAGCGTCACGACCCCAATGAGACGCATACGCTGACGGTGCTCGTCGCCAACGAGCCCGGCGTGCTCGCGCGCGTTATCGGGCTCTTTTCGGGCCGCGGTTACAATATCGAAAGTCTCACGGTGTCGGAGACCGAGAGCCACAAGCACGTCTCGCGCATCACCATTGTCACCACCGGCACGCCGATGGTGATCACGCAGATCAAGCATCAGCTCGATCGCATGATCCCGGTGCATCGCGTTGTCGACATGACGCTGACCGGTCGCTCCATCGAGCGTGAGCTTGCCATGGTCAAGCTGCGCGGCACTGGCGAGCATCGCGTCGAGGCGCTGCGTTTGGCCGAAGCGTTCCGTGCGCGCGTCATCGACGCCACCATCGAGAGCTTCGTGTTCGAGATCACCGGCAATACCGGCAAGATCAACCAGTTCATCGACCTGATGCGGCCGCTGGGCCTTGTCGAGGTCTCGCGGACCGGCGTGGCCGCGATCAGCCGCGGACCGGAGGGGATGTAGCCTCCGCGCGCATCGCAGTCATGAAACCCTTCGATATTGCACTGGCCGTTGCGGTGGCCGTGATCTGGGGCGTCGGCTTCGTGCTGACCCGGATGGCGGTCGACGAGATGTCGTCGACGCTGCTTACCACGCTGCGTTTCGGCATCACGGCGCTGCCGTGTCTGTTCCTGCCGAAGCCGAAACTGTCATGGCTGCTGATCGTCGCCACCAGCTGGCTGCTGGTGGCGCAGTTTCTGGCGCAGACCTATGGCTTGGCCCATGGCGTGCCGGCCGGCCTGACCGCGGTGATCGTGCAGAGCCAAGCGCTGTTCACGGTGGGCTTCGCCGCGCTGTTCCTGCGCGAGATGCCGACGGGCCAGCAGGTCGCGGGGATCGTGATCGCGATGGGCGGATTGCTGCTGATCTGCTTCACCGTCGGTTATGATTTCAGCGTGTTCGCCTTCGCGGTGCTGATGACTGCGCCGGTGAGTTTTGCCTTTTCCAATCTGCTGCTGCGGCGCGCGAAGAACGTGTCGATGCTCGATCTGTTTGCCTGGATCAGCCTTGTCGCCCTGCTGCCGCTGCTGGTCGTGCTGTTCAGCGTCGATGGCGCCAGCGCGACGTGGCACGCACTGACGCATGCATCGCTGAAGGCCTTCGCCTGTGTGCTGTTCCTCGCAGTGATCGGCACCACGCTGGGCTACTGGATCTGGGGCCGGCTGCTGCGCGATTACTCTGCGGCGCAGGTCGTGCCGTTTGCGCTGCTGGTGCCGTTCATCGGCGCGGCGGCGTCGAGCATCACCTTCGGCGAAACATTCGGACCGCTGCGGCTCGCGGGCATGATCGTCGTCGTCTGCGGCATTGCCGTGATGCTGCTGTCGAAGCGCCCGCCCGCGCTCGTCGAAGTGGCGTGAGGCGGACATGTCGCAGCAACTCTTCTACGCATTCCTGGTCTTTGCAGTCGTGATGTTCTTCACGCCCGGTCCCAACAACATCATGCTGCTGGCGTCCGGTTTGAACTTCGGATTCCGCCGCACGCTGCCGCATATGGCCGGTGTGACCTTCGGCTTTGCGTTCATGGTGGGTGTCACCGGTATCGGTCTCGGAGCAGTGTTTGCCTCCGTTCCCGTTTTGCAGACCATCCTGAAATATAGCGGTGCGGCCTATCTGGTTTATCTCGCAGTTGCGATAGCGCGCTCCGGCCCGCCGGATCCGGGCGAGGCGGAGACACGCCGGCCGATGACCTTCATCGGGGCGGCGCTGTTTCAATGGGTGAATGTGAAGGGGTGGGTGATGGCCATCGGCACCATCACGGCCTATGCCGCGGTCGCCAGCTATCCGTGGAACGTGTGCGTGCAGGTGGCGGTATCCGTGGCTATGGGGGGCCTGTCATCGGGCGCCTGGGCGCTGTCGGGCAGTGCCCTGCAATCGCTGGTCAAATCGCCGCGGGCGGTCCGGGTGTTCAACATCACCATGGCGTTGCTTCTGATCGCCTCCCTGTATCCCGTGCTGGTCGAGCTATGAGCCCGACGCGCAGCGCAAAATCACCGTCGCGGGCTTGTCTCGCGGCACCCGTCGCCCTAGAAACCGGCGGCAATTCATGGTCATCCACCACGCGGTGGTGACCCGTTCGAACGGGCAGCTTTGAAATATAGTTGCTGAAGAGAGGAAATACCCATGCGAGTTTATTACGATCGCGACGCCGACCTGAACCTGATCAAGGGCAAGAAGGTCTGCATCGTCGGCTACGGCAGCCAGGGCCATGCCCATGCGCTGAACCTCAAGGACTCCGGCGTCAAGGACGTCGTGATCGCGCTCCGCAAGGGCTCGGCCACCGCGAAGAAGGCGGAAGCCGCCGGCTTCAAGGTGATGGAAGTCGCCGAGGCCGCCAAGTGGGCCGACCTGATGATGATGCTCACCCCCGACGAATTGCAGGGCGACATCTATCGCGACCACATGCACGACAACATGAAGAAGGGCGCAGCGCTCGTCTTCGCTCACGGCCTCAACGTGCACTTCAACCTGCTCGATCCGCGCGAAGATCTCGACGTGCTGATGATCGCGCCGAAGGGCCCGGGCCACACCGTGCGTTCGGAATATCAGCGCGGCGGCGGCGTGCCCTGCCTGATCGCGGTTCACAAGGACGTCTCGGGCAATGCCCATGACCTCGGTCTGTCCTACGCTTCGGCAGTGGGCGGCGGCCGCGCCGGCATCATCGAGACCTCGTTCAAGGAAGAGTGCGAAACCGATCTGTTCGGCGAGCAGGCCGTTCTCTGCGGCGGCACCGTCGAACTGATCCGCGCCGGTTTCGAGACGCTGGTGGAAGCCGGCTACGCGCCGGAAATGGCTTACTTCGAGTGCCTGCACGAACTGAAGCTGATCGTCGACCTGATCTATGAAGGCGGCATCGCCAACATGAACTACTCGATCTCCAACACCGCGGAATACGGCGAATACGTCACCGGCCCGCGCATCGTCACCTCGGAAACCAAGGCCGAGATGAAGCGCGTGCTCACCGACATCCAGTCGGGCAAGTTCGCGCGCGACTGGATGCTGGAAAACAAGGTCAACCAGGCCTCGTTCAAGGCAACCCGCCAGCGCAACAACGCGCATCCGATCGAGGAAGTGGGCGCCAAGCTCCGCGACATGATGCCGTGGATCAAGGAAAAGGCGCTGGTCGACAAGACCAAGAACTAAGCGCTTTTCACATCGCAGCTACCAACGGGATCGCGGCAACGCGGTCCCGTTTTTAGTTTGCAGACAACGCCACGCGCGCCCGACGGCGCTTCAGCACGGCCGCCGCGATCCTGAGCGCCATCACCACAATCAACGGCATCAGGAACCAGACATAGTTCGGCATTTGCGGGATGCGCATGCCGAAGCTGACCATGAACTGAAACCAGAGATAATAGATGCCGCTCGTGTGCAGGATGCGCCATGCGCGCGGGCCGATCGCCGCCGCCGTCTGGTCAAATGACGTTGCCGCCATCGCGATAATGAAGGCGTAGCCGATACCGCCGAAGATGTAGGAGGCGGGCGTCGTTGCCGCGGCGTAGTCAGCAGGCGCCATCACGGCGAAGCAGATAATGGCGACGGCATGGATGGCATGGGACGCCGCGAAGGTCAGGCCGAGGGTGCGGCGGTTCCGCCGCAGCCAGCGCGTGCCGGATGTCGGCCAGAGCAGGGCGAGTGCGGATGCTGCGAAAGCGAGGCAGAAGAACAGCAGCGAGCTGCGCGCCGTGAAGCGGATCGCCATCCTGATGCCGTCGACCTCGAAGCCGCGCATGCCGGCGATCCAGATGCTGAGCGCGGTGAGGACCAGCGTCAGTATGGCGAGCAGGTGCCAGCCTTCGAACCAGTTGCGACGATCCCGTGTCATGACGTTCCCCTGTATTGCTATATGTAATCACCAGTTACATTCGGTGCGGCCGATCCAGTCAATTGTGTAATCGGTGATTACATTCACGATACGGTGATGCTATGCTGGGGCATGTCCAGGTCCGCAAAGCCGCCGCCGTCCAGATCAGCGCCAAAGTCGCCGGTTCGAAAACGAGCCATTCAGTCATCCGCCGCGCCGCGCGCTGCCAAAGGTCGAACGCCGTCGCCGAGGACCTATCACCACGGCGATCTGCGCCGTGTGCTGATTGCGGCGGCGCTTGAACTCGCGGAGGAGGGCGGTGCGGATGCCGTCAGTGTGCGTGAGGCCGCGCGCCGCGCCGGGGTGTCGCCGGGGGCGCCGTTCCGGCACTTCCCCAGCCGCAATGACCTGATGAGCGCGGTGGCGGAAGAGGCACAGCGCCGTTTCCGTAGTGCGATTGCTGCCGCGATCGCCGAAACGTCTTCCGAGGATCCGCTGGTTCGGTTTCGCGCGTTTGGTCTGGCCTATCTGCGCTGGGCGATGAAAAATCCCGCGCATTTCGAGGTGATCTCGAGCGGAAAGTATTTTGCCCATGACCAGTCGTCGGCAGTGCGCGAGGACAATGCCGAACTGATCGACATAACCGGGCAATTGCTCGGTGATGCGCAGGACAGGGGCCAGTTGCGCTCCGCGGATCTGCGCATCATGAAGATCGCAGGTCGCGCAATGGTCTACGGCTTTGCCCGCATGAATATCGACGGGCATTTTCCGCGCTGGGGTGTCGCGGATGCCGAGGCAGATCAGATGGCCGAGGCGATCATCACGCTGTTCGTTGATGGGATCGCAAAGCCTGTCTGAAGAGCGATTGCGTCGAATATTCATCGAACCTGCGCGGCTTGCTGTCGCAGATCGACAAGTCTCAGGTGCTTTTCATGCGATCCATCGTCATCACCGGCGTCTCCACGGGCATCGGCCATACCACCGCGAAGCTTCTGCTGGAGCGCGGTTTTCGCGTGTTCGGCAGCGTGCGCAGACAGGTCCATGCAGAGCGCTTGCAAGCCGAGTTCGGCGCGAACTTCGTCCCGCTGCTGTTCGATGTCACGGATGATGCCGTGAGGCCGCCGACATGGCGCGCTTCGCGAATTCGCCATTCCTGCCGGCGCTGACGAGGCTCCGTACCATGCTGCTCAAGCTCGGGCGGATCGGGCTGTCGCCGGAGATGATCGCCGCGCGGGTTTACCGGGCACTGACCGCATCCCGCTCCAGGGCACGCGTGGTGGCATCGCCGCAGCCGGTCCAGACATGGATTGCTTGCCGCCTGCCGCGGCGCTGGCTGGATGCGATCATGGCGAAGCAGTTGGGATTACAGCTCAAATAGCGGGGCCATTTGTCGCCTCGACAGCGCGGCCAAAATCGCCTAACTGGTCCTACCAGATTGGTAGGGTCAATTCATGCTTGCCACCGTCAGCACCGAAACCTCCGACGCCGTTCGGAAAACGCTCGAATTCGTCCGGCATCACCGGCTTGCGAAAGGCGACCGGCTGCCGTCGGAGCGGGATCTGTCGGAGCGGTTCGGCGTGACGCGGGGGTCTGTCCGCGAGGCGCTGGCGGTGCTCGATGCCATGCGCCTCACCGAGCGGAAGCCCAAATCGGGCATCTATCTGCGCAACGCGCTGGAAGACAGCGGGCTCGATGTGCTGGTGCTGCAGGCCGATCTCGGGCTGCCCTTCGATGCGCAGGTGACCCGTGATGTCACCGAGGCCAGAATCCTGTGCGAGGAACAGGCGTTCCGCCTGGCCTGCCAGCGCCGCACCGACGCCGATCTCGCGAAGCTGCATCAGCTGCTCGATACCTATGCGGCGCTCGTCGCCAATGGCAGCAATCTCGCCGACGAGGACGTCGCATTCCATCTCGCCGTGGTCGCGGCCAGCCAGAATCGCGTGCTGGTGCGCACGCTGACGCCGCTGATGCTGATGAGCACGCGCTGGCGCCGTCGCTATTTCGGCTCCGCAGAGATCCGCCAGCGCTCGCTCATCGATCATCGCGCCTTCGTCGCCGCTATCGCAGCGCGCGACGAAGCGACAGCCACGATGCTGGTGCATCGCCACGTGCAGACCGCAGCCGAAGACGTGCGGGCGCTGGCCGAGCAGGGCGCTACGGACTCCGTCATCAAGGATTGATCGCGAACGACACAAGCACCTGACGAGCCGCACAACAATCCCGACCAACGGGAAGGCTCAGATCGAATACGGCAACGGCCGTAGCGGTAACCACCGCAAGCACTGGAAACGCAAAACAAGGACGTATGATGCGTATGAAGACGATTGCCATGACTGCAACCTCGATGGCCGCTTGTGCGGTGGCTGTCGTAATGGCCGCAAGCCCGGCACTGGCGCAGGAGAAATATGGCCCCGGCGCCTCTGACACCGAAATCAAGATCGGCAACACCGTGCCCTATAGCGGTCCGGCTTCGGCCTATGGCATTCTCGGCAAGTCCTACGCGGCCTATTTCAAGAAGATCAACGATGAGGGCGGCATCAACGGCCGCAAGATCGTGTTCATCTCCTATGACGATGCCTATTCGCCGCCGAAGACCGTGGAGCAGACGCGCAAGCTGGTCGAGAGCGACGAGGTGATGGCGATCGTCGGCAATGTCGGCACCGCCGCGAATGCCGCGATCCAGAAATACGTCAACGCCAAGAAGACGCCGCAGCTCTTCCTCGCGACCGGCGCCACGCGCTGGAACGATCCGAAGCAGTTTCCCTGGACCATGGGCTGGCTGCCGAGCTATCACGCCGAAGCCGCGGCCTATGCGAAGTATCTCCTGAAGGAGAAGCCCGATGCCAGGATCGGCGTGTTCTATCAGAACGATGATTTCGGCAAGGACTACGTGAAGGGTCTGAAGGAAGGCCTCGGCGACAAGGCCGCAACGATGATCGTGATGGAAACCAGCTATGAGGTGTCCGAGCCGACCGTCGACTCCCACATCGTCAAGCTGAAGGCTGCCGGCGTCGACACGATGTTCTCCTTCGCGACCGGCAAGTTCGCCGCGCAGTCGATCAAGAAGGTTGCCGAGCTCGGCTGGAAGCCGCTGCATATCGTGCCGAATGCGAGTTCGTCGGTGGGCACCGTGCTGCGCCCGGCCGGGCTCGAAAACGCCCAGGACATCGTCTCGGCGACCTTCGCCAAGGATCCGACCGACGCGCAATGGAAGGACGATCCGGGCATGAAGAACTTCCATGCCTATGTCGAGAAGTACATTCCGGAAGGGAAGGCGATGGAGAGCACCGTGCTGTCCGGATACAGCATCGCCCAGACCATGGTCGAGGCGCTGCGCCTATGCGGCGACGATCTCACCCATGAGAACCTGATGAAGCAGGCGGCCAACCTGAAGGGCCTGCAGCTCGACGGACTGCTGCCGGGCGTGACGGTCAACACCAGCCCGACCGATTTCTCGCCCATCGACCAGTTCCAGATGATGAGCTTCAAGGGCGAGCGCTGGGAGCGCTTCGGCGAGATCATCAAGGGCGAGACGCCGACCGCAGTGCGGTAGGCAAGGGATGACGACGGGCAGGCGGCGCCCGGACCGGCACCGCCTGCGTCGAAAGGTTCATTGTCCGTTCATGACGTTTGTATTACGATTTTGTGACATTCCGCAGGGTCCGGGCGCGGCGTGAGCCGGCTGGCCGTTGCCAGACAGGGCAGTCTTCTTGCCGGGTGTTCGCAGGCAAGCCATGCTGCCGTCGCCGATCTCCACCTCTCCGGCGCAAGCCGGCCGCCGCTTCAGGGAGCGATTGGCGGTCGCTTGGCAATATGCCCGGCACCGGCCGCTGCGCGCGGCGCTGATCGCCGCGATCCATGCCCTCGCGATCTATGTTCTCGCCTCGGTCGAATACGGCCCGTTCGCCATGACGCTGGCGCTGCTCACCTGGGCCTTGCTGAACTTCCTGTTCCTCGCGCTGTTCAAGCGGCCCGGCGTCAGTGCGGTGCTGTCGCTGCTGCTGGTCACGGTGCTGATCGTGCTGTCGCAATTCAAGTTCGGCATCACGCAGTTGACGCTGACCTTCCTCGATTTCCTGATCATCGATCGCGACACGATCTCGTTTCTGCATTCGATCTTCCCGCAACTGCGCACCTGGCTGCTGATCGCGGCAGCCGTGGCGCTGCCGATCCTGTGGCTGATCTGGCGCGCCGATCCGTTCCGCCTGCGCCGCCGCAGCGCGCTGGCCTGTGCAGGCATCTGCCTGGCGGGGATCGTCGGCCTGTCGGCGGCCAATCCCGAGAAACCATGGGAGCCGTTCCAGGGCGTCAATCACATTTCCAATCTGGCGCGTTCCGGCGTCGTCTCGGTGTCGCATCTGACGGCGACCGGCTGGATCGAGGCGGATTCCAAGAGCCTCGTGAGTTCGGCGCTGGCATCGCCGATGACCACCTGCGAGCCCGGTGTGAAGCGGCCGAATATCGTGATGGTGCTGGACGAGTCGTCCTTCGACATCTCGGCGGCGCCCGGCATCAAGGTGCCGGCCGGCTATCATGATTACTTCAAATCCGCGGACGGCCAGCAGCGCGCGCTGATCACCGAATCCAGCGGCGGGCCGACCTGGTACACCGAGTTCAACATCTTCACCGGCTTGTCGGCCCGCTCGTTCGGCGCGCTGAGATTCTATGTGACCCGCATCGCCGCCGGGAAGATCTCACGCGGCCTGCCGCAGGCGCTGCAGCGCTGCGGCTACAAGACCTTCTCGCTCTATCCGACCTACGGCAATTTCCTCAGCGCCCGCAGCTTCCAGCAGGGCGCCGGCATCGATGGCTTCATCGACATGGCGGCGATGGGCGTCAGCGAGGACATGCAGCCCGACAGATTCTATTTCGATCAGGCCAGGGATCTCATCGCGCGCGAGAGCAAGACCGACCAGCCGGTCTTCGTGCTGGTCTATCTCACCGCCAATCATTTTCCGTGGACGACGACCTATCGCGACGACCTGACGCCCGCCGGCTGGCAGGCGTCGGGCAATACGGCCGAGGCGGATGAGTATATCCGCCGCCAGGCCATGACGGCTGCGGACTACAAGGGCTTCGTGGCGCAGCTGAAGAAGGATCATCCGGCCGAGCCGTTCCTGCTGGTGCGGTTCGGTGATCACCAGCCGGCGATTGCGCAGAAGCTGCTCGAGCCCGAGCTGCCGCAGCCGCAGCGCGCCGACCGGATCATGACGCATGATATCAGATACTATACGACCTATTATGCCATCGATGCGCTGAACTACCGGCCTGACCTGTCATCGGCGCTGCCGGTGCTCGATGCTGCCTATCTGCCGCTCATGGTGCAGGAGGCCGCACGCGTGCCGCTCGATCCGTCCTTTGTCGAGCAGAAGAAGATCATGCTCCGCTGCAAGGGCGTGTTCTATGGCTGCAAGGGCGGCGATGAAGCCAGCCGGTTCAACCGATGGCTGATCGATGCGGGGTTGATCAAGGATCTGTAAACGCGCGTGTGGCGCGTCGGATGGGTCGAGCGCAGCGAAACCCATCGGCAGAGCGGGCTGCAGTGATGGGTTTCGCGAAGACGCTCTACCCATCCTACTTCTTCCCCATCTTCTCCCACATCCACCGCGCCACGCTCTCCGGCGAGCTCGTCGCATCATTGCCGGACGCGCGCAGGTTGGCCTCGCGCATCAGCGGCAGATCGATCTTGCCCAGCAATGGTTGCAGGGCCGCGCGCAGCTCGCCCGCGCGTTTCGGCGCCAGCAGCATGATCGCGTCATAGGGGGGGATCGCGCGTCTGGGATCATCCAGCACCACGAGATCATATTTCGCGATCAGTCCGTCGCTGGTGTAGCCGGCGATGACATCGACCTCGCCGGAGGCGACGGCGGCATACATGAAATCAGGCTGCATGGTGCGCTGGGTCTTGAAGGACAGGCCATAGGCCGCCTTCAACCCCGCCCATTCCGGCCGTGAGAAGAATTCGTAGTCGCCGGCAATGGTCATGGTGCCGCTCAGCGCCGCGAGATCGGCTGCAGTCTTGATCCCGAGCGCCTGCGCCTTTGTGCGCGGCATCACGAGCGCATAGGCGTTGGCGAAACCGAGTTCGCCGAACAGCGTGATATTGGCTTTCGCCAGCGTCGTCTTCAGTTCGGTGAGCAACTGTTCGCGCGGCAGGATCTCGCTGCGATGAAACTGATTGGCCCATAGCGTGCCGGAATAATCCACGTAGACATCGATATCGCCCGAGACCAGCGCATCATAGATGACGCTGGAGCCGAGGCCCTGCCGCGTGGAGGTCGCGAGCCCGGCGGCCTGCAGGCGCTGCGACATCAGCGCCGCCAGCACATATTGTTCGGTGAAGGTCTTCGCGCCGACCACGATGCGTGTGCCGGAGCGAGCAAAACTCGGTGCCAGTGTCACGATCACCAGCGCGGCGATCCCGAATATGCCGATGGCGGTGCGGATACGGCTGCGCAGGCGGATGCCGGTTTCGATCAGCGCCAGCAATTGATCGACGGCCAGCGCAAGAACTGCTGCGGCGATGCAGCCGAAGATCACCAGCACCCAGTTCTGGGTCTGCAGGCCCGCGAAGATGTAGTTGCCCAGGCTGGTCTGGCCGATCGGCGTCGACAGCGTCGCGGTGCCGATCACCCACACCGCGGAGGTGCGGATGCCGGCCATGATCACGGGGAGCGCCAGCGGCAATTCCACCATGGTCAGCGATTGCCGCGGCGTCATGCCGACGCCTTGCGCGGCTTCGGTGAGGGCAGGATCGACTCCGTTCAATCCCGTGATGGTGTTGCGCAGCACCGGCAGCATCGAATACAGCGCCAGCGCCAGCACCGCGGGCAGGAAGCCGAAGGCCGAGAAGCTGACGCCGAGATATTGCAGTGACAGCGCCGCAAGTGCGAGCAGCAGCGGGTAGAACAGCGCAAGCAGTGCCAGCCCGGGCACCGTCTGCACGATACTGGCGATGCCGAGCAGCGCGCCGCGCATCACCGGGCGATGCCGCGCGATGATCGCCAGCGGCAGGCTGATGGCGAGACCGAGCGCCAGCGCGGCGAGGCTGACGCGGACATGATTGCCGAGATAATCCGGCAGATGGCCGAGCGCGTCGCTCCAGCGCGGATCGCTGAACAGGCTCATGTCGCATTGCCTTGGGGCGGGGCGCCATTCTTTGGCAGCAACATCTGAAGCCGCTTTGCCTGCCGACGCGGCGTGCCGAGCAACTCGCCGACATAGGGATCAGCGCTTTTGGACAACTCGGTGGGCGTGCCTTGCGCGAGTAATTTGCCCGAGCGCATCACCGCGACGCGGTCCGCCAGCAGGATCGCTTCCGTCATGTCATGGGTAATCATGATGGTGGTGAGCTTGAGCGTGCGATGCAGGTCGCGAAAATCGTCGCCGAGCGCATCGCGGGTCAGCGGATCGAGCGCACCGAAGGGCTCGTCCATCAGCACGATGCGTGGCCTGGCCGCCAGCGCACGCGCAACGCCGACGCGCTGGCGCTGGCCGCCGGAGAGCTCGTGCGGGAAACGATCGCGATGCTGGTTGCGATCGAGGCGCACGAGATCGAGCAGTTCGTCGACGCGATCCGCGATCTCCCTGGGCGGGGTGCCGAGCAGTCTGGGCGTGATGCCGATATTGTCTTTGATGCTCATATGCGGAAACAGCCCGCCGCTCTGGAACACGTAGCCGATACGCCGGCGAAGTTCGATCGGGTCGACCTGCGCGATGTCCTCGCCGGCGATGATGATGCTGCCCGCGTCCGGCACGATCAGCCGGTTGGCCAGCCGCATCAGCGTGGTCTTGCCGGAGCCGGAATTGCCGACCACCGCGAGGAACTCGCCCTCGGCAACGTCGAGCGAAACGTCATCGACGGCGTTGACGGCCCCGCCGTCGAAGCTCTTGCTGACATGCTGGAAGGTGATCAGGGGGGCAGCGGAGGTCATGTCCCGGACTATCACAGCCGTGGCGACCCACCAAGCTCGGCCGGCCGTTGAATTGTCGGCCTCGCAGCGCTAAGCCAGTGCCTGACCAAAAACACTCTGGGGAACGCGCGTGCAGGCAGGTGGAGCCGCGGCATCGATGGCGGTGGCGCTTGATGACGCGACAGTGGCATTCGGCGTCGCCGACAATCGCATCTATACGGCGGTGGAGAAGGCGACGCTGCGGGTGGCGGATGGCGAATTCGTAGCCATTGTTGGACCGACCGGCTGCGGCAAATCCACCTTGCTCAATGTCGCCGCCGGGTTGCTCGCACCGGCCTCCGGCACCGTCCGGATTTTCGATCAGCCATTGAACGGTTTGAACGCACAGGCCGGCTACCTGTTTCAGGCCGATGCGCTATTTCCCTGGAAGACCGCGCTCGACAATGTCGCCATCGGGCTGGAGATCGCCGGCGTTGCGCGCGCCGAGGCGCTGGCGCGGGCGCAGGACTGGCTCACGTCGGTCGGCCTCGGCGCCTTCGCGGGCCGCTATCCGCATATGCTGTCGGGCGGCCAGCGCAAGCGCGTCGGTCTTGCGCAGGTGCTGATCCGCAATCCGAAGATCCTGCTGATGGACGAGCCGTTCGGTCCGCTCGATGCGCAGACCCGGCAGGTGATGGGCAACCTGCTGCTGGATCTGTGGAGCAGGGATCGCAAGGCGGTGCTGTTCGTCACCCACGATCTCGAAGAAGCGATCGCGCTGGCCGACCGCGTCGTCATCATGTCGGCGGGGCCGGGCTCGCGCATCATCGGCGACTGGAAAGTGCCGTTGCCGCGGCCGCGCGATATTTTCGAGGTGCGGCTCGACAAGGATTTTCACGCGCTTCACCGCGAGATCTGGAGCGTGCTGAAGGACGAGGTGATGAAGGGCTATGCGCAGTCGTCCGGCGTGGGAGCCGCGTCATGACGCGGCCTGTGCTGCTGCTGTGTCAGGTGCTGGTTGCCGTGGTCGTCATCGGGCTGTGGCATCTGCTCACCACCGTGCCGGTGTTGGGCCGCATCCTGTTGCCGCCGTTCTTCTTCTCAAATCCCTGGGATGTCGGCAGCCAGATCTACAGCTGGTTCGCATCAGGCATTATCTGGAAGCACCTCGGCATCACGCTGCTGGAGTCGGTGCTGGCCTTTGTCATCGGCTCCACACTGGGCGTGTTGGTCGGTTTCTGGTTTGCCCGCCAGCCGCGGCTCGCCGCGATCTTCGATCCCTATGTGAAGATGGCCAATGCGCTGCCGCGCGTGGTGCTGGCGCCGATCTTCGCGCTGTGGCTCGGGCTCGGTATCTGGTCGAAGGTGGCGCTCGGCGTCACGCTGGTATTCTTCATCGTCTTCTTCAACGTCTATCAGGGCGTCAAGGAAGTCAGCCCCACGGTGCTCGCCAATGGCCGCATGCTGGGCATGAGCGAGCGGCAGTTGATGCGCCACGTGTTCTGGCCATCGGCACTGTCATGGATGTTCTCGTCGCTGCATACCGCCGTGGGCTTTGCGGTCGTCGGCGCCGTGGTCGGCGAATATCTCGGCTCGGCGGCCGGGCTGGGTTACGTGATCCAGCAGGCGGAGGGCACGTTCGATGTGGCCGGCGTGTTCGCGGGGATGTTCGTGCTGTCGGCGTTTGTGATCGCCATCGATGTGCTGGTGACGATGGTCGAGAAACGGTTGCTGGTGTGGAAACCGGTGACGAGTGATGGGCGGAGCTGAGAGGTTCCTCGCTCCGCTTGGGGGGAGAGGGTGGCTCGCATGACCGAAGGTCATTCGAGACGGGTGAGGGGAAGCCAGCGCGTGAAACACTGGCTCGCCCTCACCCGGATCACGCGCTGTCGCTTGTGATCCGACCTCTCCCCGCTTGCGGGGAGAGGTTAAGCAGGAGCGTCGCTACCTACGGCAGGACCTTGGTATCATCCGGCGCCTGCGGCGGGGTCTTGATGGCGATGGCGCGGAACGGCTTGCCTTCGGGCTTGGTGCCGCCATGGGGCGTGCCCTTGGGGATGATGATGAGGTCGCCGGCCTTGACCGGCACTTCCTTGTCTCCGAGCCACACCGTGCCGGTGCCTTCCAGAATGTACTGGATCTCATTGGTGTTGGGATGCATGTGCTTCACCACATTGCCGTCCTGTACCGAGATGGTCGCGCCGTCGGCGGACATGAACATCTTCGAGCGGAAGCCGGTGGGCGAGGCGGGTCCCAGTGCGTCGCCCGTGAGTTCGGGGACGTGGATGACCTGAGCGGTGATGTTTTCTGCAGCCTGTGCCGGCGTGATGCCCTCGGGCACGAGATGCGTGATGAGGCAGCCGGCGGCGAAAGCGGCCGTGATGGAGAGTGTCGCGGTAATGCGCTTCATGAACGTTCCCCCTGGATGACAATGATTTGCCGCGCGGATGCTATGTCGCGGGATGTCCGTTGACCAGTGCCGGCTTTCCAACCGGCAGAGGCTCATCTATCCTCCGCGCTGCGAAGCAGCGGAGGAAACAATGACAACGAACATGAAAACCGGCTTGAGCCGTTTATTCCTTGCACGTTTTTTCCTTGCGGGTCTCCTGTCACTGTTTCTCGTTCAGCCTGCTGCAGCGCAAAGCAAGATCACGATCGCCATCGGTGGCGGGGCGTGCCTGTGCTATCTGCCGACGGTGCTGGCCAAGCAGCTCGGCGAATATGAGAAAGCGGGTCTCGCCGTCGAGCTCGTTGACCTCAAGGGCGGCTCGGATGCGCTGAAGGCTGTCCTCGGCGGCAGCGCCGATGTGGTTTCCGGCTATTTCGATCATTGCGTCAATCTCGCTGCCAAGAAGCAGGAGCTGCAGAGCTTCGTGGTCTATGACCGCTATCCCGGTCTGGTTCTGGTGGTGTCGCCGAAGCACACCGGCAAGATCACGTCGATCAAGGATCTCGCCGGCAAGAAGGTCGGCGTCAGCGCGCCGGGCTCGTCCACCGACTTCTTTCTGAAGTATCAGCTCAAGAAGAACGGCCTCGATCCGGCCGACACGGCAGTGATCGGCGTCGGCCTCGGCGCGACCGCGGTGGCAGCGATGGAGCAGGGCCAGATCGAAGCCGCCGTGATGCTCGATCCTGCCGTCAGCGTGCTGCAGGGCAGCCACAAAGACCTCACGATTCTCAGCGATACCCGCACGCAGAAAGACACAATGGCCGTGTTCTCCGGCGAATATCCCGGTGGCGCGCTGTATTCGACGACGGCCTGGGTCAATGGTCACGAGAAGGAAGTGCAGGGTCTCACCAACGCGATCATGAATACGTTGAAATGGATCCACAGCCATACGCCGGAAGAAATCATGGCGAAGATGCCCGAAGGCATCGTTGGCAAGGACAAGGAACTCTATCTCGCCGCACTCAGGAACACGATCCCGATGTATTCGGAAACAGGATTGATGGATCCGAAGGGCGCAGCGGCCGTGCTCGCCGTATTCAGCGAGGGCTCGCCGGAAGTAGCGAAAGCCAATATCGATGTCAGCAAGACCTATACCAACAAATATGTCGAACAGTTCGCCAGGACGATGGGAACGAATGCGAAGTAGAGATACGCAATGACGGCAGAGCTCGTTCTTCGTTCCGTCAAGAAGCTCGATCTCGTCTTTGGTGAGTGGCAATGGCTGTTCGCACATGAGCATCGCAACAAGATCGACGCGCACTTTGCCGAGGCGCGCCGCGCGAAGCCGGAAATGTTCAACGGTCAAATTCTGATGGCTCGCGATCCGGTCTTCGCAGGGGATACGTTCAGCGCGCGGTACTTTCAGACCGACTTCGCCAGTTTTCTTGCCTGGCGCGATTGGGGCTTCCCGGACGCGTCGGTGTTCAACGGTTTCGGTATGGGCGCATTGAGGACGAACGACGGCGCCTTCGTGCTCGGTGAGATGGGCCAGCACACAGCGAACGCCGGCAAGATCTACTTTCCGGCTGGTACGCCGGATCTCAATGACCTGCGCGGTGACACGGTCGACATTCCCGGCAGCGTCACACGGGAGACGGAGGAGGAGGTCGGCCTGATGCCCGATGACTACTGTGCGGCCGATCAGTGGGACATCGTGCAGGCCGGATCGCTGACCGCGATGATCCGTATGCTCGATCTAGCCGTGTCGGGCGACGCTGTGCGGGCGCGGATCGAAGCCAACCTTGCCACGCAGGATGATCGGGAGCTGAGCGCCATTCATCTGGTACGGAGCCCCAGCGATTTCACCGAGACGATGCCGGCTTATATTCGCGCCTTCCTGGCGGCCAAGCTCTGACGTCTGGCGCCGGGGACGTCGGCGCGCTACGCTCCGAGCTTCTGTGTCCCGGAGTTGCCGATCTCATGTCTGCCAAGCCAGTTGTGTCTGCGTTGAAGTCCTATATTGAGCCATATCGGGTCGATGGTTCGAAGGCTTTTCACCTCAAGGCGCATGACACCAATGCGTCAGGCGGGCTGCACAAGGAAACCGGCAAGAAGATTATCGAGGCCAACCGCCGCCGGCTGCAGGAGCTGCAGGAAAAGCTCTATGCGCAGGATCGCTGGTCGCTGCTGCTGATCTTCCAGGGCATGGACGCCGCCGGCAAGGACAGCGCCATCGAAAGCGTGTTCGACGGCATCAATCCGCAAGGCTGCGAGGTGACGTCGTTCAAGACGCCGTCATCGAACGAGCTCGATCATGATTTCATGTGGCGTCACACCATCGCACTGCCACAGCGCGGCCGGATCGGCATCTTCAATCGCTCTTATTACGAGGAATGTCTGGTGGTGCGGGTGCATCCGGAAATCCTCGCCAAGCAGAAGATTCCGGCGGAACTGGTGACGAAGAGAATCTGGCGCGAGCGTTTCGAGGACATCACCGCCTTCGAAAAGTATCTCGCACGCAACGGCACCGTGGTGCTGAAATTCTTTCTCAACGTCTCCAAGGAGGAGCAGCGCGAGCGTTTCCTCGATCGTCTGGAACAGCCGGCGAAGAACTGGAAGTTCTCATCGGCGGACATCACCGAGCGCGCGTTGTGGGACAAGTATCAGGAGGCCTATGAAGACCTGGTCAGGCATACGTCCTGCGAGGAAGCGCCGTGGCATGTGGTGCCGGCGGATCGCAAATGGTTCTCACGCGTGGTGATCGGTTCGGCCATCGTCAACGCGTTGGAGAAGCTCGACCTGCACTTTCCGACCGTGGACGGCGAGGCGAAGAAGGACTTTACGCTGATCCGCGAGGCGCTGGAGAAGGAAGGGCCGCCGAGGGAGGGCGCGCCTGTGGTGAAAAAGGTCGCCAAGAAGGCCAAGAAGAAAGCGGCGAAGCACTAGGACTTGGCTCGTCATTCCGGGACGTGCGAGCGTAGCTCGCGCGAACCCGGAATCCCAGAGTGCTTGGCTTTAGCACTACTTTGGGTGGTCGGCTTTTTGGAGGGCTGACCTTGCCGAGGGCAAGGACGAGACGAACAAACGCCCGCCGCCCATGCCGATGCCGCTCGCTGTATTTGGCGTAACGCTCCTCACCCCATGCGAAGCGCGACCCGCCGCGAGAGCTTGTAGCCGATCCTATCGAGGAGACGAGGAGACTTCCCAGCCACACGTTGCACCGAAGGGTGATCGCCTGCCGGTCAACGTGCCAGCGCCTGCGGCGATCGATGTCACGAAGCCGGAGCCGGTGGCGTTCGTCGCCGACATCCGGCAGAACCGCGCCGACCAGCCCCGGGAGCGCAACGAACGGCCCCGCCACAACATCTGCACGCGCCACGGCATGCACAAGGTCATCACGGGCGGCGGCAGATCATGGAGATGCAGACGATAAGGGAGGGCTGCAATTGGATTTGCGAAACGAGATAATCGAATGGGTCAGGGCGAACGATTGCTCCGGCTTCTGGTTGGCGGGCGTGCTGCATTACTAGATCGGCGGAGGTGCCTCAATGGAGAACGCGGTCGTGGCGATGGAGCGGTTCGTTGACGACGCTATTCGTGCCAAGCGCCATACGCTTCGATTAGTGCCCGCGTTAGCGCCCGGCGACGCGGCGACCTGACGAAATCGACCTCGCGCTTCCAGCGCAATTCAGGGCGGTCGATCCAGATCATTTCGAACCGGCGATCTTCAAGCTCGACCTCCGCGCCGGAGAATGGCAACCGATCGTAGACCTTGAAACCTGCCGGTGCCCAATATTCGGTCGCGAACATCCCGCGCAGAGCGCCGCCCCATGCCGGGCGGATCGCCTGATAGAGTGTGATGTCGATTAGCAGATGCAGCGACGGCACCGTGACCACCGCGTGCCCGTTGAATTTCTCAGGGTGATCAGGCGCGCCGGGGACGCCGATGCCGAGCGAATATATCTCGGTGCGAGCCTTGTCGAATGAACGCATCACCAGCCCGCAGCCGCGCACCGCGGCGTCCTTAAAACCGATCTCGACCAAGAAGTCCCGCACCGCCAGCGAGGCGAACAGGCACCTCACCTTGGAGCCGCCCGGCGGCGCATCCGGTTGCCGGTCATAGGTCGGGTGCAGATGCATCGCGACCACCGCCAGCGCCTTTATCATCTTGCCGGGCCAGCGCCCGACGACGGTCATGTCGCCGAACGATAGCACCAGCTGCTTGGCGTCCGGGAAATCATGGCAGCGACCGCAATAGCCTGATTGCTCGTCTTTTGGATGATGGCTGACGGCACCGCAGCGTGGGCACGTGATCGGCATCTGGGATCAGTACGGTTTGAGCGGCGGCTTGCGCTGCCCGTTGTACCAGACCTGATAGGGCGCGGCGTCGCCCTCCTCGATGACCCCGCAGGCGAACTCCTTGATGCCCAGCCGGTGCAGCGCCCGCAGCCGGTGGTGCCCGTCGATGAACCAGCACGCCCCGTCCTCGATGATGCCGATGCACGGCTCCGCGAACGCCTCCGGTGTCCGCATGAACCGCTCGACCTTGGCCTCATCAACCTCGACCGCCTTGCTCGCCTCATAGGCTTCGGCGGCGTCGAGCTTCCAGACTTTGTGCTTCCCGGCCGGGCAGCCGCGCAGGGCGCGGGATACGTTCCGCGAGCCGCGATCGTTGGAGTAGACCACCTCATCGGCCAGCGGATCGAGGTTCGAAACGACGAGCGGTTTCATCGCCCGCTCCGGCGCTTGGCCTGCTGCTCCAGAAAGGAAGCCGGCTCTTCCGGCTCTCGCTGAAACCGCGCCCGCCGCTCTTCCTCAAAGGCAGCGACGGTAACGGGGTACTGGGTCCGCCACGCGCCGTGCGTGCCCCGCAGATGGTACTCAAGCCCGTTCGGCAAGCTGAACCCCGGCGTGATGGCCCCGCTACCGATGCTCTCGCACAGCGGGCAGGCTGCGCGTTCCTCATAGGCGTTTGACATCGACGGATCGGGAGCGGTGCTGGCGATCACGGTCTTCACGACCTCGTTCTGCCAGCCGCAAGCATCGGCAGCGGCCTTGTGACCGAGGGTCGATTGCACCGACACCAGCTTCTTGATCTTGCTCGTCATGGGGTGACGCCCTCTCGTCCATAATTGACTGCCGTTGTACCGAAAAAAGCCGCGTCGCGAGCCGAAAATGACCCGGAAAGGCTTAGGGTTCGGACTCACTACAGCCGGCAGATGTCGGCGGCGGCCAGGCTTGATGTTGCGGTCGAAGCGGGTTGCGATGCGCCGCCAGTCTTTGAAGCGGCAGAACATGCGCTCGACGACGTTGCGCTGCTTGTAGATGGCGCGGTCGTACTCGTACAGGACCTTGCGGTTTTTGCGGGGCGGAATGAAGGGCTCGGTGCCCCGCTCGACCATCCGCCGCTGGGCCTTGTGACCTCGACGATCCAGGAATGGCTTGAGCCAGCGTCCAAGCTCGTCTTCCCACTTCGACCTCGTGTCCACCATGGTCGGCCCTCCAAAAGCCGACCGCCCATGAATCATTGAAAATCTGATTCGGGAATCCAGTTGCGCCCATCAATCGCAAAAATCTGCCAAAGTAGTGCTGGGGAGACTCCTATTTTGAGATTCCGGGCTCGGTCCCGTCGCCTCTGGCGACGATCCCGCCCCGGAATGACAGTGTGGGCTTAACTCAGCTTCAATTCCTTCAACACCGCGGCCACCTTGTCCTGCGCCGCATCGTTCAATGGCAGCACCGGGCGTGGTGGCTTCGCATCCGTCAGGCCCATGATATCCGCAGCCGCATACATCACGCGCAGGCTTGAATATTGCTTGAACAGATCCCACAGCGGCTGCATCGCGCTATTGAGGCGGCGCGCTTCGTCGGCATTGCCGGCTTGTGCCGCGCGCGTGATGGCGAGACAGCTTTTGGGAAACAGACCCGCCGCCACGCAATACCAGGCATCGCCGCCAGCGAGCAGCGTCTCCATCGAATTCCAGTCACCGGCATAGCCGACCGAGAAGCCTGATGGCACGGCAGCGCGCATCTGCTTGAGATGATCCGCTGCGAGGCTCGCTTCAGGCGATGTCCCTTTCACGGCCACGACTCCGGGAATCCGCGCTATGCGGCCGACGAGGTCGGGCGTGAACTTGAAATGCGTGGTGGCGAAATTGTCGTAGATCACGATCGGCAGTTTGCTTGTCTCGGCAACCGCCTTGAAGTGCTCGAACACCTCATCCTCGGTCAGCGGCGTATAGGACACCGGCGCCAGCAGGCCGGCGGCAGCACCGGCCGCCTTGGCGTCGCGGGCAAGGTTGATCGTCTCGTCGGTGCGCAGCGCGCCGATACCCACCAGCACGGGGACGCGTCCGTTGACCTCGGCGATGGCGGCGTCTGTGGCGCGGCGGCGCTCGTCGCGGGTGAGGAAAGGGTAGGACCCGGTGCTGCCCAGAAGGCCAATGGAATCCACCTTGGCGGCCGCCAGCGGCGCTACCAGTCGCTGGAGTGCGGGCGTATCGACCCGGCCATTCGTGTTCATCGGCGTGATCGGGAAAGCGGATAATCCCTTGGCGAAAGTCATCGTCCTGTCCTCGTCATTACCGTTCGGTCTTAGGGCAAAAGGGGGGCCGGGAAAACGTCCAGTTGGCGATGTTCCGGGTAAGCCAGTTGGCCGTTCGCGCCGGCCGCCTTTCGGAGGGATTTAGGTCAGGCTTCCTGACCCTCTTAGCCGTTGCAGGCCCCCGTATTTGTCGTCTAGAACCACCTCAGGCTCCGGTCGGCAACGAACCATCAATGGTTTGCGCCGAGGATGTAGGCCTGAAGGTGTGGCAATGCTGATTCGCAGCGACATGGTTGGAGTTTCCGGGGGAGTGGCTGTTGCCGCTGGTCCCGACGCGATTCCGGCTGCCTCGCTGTCCCTTTCTTCGGCGTCGACCCTCCTCGGCGGGCTGCTTCTGCTTATCTGCCCCTGAGCGCCGTCTGGGCCATCTGGCCTGGGTACTCAGGGGATCATGACACGCAGACCATCAGCTTCCCCTGGCGCCCACACAGACCGCGCCCCGACTTAAGGAATATCCCATGACCGCGACCACGAAGTCCGACAAGGACCGCGTCTTCATTTTCGACACGACCTTGCGCGATGGCGAGCAGTGCCCCGGCGCCACCATGACTTTTGAAGAGAAGCTGGAAATCGCCGAGATGCTCGACGATATGGGCGTCGATATTATCGAGGCCGGCTTCCCGATCTCGTCGGAAGGCGATTTCGAGGCGGTGCACGAGATCGCCAAGCGCTCGAAGAATTCGGTCATCGCCGGTCTCGGCCGCGTCAATCCGAAGGACATCGATCGCTGCGCCGAAGCCGTGAAGCCTGCCGGTGATCGTGCCCGCGTGCATATGGTCATCGCGACCTCGCCGCTGCATATGCGCGTCAAGCTGAACATGACCCCGGAGCAGGTGATCGACGCCTCGGTGGCCGGCGTCACCCGCGCGCGCAACTTGGTCAGCAATGTCGAATGGTCGGCCGAAGATGCGACCCGCAGCGATATCGACTTCCTCTGCCGCATCACCGAAGCCGTCATCAAGGCCGGCGCCACCACGGTGAATATTCCTGACACCGTCGGCTACACCACGCCGGAGGAATACACCCGCATCATTCGCACTCTGCGCGAACGCGTACCGAATTCCGATCAGGCGATCTTCTCCGTGCATTGCCACAACGATCTCGGCATGGCGGTGGCCAATACGCTGGCCGGCATCGATGGCGGTGCGCGTCAGGTGGAATGCACCATCAACGGCATCGGCGAGCGCGCGGGCAATGCGGCGCTCGAAGAGGTCGTGATGGCGATCAATGTGCGCAACGACAAATTCCCGTACTGGAACAGGATCGACCCGACGATGCTCACCCGCGCGTCCAAGGTGGTCTCGGCGGCGACCTCGTTCCCGGTGCAGTACAACAAGGCGATCGTCGGCCGGAACGCCTTCGCCCATGAGAGCGGCATCCATCAGGATGGCGTGCTGAAGGACGCATCGACCTACGAAATCATGACGCCGGCCTCGGTCGGCCTCAAGCAGTCGTCCATCGTGCTGGGCAAGCATTCCGGTCGCCATGCTTTCGTGCACCGTCTGGAAGAGCTGGGCTACAAGCTCGGCAAGAACCAGATGGAAGACGCCTTCATCCGCATGAAGGCGCTGGCCGACCGCAAGAAGGATATCTATGACGAGGATATCGAGGCGCTGATCGACCAGGAGATCGCGCAGTCGCACGACCGCATCAAGCTGACCTCGCTGACGGTGATCGCCGGCACCCACGGTCCGCAGCGCGCCACCATGAAGCTGAACGTCGACGGCGTGACCAAGATCGAGGAAGCCGAAGGCAATGGTCCGGTCGATGCGGTGTTCAATTGCATCAAGGCGCTGGTGCCGCATGAGGCCAAGCTGGAGCTGTATCAGGTCCACGCCGTGACCGAAGGCACCGACGCGCAGGCGGAAGTATCGGTGCGGCTGGCCCATGAAGGTCGCTCGATGACGTCGCGCGCCGCCGATCCGGATACGCTGGTCGCATCGGCCAAGGCCTATCTCGGTGCGTTGAACAAGATCGTGATGAAGCGTGAGCGCGACATGCCGGCAACGGTTGCTGCCGCGAGCTGATCGCTTTCCAAAACCTATACGCGCAATGAAACGCGGTGTCGCAAGACGCCGCGTTTTTTGCATTGCAGTAGAGCTTTTGCTGCAACCCCTGCGAAGGGAGCGATGGCATTTGGTCGCCGATGACGATAAAGCTGCCCGTGGCATCCAAGCGCAGCGACTTTTTGAAACAGCTCCGCGCGACCAACAGGGAGAACATCATGCGCAAGTTTATTTTGGCAGCAGCGTCGATCGCAGCGCTCGCGCTGGCCGGTCCGGCCTCCGCTCAATCGCCCATCGTCATCAAGTTCAGCCACGTCGTCGCGCCGAACACGCCGAAGGGGCAGGGCGCGGACAAGTTCAAGGAACTCGCCGAGAAATACACCAATGGCAAGGTGAAGGTTGAGGTCTATCCGAACTCGCAGCTCTACAAGGACAAGGAAGAGGTGGAGGCGCTGCAGCTCGGCGCCGTGCAGATGCTGGCGCCGTCGCTCGCCAAATTCGGCCCGCTCGGCGTCAAGGAATTCGAGGTGTTCGACCTGCCTTACATCCTGCCGGACAAGGCGGCGCTGAATCGCATCACCACCGGGCCGATCGGCAAGGGCCTGCTGGCGAAGCTGGAGCCCAAGGGCATCAAGGGTCTCGCTTACTGGGACAACGGCTTCAAGATCATGACCTCGAACAAGCCAATGCATAAGGTCGCCGACTTCCAGGGCATGAAGATGCGCATCCAGTCGTCGAAGGTGCTGGAAGCCGAAATGCGCGCGATCGGCGCTATCCCGCAGGTGCTGGCCTTCTCGGAAGTCTATCAGGCGATGCAGACCGGCGTCGTCGACGGCAACGAGAATACGCCGTCCAATGTCTATACCCAGAAGATGCACGAAGTGCAGAAGCACATGACGATCTCGAACCACGGCTATATCGGCTACGCGGTGATCGTGAACAAGAAGTTCTGGGACGGTCTGCCGGCCGACGTGAAGCCGCAGGTCGAGAAGGCGATGGATGAAGCCACGGCCTATGCCAACGGCCTGTCGCAGAAGGAAAACGACGACGCCATCGTCGCCATGAAGAAGGCCGGTACCACCACCTTCTACGAGCTGAAGCCGGAAGAACGCGCCGAATGGATGAAGGCGATGGAGCCGGTGACCGCGGACATGGCGTCGCGCGTCGGCAAGGACCTGATCGCGGCGTTCCAGAAGGAAGCCAACGCCAAGACCAATTGAGGCGCAATGTAGCTTGAGACTTCATCCTGAGGAGCGGCCTGATTGGGCCGCGTCTCGAAGGGTGAGGGTACGACATTCATGGTTCGAGACGCGCGCCAGGAGGCGCGCTCCTCACCATGAGGCCGCCGCCAGGTGGCCAGGGGGAAGGGGACATATTCCGTGCGGTTCTTGTTACGCATCCTCGATCGTCTCGAGGAAACCCTGATCGCGACGCTGATCGGCGCTGCGACGGTGGTGATCTTCGTCGCTGTGGCGCATCGCTACACCACCGATTTCGTGGTGTCGTATCGCAATCTGCCCGGCGCGATGACGGCCTACAAGTTTCTCGCCGGCATCCATTTGTCCTGGGCGCAGGAACTTTGCATCTACATGTTCGTGTGGATGGCGAAGTTCGGCGCCGCCTACGGCGTGCGCACCGGCATCCATGTGGGCGTCGATGTGCTGGTGCTGCAACTGCCGCCGAAATGGCGCAAGGGCACCATCCTGTTTGGGCTTCTGTGCGGCGCGCTGTTCACCGGCATCATCGGCACCATGGGCGCGAGCTTCGTGATGGGTCTGTCGCAGACCGACCAGACATCGCCCGATCTCGAACTGCCGAGCTGGATCGTCTATCTCTGCATTCCGCTTGGCTCCTATCTGATGTGTTTCCGCTTCCTGCAGGTCGCCTACAGCTATTTCCGCTTCGATGATCTGCCGCATCATGACCACAGCCATGTGGAGGGCATCGAAGTCGATACCGCGATTGGTCCGACGCCGGAGGGCGTCCGATGACCACGCTGATTATCTTCGCGCTGCTGATTGCGCTGATGCTCACCGGCATGCCGATCTCGATCGCGCTCGGCCTGACGGTGCTGACCTTCCTGTTCTTCCTGACGCAGGTGCCGATCGAGGCGGTGGCGCTGAAGCTTTTTACGGGGATCGAGAATTTCGAGATCATGGCGATCCCGTTCTTCATCCTCGCCGGCAATTTCCTGACCCATGGCGGCGTCGCCCGGCGCATGATCAATTTCGCGACCTCGATGGTCGGGCACTGGTATGGCGGCCTCGGCCTCGCGGGCGTGATGGCCTGCGCGCTGTTCGCGGCGATCTCCGGCTCGTCGCCGGCCACCGTGATCGCGATCGGCTCGATCCTGCTGCCCGCCATGGTCGCACAGGGCTTTCCGAAACGGTTCGGCGCCGGCGTCATCACGACGTCGGGCGCATTGGGCATCCTGATCCCGCCGTCGATCGTGATGGTGATCTATGCGGTGGCGACCGGCGGCAGCGTCGCGCTCGGCCCCGATGGCGCGCGCGTCACCTCGGCCTCCGTCGGCCAGTTGTTCATCGCCGGCGTCATTCCCGGCCTGATGCTGGCGACGCTGCTCGGCGCCACCACGGTGTATCGCGCCTGGAAGTTCGATTATCCGCGGCTGCCGCGGGCGTCATGGGGCGAGCGCTGGAAGGCCTTCCGCGAATGTATCTGGGGCCTGCTGCTGATCTTCCTCGTGCTCGGCGGCATCTATCGCGGCTGGTTCACGCCGACGGAAGCCGCGGCGGTCAGCGCCGTCTATGCCTTCGTCATCGCGGTGTTCGTCTACAAGGACATGGGCCTGAAGGACGTCCCCCGGGTGCTGCTCGGCTCGGCCAGCATGAGCGCGATGATCCTCTACATCATCACCAATGCGGTGCTGTTCTCGTTCCTGATGACGTCGGAACAGATCCCGCAGCAGCTTACCGCCTGGATCGTCGACATGGGCGTCAACTGGTGGACGTTCCTGATCTTCGTCAACATCCTGCTGCTGGTCGCCGGCAATGTGATGGAGGCCTCATCCATCGTGCTGATCACCGCGCCGATCCTGTTCCCGATCGCGGTCAAGCTCGGCGTGCATCCGGTGCATCTCGGCATCCTGATGGTGGTCAATATGGAGGTCGGCATGTGCCATCCTCCGGTGGGCCTCAATCTCTATGTGGCTTCAGGCATCGCCAAGATGGGCATCACGGAACTCACCATCGCGGTGTGGCCGTGGCTGCTGACCATGCTGATGTTCCTCGTTGCGGTGACCTTCATCCCGGAGATCTCGCTGTGGCTGCCGCGCATGCTCGGGATGCTGTGACGAAATTGCGGCGGTAAATATTGCGGCGACACATCGCGAAACCACATGGCCAAAGCGTAAGTTGAAGGTCTGGCGGTGCGGGATCATCCTCAGGTGACTTTCCAAAGGAGGTTGCCATGAAGAAGATTTTGCTCGCCGGTGCCGCTGTCGCCGTGATCGCCGGTTCCACCGCGGTCTATGCCCAGCATCGGCCTTGGATGCATCATCAAGCCTGGATGAATCCGGAAGACCGCGCCGCCTTCGCCGATGCGCGCATCGCTGCCGTCAAGGCCGGGCTCAAGCTGACGCCGGACCAGGAGAAGCTGTGGCCGGCGGTGGAGAGCGCGGTGCGCGATTTCGCCAAGCTGCGCATCGACCGCGCCAATGCGCGGATGGAAGAGCGCAAGAATCGCGATGACAGTGCCAAGGGACCGGAGACACCGGACAATCCGGTCGCCCGTCTGCAGCAGCGCGCCAGCGACATGGCCACGACAGCTGCGGCGCTTAAGAAGATCGCCGATGCGGCCGATCCGCTCTACAAGACCCTGGACGATGGCCAGAAGCGCCGTTTGGCAGTGCTGACCCATATGGGCCGCGGCTTCGGCGGGGAGGGCTGGCGCCAGCGCGGCCCGCGTTCCGGCTATGAGCGCGGCAGCTTCGAAGGCGAGGGATTCGGCCCGCGCGGCTTCGATCGCCCGCGCTTCGGCGACCATGATGACCGCGGTCCCGGCGCCCCCGGCGACAGATTCGACCGCGACGCCGCGCCAGACGCCGAACGGCTCTGACGCTAGGCTGTTTTCCACTGCCGCAATGACGAAGAAGCCGTTGAATCCCAGCGGCTTTTTCGCATTTTTGCGAATGCGAAATTCGGTGCATTTTTTGTGACAGCGTCGCTGGACATCCCGGGATCGCTTTGCTAAACGACGCCGTCCCCACGGGGATATCCGGATCTGGATCCGGGCGCATAGCTCAGTTGGTAGAGCAGGTGACTCTTAATCACCGGGTCCTAGGTTCGAGCCCTAGTGCGCCCACCATTAAATCTCAACAAATCAATTTGTTAGAATTTCGGTGGCCAGTCATTCCGAACGGGTTTCGGTTTTCATTCCGACCTGGCACGCCGTCCCAGCCGACGCCACATAGACGCACGCACCCCCGTCTTCTTCAGGCAGCCTTCAAGGGCAGTGTGTAGCCCGCCAATCAACCCGCCACATCCTTCTGCTGATCCTGTTCCGCCCGTCGTTCAGTCGCCGGCTCTGCTTCATGAAGCGGGCGTCTCGATCCACACCTTGCCGCGCGGGCCGATCGGCGTCGTATCGGTGATCACCGGCCGATGCATCATGAAGTTTGGCGGGCGTGCGCTTGATCGCGGACTTCAGAGCCGTGTGCTTTTGCTTCGAGGTCGTGTCCCAACCCGTTGCATGTGGCTGCCCCTGTGGCACGATGAGGCAACAGCCGGCATTGGGTTTGTGCACAAATGATATTTGAGCCAATTCGATTGATGCCTGATGCACCCGGGCAAACCCCGGCGAAGAACCGCACGATCTTTTCTCTCCTGGCGGCGATTAGATGGGTCCAGCGCTACGTCGACAGCGAAGCCAAGACTACACCGCGATGGGCGAAGCTGATCGCTGTTTTGAACGAGGCGACCCTGGGGAAAATTGAGCCGCCCGAAGTTCGAACGGCGCTCCATGTCGCCTTGATGGCTGAAGGGTGGGCGATGCCGGACGAGCTTGAGCAACCCGATGTATTCTCGTCTACGCATACGGACCTCCCGTAGAGCTGGCCGGAACGTAACCGGGTAACGCTGCGGCTTGATGCGTGACTGAATCCCCGAACATGGCTAGCGAAGCTGGTCATCATCAGACGTCAGCTCTCTTCGCGGATCGCGCGCGCGTCTGCGCCGCGCCGTTCAACTAATTTGCATTGACGCGTTGACACCTTCAGCAGGTCGCCCTAGGTTGCCCGCACAGAAGCAAGATTTAAGACTGTCTGTAAGATGGTCATCTTGCACGTCTATACTTTGCTTTGACCTCCCTTACAGATCAAAATTCTGGGGAGGAAAGCAAAATGAAATCAACAACAATGAAGCTGCGTGGCGTGGACGACATCCTGTCGTTCATCGATTCACGCACTGGTATCAACGGCCGTGCCGGCGTCATCTGGTGGCTGGCCCTCGGCGGGCTTTTTCTTGACGCCTTCGCCAATTCCGCTTTGAGCGCAGGCCTCGGGCCGATGACCCGTAACCTCCAGCTCACGGCTGCGCAGGTTGCTCTACTGACATCCTTTGCGTCCTGGGTCGCCATCGCGTTCAACCCGATCGGTGGCTGGATGGCCGATCGCTGGGGGCGTGTGGCGCCTCTTGTCACTGCGAAGGTGCTGGCGATCGTCGGCGCCTTGCTGGTGGTCTTCGCGTCGAATTTCGAGACCATCATCGTCGGACGTTTCTTCGTCGGCGCCGCCTATGGCATCGATTTCGCAATCGCGATGGCCGTGCTCGCGGAATTTACGCCGGCGCGCCTCCGAAGCCGGCTCAATACCTGGCAGGGGATGTGGTACACCGCGGTTTGTACCAACCTGCTACTCGCGCTGCTGTTCTTCTCATGGGACGTAGGTGACACGATCTGGCGTTACTCGGTCGCTGCGACGGCCATTTTCGCCATTGCGATCCTGATCCTGCAGTACTCTTTCCTGGTCGAGAGCCCGATCTGGCTTGCGCGCAAGGAGCGTCTGGATGAAGCGGCCGTGGCCATGACCCGCATCTACGGTCAGACCTTCGTGGCTGCTTCGGTCGCAGAGCGCATTCCGGTCCTGAATCAGGCACGTCGCGGCTTCGCGAATGTCGCGCTGATCTTCCGCGGCGTCTATCTCCCGCGCACGATCCTTGCCGCCACGGTGCAGATTGGACAGTCTATCCAGTATTTCGCTGTCGGCTGGTATCTCCCGCTGATCAGCGCTGCGCTGTTCGGCAAGGACTTCATCTATGCGACGCTCGGTGCGCTGATGTTCAACGTATTCGGCATTTTCGGCGGCTTCCTGTCGCCGACGATCGGGCGGGTGTTCGGGCTGCGCATCGCATCGGCCGTGGGCTTTGCCGCAGTCTTCGTCATGCTGCTGATCCTCGGCCTGTTCAGCGACAAGATGCCGATCTGGCTGGCGGCGATCGTGCCGTCGCTGTTCATCCTGTTCCACTCCGGTGGCCCAGGCGCGAACGGCAAGAGCCTGTCGTCGCTGTCGTTCCGCAGCGAACTTCGCGCCGGCGCCAATGGCGTGATCGGTGCTTTGGGATCGATCGGTGCTGCGCTGGGACTGCTGGTCTTCCCGCTGTTCCGTGAATGGTATGGTCTCAACCATACGTTCCTGATCCTGTCGGCCGTTCCGCTGATCGCGAGCATCATCTGCTTCTCGATCAAGTGGGATCCGACGCGGACCGCCATCAATCCGGATAACGAGGCAGGCGCGCCGCAATTTGCCGACGATGCACCTCCTGTCAGCGCCGCGCTGCAGCCGTCCAAGTCCTGATGACCGGTCAGCTCAAAAACGTGATCCTGGCGATCGACGAGGGAACGTCCGGCACCCGTGCCGCGACGGTCTCCGCCGACGGCGACGTGTCTTGCCTCGAATATCTGTCACTTGAGGTCGACACGCCGCGACCGGGCGTCGTCGAGCAGGATGCGAACGCAATCCTCGAGAAAACTGTGGCGGCCTGTCGCGCGACCATCGCGCAGGCCGGGCAGGCGGGATTGCGGATCGTCGCATTGGCGATCGCCACCCAGCGCGCGACCAGCGTGTTATGGGACAAGAACACCGGGCGGGCACTTGTGCCCGCCATGGTCTGGCAGGACACGCGCTATGCCAGCGAGTTGAACAAACTTGCTCCGGCCTGGGATGCAACTCTTGCCAGGCAGGTCGGACGCGCAGGCGGGGTTCGCTCGCCCTATCTGTGGGCGGCGCGGCACATCCGCGATACCGCGGAGGTCGCCAAGGCCTTTGCCGAAAAGCGATTGTGTTTCGGCACGGTCGATACCTGGCTGCTGTGGCATCTGTCGCGCGATCGCATCTATGTGACGACGCCCACCAATGCCACATCGGCCGGCGCCTACGTGCTGGCCGAGCATCGCTATCAACGCGACTGGCTCGATGCGCTCGCATTTCCACAGGAGTTGCTGCCCGAGCTGCGCTCGGATGCGGACGATCTTGGACGGACCGATCCGGCGCTGCTCGGAATCGATGTCCCGATTCTGGCAAGCATGGGTGACCAGCATGCCGGTGCGATCGGTCTCGGATGTCTTGATCGCGGACAGGCCATGTGCATCCACGGGACCGGCAGCTTCGTTGATCTGATCATCGGGCCGGAACAGCCGGCCAAAGCGGGCCTGTTTGCCGGCACCACGACCATGGTCGCGCGCCGCAGGAACGGTCAGTCGCAATTCGCCGTCGAGACATTCGCGGCGACGACGGGATCCGCGCTCGACTGGGTTTGCGAGAAATTGCATTGGTTCGAGAGCGCGACAGAGATCAGCCGGTTCGCCGCAGAGGTCCAGTCGTCGAATGGCGTGACCTTCATTCCCGCGCTCACCGGCCTGCGGACGCCCGACATGCAGCCCAACGCACGCGCATCGCTGACCGGGATTTCGATGGCGTCGACGCGACCCGAAGTCGCCTATGCCATCCTCGAAGGGATCGCGCATTCCGTCGCGAGCTGTCTCGAATCCGACCGTGACATGTCGGGAGTCGATGTCGCCGAACTGATCGTCGGCGGCGGCTTGTCGGCCAGCGATCCATTGTTGCAGATGCAGGCGGATCTGATCGGCGTGCCGATCCGACGCAAGCCGAATACGGCGCGTGCGACATTGCGGGGAGTGGCCTATCTCGCAGGTTCGTCCGGTCTGTTCTGGGACGACATCCCGCGCAGCAAGGCATTCGCAACTGAAGAACAGGTCTTCGAGCCGAAAATGGCGACCGATATGCGGGCCGAACGTCGCGCGCTGTGGCATGCGCGTATCAAATCCGAACTCGAACATGCCGAAGCGTTCGGGGCGTACTAGACGGAACTATAGACCATGAACTTTTTTCCATCGCTGAAACCCAATCGCGAGCGCGCCGAAATGACCGGTGTGACGCCTTTCGCCTTCGTGCGCAGCGAACATCTGGCACGGCTGGAGAGTGATCGCTTCGATATTCTCATCATCGGCGGCGGCGTGACCGGAGCCTATGCGGCGCTGGATGCGAGCCTGCGCGGCTTCCGCGTGGCGCTCGTCGAGAAAGACGATTTCGCGTCGGGAACATCCTCCAAGTCGTCAAAGATGGTTCATGGCGGCCTGCGCTATATCGAGCAGGGCAATCTCGGTCTGGTGCGCCATTCGTTGCTGGAACGTCAGCGGCTTCGGCGCAACGCGCGGCATCTGGTGCAGCGGTTGCCGTTCCTGTTTCCGATCCTCGAAAAGGACGGCGTCTTCGACAAGCGCTTCGCTCGGGCATTCGAGAGTCTGCTGTGGACATATGATCTCGCCGGGGGCTGGCGTGAGGGCATTCTGCATCAGCGTCTCAGCAAGGCGGAGGTGCTGTCGCATTGTCCGACCTTCAAGGACGACAACCTGATCGGAGGGTTGATGTATTTCGACGCGCGCGTCGACGACGCGCGTCTGACGCTGAACCTGGCGCGGACGGCTGCCTATCACGGCGCAGCGATCGCCAATCATACGAAGGGTGTCGAGATCACCCGCAGCAATCATGGCAAGGTCACCGGTGCCGTCGTGCAGGCCGATGGGCGTGAGATCAACGTCCGTGCCGCAGCCGTCGTCATGGCTACCGGCGTGTGGCTGCGCGACTGGAGCGGCATCAGGAAGGGCGAGGAACGCAAGCTGGAGATCCGTCCGGCAAAGGGCGTCCATGTTGCCATCCCCTGGCTGAAGATCCGCAATGACTGCACCGTGACGATCCCGGTGCCCGGCCGCAGCCGGCGCGCCACGATCACACGCTGGGGCAACGTCTCCTATCTCGGCACGACCGATGAGGACTATCAGGGCGATCTCGATGACGTGCATTGCACGCGCCAGGAACTCGACTTCCTGCTCGAAGGTGCCCGGTCGGCACTAAAGACGGATTTGGGACCCGAAGACGCCGTTGGCAGTATCGCAGGATGCCGGCCGCTGGTCGCGCCGCCCGGTGGCAAGACGCTGGAGATCAAGCGTAATCACAAGATCCAGATCGCGGATGACGGACTCATCACCATCGTCGGCGGCAAGCTGACGACTTCACGGCATATGGCCGAGCAGACCATCGACGCCGCGCAGAAAGTGATCGAGAAGAGCGGGAAGTGCCAAACCAAGAAGGCCTATCTGCTCGGCGCCGCCGGCTATGACGCGCAAGCCATCACCGCCACAGGCGGTATGCAGGCACATCTCGGCGAGCGCTATGGCACCGAGGCGCGCTTCGTCAGCGATATCCTTCAGGCCGATCCTGCCTCTGCCGTGCCGATCGTCGAAGGCCTGCCGCATAGCGAGGCCGAGGTGATCTATGCGGTGCGCCATGAGATGGCCGGCACCGTCGATGACGTGCTGTCGCGCCGCATGCGTGCCCGCATGAATGCACGCGATTCATCGGCGTGCGCGGCCGTGCGCGTCGGCCGGATCCTGCAGTCCGAACTGGGACTGTCCGAACAGATTGTTGCGCAACAGGTAGCCGACTACACGGCCGGTGTTGCGCGCGAGAAATCCATTCTTCTGGGAGAGTAGAAAATGCTGAGCAAAGATGCCATCCGTCGCGGTTACAATCGCGGCAAATACGTTGTCGGCGCGCATACGCCACCGGCCTATGTCGCGCGCGTCAAGGAGACGTCGTCAACGCCCGGTTTGCAACGCGATCCCGTCGCCGTCGGTCCCGACATCATTGCGGCGCTGCGCAAGGCGGCGGACCACGTCATCACCGAGACGCCCGATGTTGTGGCCTGGACCCGCGACTGGTGGGCGGGATCGATGATGACCGAAACTGCCGGGAAGCCGGCAACGCCGAACGCGGTCGTCGTCCGCGTGTCGTCCGTTGCGCAGGTGCAAAGCGTGATGCGGATCGCAAATGACGGCGGCATCCCCGTGACGGTTTCCGCGGGGCGCAGCAACGTTACCGGCGCCGCATTGCCAGTCCGCGGCGGTATCGTGCTGGATCTCTGTGACCTCAGCAAGCTCATTGGCTTCGATGAGCAGAGCCAGATCGTCGAGGTCGAGGCCGGCATGTTCGGCGACGTCTTCGAGAACACGATCCAGCGCGACTACAAGATGACCATGGGCCATTGGCCGTCGTCCTTCGGCATCAGCACCGTGGGCGGCTGGGTCGCTTGCCGTGGAGCCGGACAGCTCTCCACGCGCTATGGCAAAATCGAGGATATGGTGTTCGGCATGGACGTCGTGCTTGCGGATGGTCGGCTGATTACCGTCGGCGGCTATTCGCGCGCAGCCGTCGGGCCGGATCTGCTGCAGTTGTTCATCGGTTCGGAAGGCACGCTGGGCGTCGTCGTGAAGATCCGGTTCAAGCTGCACAGGCTGCCGGACTACGGCCGTGCCATCGCCTATAGCTTCAAGACCTTCGCGGTCGGCCTCGAAGCCTGCCGGCAGATCATGCAGCGCGGGGCCAATCCGGCAGCGCTGCGGCTCTATGACGAGCTTGAGAGCGGCGTCCAGTTCGGCATGCCGAAGAGCAATGTGCTGCTGATCGCCGATGAGGGCGCGCCCGAGATGGTCGATGCGGTGATGGCGATCAGCGAAACAGCTTGCGCAGAGCTCGGCGACAAACTGGGCAGCGAGGCGATCCTCGAGCGCTGGCTCGACACCCGCTATCTCACGGGCAAGAGCGCGGAAGGCTTCACGCCAAGCCCGGGCTTCGTTGCCGACACCCTGGAAATGATCGGGCCATGGCGCGATCTGCCCGCGATCTATGACGAGGTCGTCAAGGCCATCAATGCCGTTCCAGGCACGCTGGCCGGTTCGGCGCATCAGTCGCATGCCTATGTCGATGGTGCCTGTCTCTACTTCTCGCTGCGCGGCGAGGTCGAGGTGGAAAACCGGCAAAAGTGGTACCGTCAGGCGTGGGATGCGGCCAACGCCGTCATCATCAAATATGAAGCGACGTTGAGTCACCATCACGGCGTCGGCCTGCTTCGCGCGCCCTATATGGCGGATTCGTTGGGCTCGGCATTTTCGGTGCTCGAAACGGTAAAGGCGGCCTTCGATCCGAAGAATATCCTAAATCCCGGGAAACTCGGATTGAGTGACAAAATCAACGCGTAACTTTAGATTGAGGCCATGGACAAATCTCTGGCCTTGCGCCTGACAAGGCACCCCGTGATTGCAACGCTTTATGGCGCCGAGCTCGTCGAGGAATTCCTCGGCGGCGAAGCGGAGATAGCGATCGTTGCCAATTTCGAGTTGCGAAAGCTCGGGGCGGTCATCAAGGCACTTGTCGATGCCGACAAGTATCCTGTCGTGAATATCGACAGCTCCGATGGTCTGTCGCAGGACAAGGGCGGCATCGACTATCTCGTCGAGATCGGCGCTAAAGGCGTCGTCTCGACGCGGGTGGCGACCATTCAGCGCGCGAAGAAATCAGGGCTGGTTGCTATCCAGAAAGTCTTCGTGACGGATCGCTCGACCTTTCCGAGGAGCGTGGCCGCCCTCGGGCAGAGCGAGCCCAATCTTGTGCAGCTGATGCCGGCGCCGATGCTGTCCTACGTGCCCGCCCAGCATCGAAAAGCAATGCCGCCGATCATCGCATCAGGCTTCATTTGCGATCGCGGTCATGTGCTGGATGCCATCAAGAACGGTGCTGTCGCGGTATCGACCAGTGATGAAAAGCTTTGGCGGCTGAACGGAAAAGCGCTCCGCGGCTGATGGCTGCATGCCGAGGGGGATAGTGGGCCTCGCGTGTTGCGAACGTTCTCTTGGACGGCAAATTCGGATCAGTCGCAGGCGCCTTTCGATGCCACCGCCGCAGAGGGTATCAGGTTCGCTCAGCTTTGTCGGGACCGTATTCTGACTTCTCCTTTGGCCGCGTCAGAAAAATCTGACGGGCGTGTCCTGGCCGGCAGCTTGATCGCAGCGACAGAATCCCGTGCGAGTAAAACCGGCTTCAGCACGATCCGATCGTTCTGAACCGGCGTCCCCTTGATCATCGCAATAAGGATGTGAGACGCCTGCGTTCCCAGCTCCGCAGTCGGCGTACTGATAGTCGTCAGCGCCGGTGCGATCGCATCCATGAAAAGCATGTCGTTCATGCCGACCAGCGAGATGCTGCCGGGACACGAAATGCCCCTGTTTCTCATGTGCCGAAGGCAACCCACGGCCAGCATGTCGTTGCCCGCCACAATCGCCGTAATATCGTGGTTCTCCGCCAGCAAACGTTCGCATGCGAACTGGCCTTCCTCGACCGTAAAGGCCTCACCGAAAACGGCCGTTGGCACAACTCCGTCTTGAGCCAAGGCTTTGCAAGCGCGCCGGAAGCCGCGATAGCGGTGATAGCCCGTCGAAACATTCTGAGGGCCGCCGACATGAGCAATATGCCTGTGTCCATGTTCGGCGAGATGATGGACCGCCAGTTCCATTGCCTTGGCGTCATCGACCCGGACGCTCGGAATGAATTCGCTTTCAGGATCGCGAAATACTGCGACGACGGGGATATTGGCCTCGACGCAGGCCGCGATACCAGGATCGTTTCGCTCGAAGGTCGCGACGATCAGCCCCTCGACGCCTTGCTGGATGAAACGATCGATCAGCGCGGCCTGCCGGAGCGGATGGTTGTCGGTATTGCCGACGATCGTGACATATCCAATCTCGGCGAAGCTGTCTTCGATCGCGCGAACAATTGGCGGATGCACGGGGTCGCCCAGATTTGAAACGATGACGCCAACGGTACGAGACCTTTGCGTGCGGAGTGCCGATGCCATGGCATTCGCGCGGTAGCCGAGTTTCTTCGCGCAGGCCTCGACGCGTTCGATCATCTCCGGCGAGATCAGGTGCCGTTTCTCGGGATTGAGACCGCGCGAAACGGTCGACCAATGAACTCCGGCGCACTTCGCGACATCAATGATCGTCTTGCGCGACGACCGCTCCTGAAGGGCGGGGGATGACTTCTTGGTGTTCTTGGTGTTCTTGGTTTTTTTGGGCATCGCCATCCAGCTGCTCGCGCGCATCATCGTGTCCGCTAACGATCACGTGAGAATGCCTCATCTTGCACAGGATGACAAACGTGTGCAGAGTTTCTTGACAAACGTGTGCACGAGAACAATGGTAGCGAAACTCTGCGGCACTTCTTGATGCAACGCAGCAAAGACGCGCCTAACGGCGTCGACGATCAGGGATGGAAATGGTGGAGAGCTTCGTCTATCAGGCGGCGCCCATGCGGGTCGTCTTCGGCTCGGGGCGGCTGGCAGATCTTGCCGCCGAGCTCGACCGACTCGGCGTCAAGCGCGTGCTGGTTCTGACCACAGCCCAGCAAAAATCTCACGGCGAGCAGATTGCCGCTCTGATCGGTAACCGCGCGGCGGGCGTCTATGCGGGCGCCGTGATGCATACGCCGGTTGATGTGACCGAACTTGCAATGCAGCAGGTCAGGTTGCTCCAGGCGGACGGCATCGTCGCGGTGGGTGGTGGGTCGACCATCGGGCTCGGCAAGGCGATCGCGCTGCGGACGGACCTGCCGCAGATCGTCGTGCCGACCAGCTATGCCGGGTCCGAGATGACGCCGATCCTCGGTGAAACCCGCGAGGGACTGAAAACCACGCAATCGAGCCCGAAGATACTTCCCGAAACGGTCATCTATGACGTCGATCTGACGCGCACATTGCCGCCTGCCTTTGCGGTGACGTCGGGCGTCAATGCAATCGCTCACGCTGTCGAAGCACTCTATGCGCGCGATGCCAATCCGGTCGTGTCGTTGATGGCGGAAGAGGGTATCCGCCTGTTCGCCGGCGCGCTGCCGAAGCTCGCGGGTGGTGAGGACGACGCGACGGCGCGCGATGATGCCCTGCGTGCCGCCTGGTTGTGCGGGGCTTGTCTCGGCGCCGTCGGCATGGGGCTGCACCACAAGCTCTGCCATACGCTGGGCGGCACGTTCAATCTGCCGCATGCCGAGACCCATACGGTGATCCTGCCGCATGCGATGGCCTATAATGCTCCCGCTGTGCCGGTCGCAGCAGCTCGTGTCGCGCGCGCACTTGGCGCCGGACAGGCCGCGCGGGGATTGTTCGATCTCACGCAGGGCCTCGGCGCCAAAGTCGCGCTGCGCGATCTGGGAATGCCGAAGGACGGCATCGAGCGCGCCGCCGATCTTGCCGTCAGCAATGCCTACTGGAATCCGCGGCCGCTGGAACGCGATGCCATCCGCGATCTGATCGCGCGGGCCTGGGCGGGCGAGCCTCCTGTCGTTGAGGAAACAGTGCGATGACGGCGATGCGCACGCTCATCAAATCCGCGACGATCCTTTCGATGGATGATGCGATTGGCGATCTTACGCTGGCGGACCTGCTGGTGGAGGGTGATCGCATCGTTGACATCCGGCCGGGCCTCGATGCGGGTGATGCGGAGATCATCGATGGTCGTGGCCGCATCGTCATTCCCGGCCTCGTCAATGCGCATATGCATACGTGGCAGACTGCCTTGCGCGGCTTCTCCGCGAACTGGACGCTGCCGGAATATTTCCGACGCATGCATGCAGGACTGGCCACGGTCTTCCGTCCCGAGGATATCCATATCGGCACGCTGATGGGGGCGCTGAACCAGATCAATTGCGGTACCACCACGCTGGTCGACTGGTGTCACAACAACCCAACACCTGCGCATAGTGATAGCGCCGTCGCGGCGCTGAAGGAAAGCGGCATCCGTGCCGCCTTCTTCCACGGCTCGCCGAAACCGGAGGCGGCGCCTGGGCAGCCGCACTTCTCCGAGGTTCCGCATCCGCGCCACGAGGTCGAGCGCTTCCTGGCAGGGGCACTGTCCAACCGCAGCGACCGCGTCACGCTCGGGCTCGCGATTCTTGGTCCACATTACTCGACCATGGATGTTGCCATCCATGATTTCGAACTGGCGCGTGAGTTCGACCTGATTGCCTCGATGCATCAGGGCGGAGGCCCGGCCAAGACGCCAGGGGGCTGGGCGAGGCTGATCGCAGCCGGTCTCGTCGGTCCCGGCATCAACATCGTGCACGGCAACGATCTGCCGGACGATCTGCTGCGCCAGCTTGTCGATCTCGGCGTGTCGTTCTCGGTCACCCCGGAAAACGAGATGAATCAGGGCCACGGCTACCCGATCACCGGGCGGCTGTTGAAGCTGGGATCACGGCCATCGCTTGGCGTCGATCTGGAATCGGTCCTGCCCGGCGACATGTTCAACGTGGGTCGCATCGCGCTGTCGATGCAGCGTGCGCTGGACAACGCCGAGAGTCGGCAGGCCACGGGCGCCATCCCCGCCGCCACGACGATCACGACGCGTGAGGCATTGCGCTGGATCACCATCGAGGGCGCCCGCATGCTCGGGCGTGAGGATAGTATCGGCTCGCTCACACCAGGCAAGAAGGCGGATCTGGTCGTCATCAATGCCACCGACCTTAACCTCTGGCCGGTCCATGACCCGGTTTCCACGGTCCTGATGCAGTCCAGCATCGCCAATGTCGAGGCGGTCATGATCGACGGCGTCTGGCGCAAGCGAGGCGGACGCCTGCTGGCGGAGAACCTCGATCACAAGAAGAATGAACTCGAGCGATCAGGCATGCGCATCGTCTCTGAGATCGAACGTCAGGAGAGAGCGGCATGACAGTTCCGTCCAAGGATCAAGCACAGGCCGTTGCCTGGATCGGTATTGGCAAGATGGGCTTGCCGATCGCGGGCCGTATGGTGGAGGCCGGTATCCGCGTCACCGGTTACGACCCGGGCCAGCAGCGCATGGTGTTGGCACGGCAGCTTGGGCTTCAGACCGCCAGCTCGGCCGCAGACGCTGCGGTGAACCACTCCATCATCTTCACATCGCTGCCAGACGATACGGCGCTGCGGGCGGTGTTGCTCGGGCCTGACGGGCTGCTGAACAAGCTGACACGTGGTGCGATTCTGATCGAGACGAGCACGGTCAGTGCCGAAATATCGGCTGAAGTCGGTGTCGCGGCTGAGGCAAGGGGCGTGGCCTATCTGCGCGCTCCGGTGTCCGGCAACGCAGCCATCGCGCATACCGGCGCGCTGACCTGCTTCGTGTCCGGGCCGCGCGACGCGTTCGATGCGGTTCAGCCGGTGCTGGCGACGTTCACCCGCGCGCAAACCTATCTCGGCGTGGCTGAAGAGGCGCGATTTGCCAAGCTCGCGGTCAACCTGATGATCGCGGTGTCCGCCGGAATGATGGCCGAAAGCCTCGCGCTGGCGCGCAAGGGTGGGATCTCCTGGCCTGATATCCTCAAAGTCCTGGACGACAGCGCGGTCGCCTCGCCGATGGTCAAGTACAAGACGCCGCCGCTGGCCACGCGCAACTTCGATTCCACTTTCTCGTGCCGCCAGATGGCCAAGGATCTCGACCTCATTATCGGCGCCGGCCATCACGTCGGCGTGCCGCTGCAACTCGCAGCGCAGGTGCGGGAAATCTACGGATCGCTTGTTGCACAGGGCGATGGCGAATCCGACTTCATTGCCACCGTGCGCTACGTCGAGCGACTTTCGGGTCTCGGCGAGCCGAAGCTTGGGTGAGGAAAGGCCATGCGGAATTTCAACGAGAACACCATTACCGACGCGGTACTGGATCGCATCACGGATGCCGGACAGCCGCGGATCAGGCAGATCAGCGAGGCGCTGGTACGTCATCTGCATGCCTTCGTCTGGGAGGTTCGGCCAACCCAGCGGGAATGGGAGCAGGGCATCGAATTCCTGACGCGCACCGGTCACATGTGCGACGATAAGCGCCAGGAGTTCATCCTGCTTTCGGATACGCTCGGCGTGTCGATGCTGGTCGATGCCATCAATCATGGCGCCGAGGATGGCGTGACGGACACGACCGTGCTCGGGCCGTTCTTTGTCCAGGCAGCTCCGGAGAAGAAGCTTGGAGACGATATCTCCGGCGGCATGGAGGGCGATCCGATGATCGTGACAGGCTCGGTCTCGACACCGGACGGCAAGCCGATCGCAAACGCCACGATCGACGTCTGGCACTCGGACGACGACGGTTACTATGACGTCCAGCAGCTCGACAAGATCGGCGATCTGGCGATGCGGGCGCGGTTTCGTGCCGATGCCGAGGGCCGTTTCCGGTTCTGGTCGATCAAGCCGGCAGCCTATCCGATCCCGCATGACGGGCCGGTCGGCGATATGCTCACGGCTCAGGGGCGTCATCCGTGGCGACCTGCCCATGTTCACTTCATGATCTCGGCGCCTGGCTTCGAGCAACTGGTGACCCATGTATTCGTCGCCGGCGACAAGTATCTCGACTCCGATGTCGTCTTCGGCGTCAAGGATACGCTCATTCGCGAATTCGTCCGGAAAGATTCTGGCGAAGCTCCCGACGGGCGCATGCAGAACACGCCATACTATCATTTGAACTACGATTTTGGTTTGAAGCCAGACGCCAACAAGGCGCATGCTGTGTAGCTAACAATGCGCATCAAGGGCCGCAGAGCCTGAGCGCTGATCTGGAAGGGGAGGATGCTATGGGAGCGCCAGTGAGCGCCGAGACGGCGGTGGTCCGTCTGAACGAGATCATCGGGGCGCGTGCGACGATCGCACGCGGCGTGCTCGATGATCACGGCCGGAGCGAGGCCTATCACGCCAGCCGTCCGCCGGATGTCGTGGTGTTTCCGGAAACCACGCAGGAAGTCGCCGAGATCGTGAAACTCTGCGGTGAGTTCGGCATGCCGGTCATTCCGTTCGGCGCGGGCACCTCGCTCGAAGGCAATGCGGCATCGGTCGCTGGCGGCGTCTGTATCGATTTTGCGCGGATGAACCGCGTGCTGCGGGTGCATGACAAGGACCTCGATGTCGTCGTGCAGCCTGGCATCACCCGCAAGCAACTCAACGCGCATCTGCGTGACACCGGATTGTTCTTTCCGATCGATCCCGGCGCCGATGCGTCGATCGGCGGCATGACCTCGACGCGTGCGTCCGGGACCATGGCCGTCCGCTACGGCACCATGAAGGACAATGTGCTGGCGCTCGAAGTCGTGCTGCCGGACGGGCGGGTGATCCGCACCAGCCAGCGCGCCCGCAAGTCATCGGCCGGTTACGATCTCACGCGGCTATTCGTCGGCTCCGAGGGCACTCTCGGCGTGATCACCGAAATTACGCTGAAGCTGCATCCATGGCCGCAGGCGATCTCGTCCGCCGTCTGCAGTTTCGGGCGGCTCGACCAGGCGATCGATGCCGCGATCGAAGTGGTCCAGTCGGGCATCCCGGTCGCCCGGATGGAATTGCTGGATGAGGTCATGATGCGCGGCATCAATGGCTATTCCAAGCTGGGCTATCGCGAGGCGCCGACACTGTTCTTCGAATTCCACGGCACCGAGGCGAGCGTAGCGGAGCAGGCCGAACTGGCCGAGGCGATCGCCGCCGAACATGACGGCCAGGGCTTCCAATGGGCGCGTGCGGCGGAAGACCGGACGAAGCTGTGGCATGCCCGTGACAACACGCTCTATGCCGGCCTGAGCCTGAAGCCAGGCGCCAAGGCCATGATCACGGATGTCTGCGTGCCGATCTCTCGGCTGACGGAATGTCTCACCGAAACGCGTCGCGACATCGATGCCAACGGACTGATTGCGCCTGTCGTCGGCCATGTCGGCGACGGGAATTTCCATCTGCTGATCCTGATCGATCAGGACAATGCCGACGAAGTCGCGCGCGCCAAGGCACTGCATGCGCGGTTGGTGGCGCGGGCGATCGCGATGGAGGGTACCTGCACCGGGGAGCACGGCATCGGCACCGGAAAGATCGGATTCCTTCAGGACGAGCTCGGCGATGCCGTCGATATCATGCGTGGCATCAAGGCCTCGATCGATCCGAAGGGAATGATGAATCCCGGAAAGATATTCCTGCCCAACATGGCGGTGCAGTCATGATGCTTGCCGAACAATCCGAAGCGCGCGCCGTGCCCGCTCAGTCCCCACCACCACTGCTTGAACTACGCGGCATCTCCAAGGACTTCCCGGGAGTGAAGGCGCTCGACGATGTGTCGTTCTCGGTCTGGCCCGGCGAGGTGCACATGCTGCTCGGCGAGAACGGAGCAGGCAAATCGAGTCTGATGAAGGTGCTGTGCGGGGCCTATCGTGCCGACAGCGGCTCATTCCACTACAACGGCGAGACAGTCGAGATCGCGTCGCCGGCCGATGCGCGAAAGCTCGGCATCGCCGTCATCTTCCAGGAATTCTCGCTCGTTCCCTATCTTGACATTGCCCAGAACATTTTTCTCGGGCGTGAGCCGGCAGGACGTGTTCCCGGCACCATCGATCGCAAGCAAATCCTGGCCGATGCCAGGCGTGTGCTGGATTCGATCGGCTTCGACATAGACCCGTCGATCCGGATCGAGAAGCTGGGCGTTGCCCAGCAGCAGATGGTGGAGATTGCGAAGGCCATCAGCCAGAACGCGCGAATTCTCGTGATGGACGAGCCGACGGCGGCGCTGTCCGATCGCGAGACGGAATTGCTGTTTGCGCTGATCGCGCGGCTCAAGGCGGACGGCGTCGCCATCATCTACATCTCCCACCGCATGGCGGAGGTGTTCTCGCTCGGTGACCGCATCACGGTGCTGCGCGACGGGCGCAGGATCGACGAGGTGAAACCCGGTGCCGTGTCGTCGGACGATCTGGTCCGGATGATGGTCGGTCGCAGTGTCGATATGAGTTACCCGCGGACCTTCGCCCAGATTCCCGGCAAGGTCATGCTCGAAGTGAAGGGTCTCGCCTCTGCCTCCGGCATTGCGGGCATCGACCTGGTGGTGCGGCAGGGCGAGATCGTCGGGCTGTGCGGGCTTGTCGGCTCGGGGCGCACCGAAGTGGTGCGGGCCATTTTCGGGGCCGACAAGGCGACGGCGGGACAGATCCTGTTCGGCGGCCAGGAGAAGTCCGGCGGTCCGGATGAAGCGGCCAGACTGGGGCTCGCGCTGATTCCGGAGAGCCGCAAGGCCGAAGGTCTGGCTCTGATCCGCTCCGTCGGAGACAATCTGATCGTTTCCGCGCTACGCAAGATTTTTCCGCGTGGCCTCTTCGACCAGGGGAAATCCAGGCAGGTCGCCAACGATCTGATCCGGCAGTTGAGGATCGCGACGCCATCGGACAAGCAGGCCGTGGGTCTTCTGTCCGGCGGCAACCAGCAGAAGGTCGTCATCGGTAAATGGCTGGCGGCCGGCGCCAAGCTGTTCATCTTCGATGAACCGACACGCGGCATCGACGTCGGAGCCAAAGCCGAGATCTTCGCGCTCATCGACCGGCTGGTCGCGGATGGTGCCGCTGCGCTGATGATCTCGTCGGAACAGGCGGAAATCTGCTACGTCTGCGATCGTGCCTATGTCATGCGCGACGGGCGGATCGCGGGTGAACTGGCTCGCCACGAACTGAGTGAGGAAAACATTGTGAAGCTGGGGATGCATCATGCGTGAACAAGCGATGGTATTGAACACCAATCCGCTTCAGCGGATTCCCGGCGTTGCCGTCATGCTGGTGTTGCTATGTGTCGTCTTCAGCCTGATGACGCCGGGCTTCCTGACGGTGCCGAACATTTCCAACGTGCTCGTCCAATCGACGATCCTGTTGATGCTCGCGCTGCCGATGACGCTGATCATCATGACCGAAGGTCTCGACCTGTCGATGGGGGCGGTCTTGACGCTGACCTCGTTGATCGTGGCCATCGTCGCTTTGGCCACTGGCTCGTTGCTGCTCGGCCTGCTTGCGGCTCTGGCCGTTGGAATCGCGTTCGGGACGATCAACGGCTGGCTGGTGGCCGTTGTCGGCATTCCCCCCTTTGTCGCCACGCTGGGCACACTCGGGATGGCGCAGGGGCTCTCGCTGATCGTCAGCGATGGCCAGAGCGTTGTCGGCATGCCGGCCGCCGTTCGGGGCGTCTATTCCGGAACGCTCGGCGGCGTTCCGCTTCCGATCGTGCTGGCGCTGGGAAGCTACCTTGCCTTCCACGGATTGCTCTACCACACGCGTTTCGGGACTTATATTTTCGCGCTCGGCGGCAACCGTGAAGCGCTGAAATTCGCCGGCATTTCGGCGCGTCGCTTGCTGATCCTGGTCTACGCACTGGGGGGCGCGATGGTTGGCCTCGCCGGTCTCCTGATGACCGCGCGCATGAACTCCGGGCATCCAACCGCTGGCCTCGGTCTTGAGTTCGATGCCATTGCAGCGGTCGCCGTCGGCGGAACATCGTTCGAGCGCGGCAATGGCTGGCTGCTCGGTACCTTGCTCGGCGTGGTCACCGTAGGCGTGTTGCGCAACGGATTGAATCTGCTGGCGCTGCCGTCTTCGATTCAGGTGGCAAGCGTCGGCTTGCTGGTGATTGCAGCGTTGTTCGTCGATGGATTGCGGAGCCGATCATGACCGATATCTCAAAGCCGATCACGGGCGGCAGAATGTTGCTCTCCGACGAGATGATTCAGGTGTTCTATCGCCTGCTCGCCGCGTTTTTGATCTGTGCGGCGCTGACCATCCTGACCAATTCGTTCTTCAGTCTCGGCAACATCCTCAACGTCCTGCGTCAGGCGAGTCTGCTGTTCTTCATTGCGTCGGGTCTGACTCTGGTGGTGCTGACAGGTGGCCTCGACCTTTCGATCGGTGCCAATGTCGCGATCTCCGCCTGTATTGCCGGAACGGTGATCCACCAGACGGGTTCGCCGACCTTGGGGGTCTTGACGGGCATCGGCGTTGGTGGGGCGGTGGGGATGCTGAACGGCGTGATGGTGACGGCGCTGCGGATTCCATCCTTCATTGCGACCTACGGCATGCTGTGGGTGCTGCACGGCGTCACCTACTGGTATATGGGAGGCGAGACCATGCATGGCTTTCCGGCTGGCTTTCGCCAGATCGGGAGTGGCTATTTTCTCGGTCTTCCGATCCCGGTCTATCTGCTGCTGGTGTTCCTCGCTATCGGAACCATTTTCGCGCAGCGCACCACGTGGGGACAGGAAATCTATGCCATCGGCGCCAACCCGGTGGCCGCGCGATTGTCGGGTATTCCCGTCGCTCGCCGGCTTCTGCTGGTCTACACAATGTCGGGGGCGATGGCCGGGCTCGCCTCGATCATCTTTCTTGCGCGGCTCAATTCAGCCGAGGCTGACATCGGCGAAAGCCTGACACTTCCAGCGATTGCCGCGGTTCTGATCGGGGGCACCTCGCTGTTCGGTGGTCTCGGAACAGTGTTTGGCACGTTCGTCGGCGCACTCATTTTGACCCTGGTCCTCAATGGCATGAACCTGTTGTCCGTCAACGCGAGTTGGCAGCCACTGGTGACCGGCGTCATCGTCATTCTGGCAGTATGGCTGGATATGAAAACACGGCGCCGTGCGGCGTAAGTGTTCGATCTCAAAAATATAACGGAGGGAACGACTATGAAGAAAGCTTATGGCGCGCTTGCTGCACTGCTCCTGACGACATCACTCTCATCCCACGCATTCGCCGACGGTGAGACGATCGCGGTGTTTACGAAAAACCAGACCAATCCGTATTTCCAGACCGTGCGGGTCGGGTCCGATGCGGCCGCCAAGGCGATGAAGGCAAAGACGCTGCATTATATCCCGACAAAGCCTGACAGCATTCCGGAGCAGCTCAGCCAGATCGAGGACGTGGTGGTGAAGAAGCCGTCGGCGATCGTCTTCATTCCGGTCGACTACAAGGCGATGGTCCCCGGCGTCGAGAAGATCAATGACGCAAAGATCCCGGTTGTGAACGTGACGGATCGTTCCGCCGGCGGAAAGTTCGTCGCCTTTGTCGGCGCCGATGATTACAGCCTCGGTCTCGAGACCGGGCGCTATCTGCTGAAGACACTGGGCGGCAAAGGCAATTTCGTGATCATTGAGGGTGTCAAAGGTTCCTTGACGAGCATCGACCGCGTCCGCGGCTTCAACGACGCCTTGAAGGAAAACCCGGGGGCCAAACTGCTTGCGTCGCAGCCGGGCAACTATCAGCGGCTGCAGGCGCTTCAGGTCATGGAGAATCTCATGCAGTCGAACACCCAGATCGACGGTGTGTTGGCTGCTAATGACGCGATGGCGATCGGCGCGATCGAGGCGCTCGATGGCGCCAACCGCAAGGCGCAAGTGATCGGCGTCAATGGCACCAAGGAGGCGATCGACGCGATCAAGGCCGGCAAGTTGCTGGCGAGCGGCGACTACAACGGCTTCATGCAGGGATGTCTCGGCATGATGATCGCCATTCGGTCGCTGCGGAATGAGCCGGTGATCAATGAGATCGTTCTCAAGCCGACGGTGATCGGCAAGGAGAATTATCAGCCCTACGACGTACCGCTGGAATCGCGGACCTGCCCGAGCTGGGACGAGGCTGCGAAGCTCGGCACCAAATAACGTCTTCGACACTTCAGGACGGTCGCCGCAGGTCGGCGGCCGTCTTCTGCTTTCCAGGAGCTACATATGCTGTTTGCTATTCATGCCGTCGATCATGCCGGGGCGCTCGACAAGCGCTTGTCTCACTACGAAGCTCACAAGGCCTTTTTGTCCGACACCTCGGCCTATGGCGTGACCATCGTCATGTCCGGCCCGCTGACAGCCGATGACGGCCAGACCATGATCGGCAGTTTGTTTCTCGTCGAGGCCGCGGAGCGCGCGGCTGTCGAAAGGTTTCATCACGCCGATCCGTTCTTCGCCGCCGGCATCTGGCAAACGGTCACGATCACCGGCTTCCTGCGCCGACAGGGATAAGCGCAATGGAGGAGGCCGGCGCCTCGCCATCGCGCGCTGTTGGCCGCCAACCTGTCGAGTGCGGTTCTCGACATCTTTTGCGCATGCAGCCCTGCCATCATTTTTGGTCCGGATGCCGTGCAGTGATTGCAGCGCCGCCTCCGGGATCGCCGCTGCCACGGCTACCGATATAGCGGCTGGGTCTGCCAGCTATCACGCGTCCATCGGTGCGACGTCCACCGAACCCAATGTCGCGCACGACAACACCGCCTGTGAGGTAGGTGAAGTCGAATAAGAGCGGCGGAGTCTCTGTTGGTTTGCCGGCTGCCGTTGGTTGGTCCAACGGCAGCCGGCCGGAGGTTAGAGAGTCAATTCGTGGCGGCCGACGACCATCCAGTGCACCTCGTCCGGACCATCCGCAAAGCGCAGATGGCGGACGTCGGTGTACATTTCAGCCAGCGGCGTCCATTGCGAGATGCCGGTGGCGCCGTGCATCTGGATCGCCTGATCGATGATCTTGCAGGCGCGTTCGGGGACCATGGCCTTGACCATGCTGACCCAGATCCGCGCTTCCTTGTTGCCGAGCACGTCCATGGCCTTCGCTGCCTTGAGCACCATCAGCCGCATGGCCTCGATCTCGCAGCGTGCCTGCGCGATGATCTGCAGGTTGCCACCGAGATGCGCGATTTTCTTGCCGAAGGCTTCGCGCGTCAGGCCGCGCGCCACCATCATGTCGAGCGCTTTCTCGGCCTTGCCGATGGTGCGCATGCAATGATGAATGCGGCCGGGGCCGAGACGGAGCTGCGAGATCTCAAAGCCCCGCCCTTCGCCGAGCAGGATGTTTTCCTTGGGCACGCGCACATCGTTGAACCGCATATGCATGTGGCCGCGGGGCGCATGGTCGTGGCCGAACACATGCATGGGACCGATGATTTCCACGCCGGGCGTGTCGACGGGGACGAGGATCTGTGACTGCTGCTTGCTGGGCGCGGCGTCGGGACTGGTCTTCACCATCACGATCATGATCTTGCAGCGCGGATCGCCAAGCCCGGAGATGTAATACTTCTCACCATTGATCACCCACTCGTCGCCGACGAGCTTGGCCGAGGTGGAGACGTTCTTCGCGTCCGACGAGGCGACATTCGGTTCGGTCATCGCGTAGGCCGAGCGGATCTCGCCTGCCAATAGCGGCTTCAGCCACTTTTCCTTCTGCTCTTTTGTGCCGACGCGCTCAATAACTTCCATATTTCCGGTATCCGGCGCGGAGCAGTTCATCGTCTCCGAAGCCAGCGGGTTTTTGCCAAGTTCGGCCGCGATATACGCGTAATCGAGATTCTTCAGGCCTTCGCCGGTTTCGGCATCCGGCAGAAAGAAATTCCAGAGGCCTTCTTCCCGTGCCTTGTTCTTGGCCTTGCCGAGAATCTCCAATTGCTCTGGTGTGAACGACCAGCGGTCCGTCTTCTTCTCGCCGGCACGATAGAACTCATGCGACATCGGTTCTACGGTCGTGGCGATGAACTTGCGGACATGGTCGTAGAGCGGTCGAACCTGCTCCGACATCCGCAGGTCGTTCAACGTGTCTTCTGGGGCAAGCGTGTAGGGCGTCTGGCGGGCTGCATATGCCGTCTTCATTGTTGTCGTTCTCCCGATGCGATGATCGCATTGATGCGCCATCTCGAATGGATGGCTGTGCGCCAGTTATAGACACGAACTCTCGTGGTGTCGAAGACAAGTGCGAGCGAACGATCGCAAAGACCGCGCAGTCGCAGTGCAGCATCCATCACTGTGCATATGCGTCCTTGGGTGAATTCATGCGACCCGCTGTCGCAGCTCATGGGTGCGAACTCCGCAAATATACGGGCCGCGTCCGCATGTTGCTCTGCGTGAGCTTCGGTCGCAGTTTACATTTCGATTTTAGAAGCGATAGGATGTTTCCATCAAGAAGCAGGATGCACGCATCTGCAAGCTTCAAAGGGTGGAAACATGAATCTAATGGGTGTCTATATCCTATTAGAAGAACGGGTATGCATCTCTACGACGCGCCCCATCGCGCGTCATGGCAAGCGTCGCGCTGCCATTTCGTCATGTCCGCGTAACCGCTGTTCGTGTAATTCGAGTCTCGCATCGGAGGCGCCACGCTGATGCGCGCCTATGCTGCCCGCCGTCTGCTGGCTCTGGTTCCAACCATATTCTTCGCAAGTCTCATCGTGTTCGTCACGCTGCGTCTCGTGCCCGGCGATGTGATCGACCTCATGATGTCACAAAATGACATCTCTGCTGGCGCCAAAGATCGTGCGCAGTTGGAGGAGGCGCTCGGCCTCAACAGGCCGATGTATATCCAATACTTCCGCTGGGTCGGCGGCGTACTGCACGGCGATCTCGGTCAGTCGCTGTGGCACAACACGCCGGTCCTCGACCAGATCCTCAGCCGTCTACCGGTCACTTTCGGCCTCGGCTTCCTCGCCATCCTGATCGGCCTCGTCATCGCGATACCGATCGGCGTCTATTCGGCGCTGCGCCAGGACACCGCTGGTGACTATATCATGCGCTCGTTGTCGATTCTGATGCTGGCGGTGCCGGCGTTCTGGACCGGCACTATGGTGATGGTGTTTCCTGCCATCTGGTGGGGGTGGTCGCCGGAATTGAATTATATTCCGTTCGCGACCGATCCGATCGGCAGCATCCGCCACATGCTGTTGCCGGCGCTTATTCTCGGTATGTCCCTGTCTGCGATCACCATGCGGCTGACGCGCACGATGATGCTCGAGGTGCTGCGGCAGGATTACATCCGCACAGGGTGGGCGAAGGGCCTGAGCGAATGGACGATCGTGACGCGGCATGCGCTGCGCAACGCTCTGATCCCAGTCGTCACACTAGTCGGCATCCAGGCGCCACTTGTGATAGGCGGCGCCGTCATCATCGAGCAGATCTTCGTCATCCCCGGCATGGGCATGTTGCTGCTCGAAGGCGTCACGCAGCGTGACTATCCGATCGTAGCTGGCGTATTCCTCGTGGTCGGCATAGCGGTGATGGTGATCAACCTGATCGTCGATCTCAGCTATGGACTGCTCGATCCCAAGGTGAGGTATCGCTGATGACACTCGTGGTCGAGACCGCCGTGCCGCCGGCGCCACGCCGACGTTCGCCGACCTGGGCCTTCATCGGGCGGTTGTTTCGCGAGAAGCCGCTCGGCGCCGCGGGCGCCGTTGTCTTCATACTATTCCTGCTGTGCGGCCTGTTCGCGGATTTCATCGCGCCCTATGGCTACAACCAGATCAACCCGATCAATCGGCTGAAACCGCCGTCCTGGCAGTTTCCGTTTGGCACTGACAATCTGGGGCGCGATGTGCTGTCGCGCTGCCTCTATGGCGCGCAACTGTCCGTTATCATCGGCTTCTGCGGCGCCGGGATAGCAACGATCATCTCCGTCGTGGTCGGCATTCTCACGGGTTACCTCGGCGGTCGCTTCGATATGATCGTGCAACGATTAGTCGATGCATGGATGAGCTTTCCCGATCTGATCGTGCTGATCGTCGTCGTATCCGTGGTTGGGCCGGGGCTCGTGCCGATCATCTGTATTCTCGGGCTACTGCTCGGCATCGGCGGTTCGCGCATCATCCGGGGCGCGACTATTTCGGTGCGCGAGAACATGTATGTGAATGCCGCGCAGTCGATGGGCGCGTCGCTGCCGCGCATCCTGATCCGCCACATCCTGCCGAATGTAATGCCACCGATCATCATCCTGTTCACGACTCGCGTCGGCTTCGTGATCCTGGCTGAGTCCGGCCTGTCGTTCCTCGGACTCGGCGTTCCGCCGCCGGCGCCCACATGGGGCGGCATGCTCTCCGGTAGCGGCCGGACCTACATGCTGCAGGGGCCATGGCTGGCGTTGGCGCCCGGCCTCTGCCTGACGCTGGTGGTCTATGCGACCAATGTGTTCGGCGACGCCCTGCGCGACCTGCTGGATCCGCGCATGCGCGGATCGCGGTGAGGCATGAATGATGTCGACGTGCTGTGCCGATGGTTGGTAAGGCCGCGGTGAATGACAAACGGGAGGTGATGGTGAACACAAGTCTATTGAAGCGCAGGTTCACGACACGGCTGTTGGCGACGGCGGTGGGATTGTCGGTCGCGTTCGGTGCGGCGTCGGTCGCGCAGGCTGAGGAGAAGCCGCAATACGGAGGTACGTTGCAAGTCGCCACGGTCAACCGTGCGCTGAACGTGCTGTCCTGGGATCCTGCGGACTGGAACTGGAAGGTCAACCACGACACTGGGCAGTTCTACGAGCAGCTGTTCTCGGCGGACCTCTCGAAATCCAAGAGAAACGGCGGCAAATATCCGTACTATGCGGATGCCTGGATTCCGTCCGATGCGGTGCGCGGCGAACTCGCCGAAAGCTGGGAGATGAAGGAGAATCCGCTTCGCATCGAAGTCAAGCTGCGCAAGGGCGTCATGTTCCCGGAGAAGCCCGGTATTATGGCGTCCCGCGAACTCGTCGCCGACGACGTCGTGTTCAGCTATACGCGCCTCGACAAGAGCCCGAAGAAGATCGCGACCTATTTCGATCATATCGAGAAGGTTGAGGCGACCGACAAGCATACAGTCGTGTTCAGCCTGAAATCCTACAATGCCGAATGGGATTACCGTTTTGGTTGGGGTTACTATTCCGGCATCTATCCGAAGGAAGTCGCCGATGCCGGTGCCAACAACTGGAAGAATCTGAACGGCACAGGGCCGTTCCTGCTCACCGACCACGTTCAGGGCAATCAGAACACTTATTCAAAGAACCCGGTCTACTGGGATAAGGAAAAGATCGGCGGCGAGGAATTCAGGCTGCCGTTCGTCGATAAGGTCGTCTATCGCAACATCAAGGACGAGGCGACGGTGACGACAGCGCTGCGCACCGGCAAGCTGGATATTGCCGAACTCGTGCGCTGGACCGACATGGAAGAGCTGAAGAAGAGCGTGCCGCAGCTCAAATGGTCAAAATGGCTGTCTATGAACGGCCAGTTCCTTGCGATGCGTGTCGACACCAAGCCGTTCGATGACATCCGCGTGCGCCGCGCGCTCAACCTCGCCGTCGACAAGCAGGAGATCGTCAAGTCCTATTACAACGGCCATGCCGAACTGTTCTCCTATCCGCAGCATCCCGACTATGACGGCTATTACGAACCGCTCAGCGCGATGCCGGAGACGGTGAAGGAGCTGTTCGCCTATAATCCGGAAAAGGCCAAGAAGCTGCTGGCTGAGGCCGGGGTGCCGAAGGGCTTCAGCTTCAAGGTGCAGGTCTGCACCTGTCAGGTCGACCATCTCGATCTCCTGCCATTGATCGGCGCCTATCTCGAACGCGTCGGCGTCAAGATCGAGATCCAGCCGATGGAATATGGCGCGTTCCTGTCAGCCATGACGTCGAAGACCAATGCGGCCGGTTACCTGATGAACAACGGTCATACCAATCCGACCACGACGATCCGCAAGAGTTTCGTGACGGGCCAGACCTGGAACCCGTCGCAATATGCGGACGCGGCCTACGACAAGAAGATGGAGGTGGCCTATCAGGAACGCGACGAGACCAAGCGTCGGGCCATCCTCAAGGAGATGACGATCGAGATCCTCGACAAGGCTCCGTATATTTGGTTGCCGACGCCGTATATCTATTCGGCCTGGTGGCCGTGGGTGAAGAATTATGCCGGCGAGCTCCGCGCCGGAGCGGTGCGACCGGGACCGATCTATGCGCGGATCTGGATCGACCAGGACATGAAGAAGAAGATGGGCTTCTGAAGCTCGCACCGCCGGCGATCAAACTCCCCGATGCCGACATCCGTGCGGCATCGGGACCTTGATGGCTCGCCCTGAAGCGCACTTTCCCAGGAGCCGAGATTGACGCAACTTCTCCTCGACCCCAACGAACCGGCCCCCCCGCAGACGGGCACCTCCCCGCAGGCGGATGCTGCATCGCGGCCGCAGCCGCTGCTCGAAGTGCGCGATCTGGCGGTCGAGTTCGGCGTCGGTCGCTCGGCGCTCCGTGCGGTGGATCGTGTGTCGTTCTCGGTTGCCCCCGGCGAGACGCTGGCGATCGTCGGCGAAAGCGGTTCCGGCAAGAGCGTAACAGCTCTGTCATTGCTGCGGCTGATCCCGTCGCCGCCGAGCCGGGTCAAATCCGGACAGATACTGTTTAACGGCCGTGATCTGCTGAAATTGTCTGACAAGGAGATTCGTGCGATTCGCGGCAACGAGATCGCGATGATCTTCCAAGAGCCGATGTCGTCGCTCAACCCGTCGCTGACGGTCGGGCTGCAAATCGCCGAGCCGATGCAACTGCATCATGGGCTCAGCTGGAAGAAGGCGATCGCCAAAGCCGGCGAGTTGTTATCACGCGCGCGCATCCCGGACGCTGCGAGCCGGGTCACGGCCTATCCGCACCAGTTCTCCGGCGGCATGCGGCAGCGCGCGATGATCGCGATGGCGCTTGCCTGCAGACCGAAGCTGATCATCGCAGATGAGCCGACGACCGCGCTCGATGTCACCGTGCAGGCGCAGATCCTGTCGCTGCTGAAGGATCTCACGCGCGAAACCAAAGCGGCGCTGGTGCTCATCACGCATGATCTCGGGGTCGTCGCGCGATATGCCGACCGGGTCTGCGTGATGTATGCCGGCCGCATCGTGGAGAGCGGCACCGCGCACGAGATCTATGAGCGCCCAAGCCATCCTTACACGCTCGGCCTGATGGCCTCGATCCCTCGGCTGGATCAGGACGCCCAGGAGCGCCTGGTGCCGATCGAGGGGCAGCCGCCGGATCTGTCGGCCTTGCCGCAGGGCTGTGCGTTTCAGGCGCGCTGCCGTTATGTCGGCGAACGGTGCCGGCAGGAATCGCCGCCGCTCGAACATATCGACGGGCAGCATTTCCGGGCGTGCTTCGCCGATGTTGCAAAGGGAGTGAATGCCGATGCGTGCAGTGCCTGACCAGTTCGATCAGCCCATCCTCAAGGTCAGTAGCCTGCAGGTGCATTTTCCGTTGTTCAAGGGTGTTGTCGTTCGCAAGCAGGTTGGCAGCGTGCGCGCCGTCGATGGGGTGTCGTTCGAAGTGCGCAAGGGCGAAACGCTGGGCCTGGTCGGTGAGTCTGGCTGCGGCAAGTCGACGACGGGCCTTGCGATCCTGCGCATGACGCCGATCACCGGAGGCACAGTCGAGTTCGAAGGTAAGGACATCGCATCCTATGGCGCGAAGGCGATGCGCGCTGTCCGGCGGCGCATTCAGATGGTGTATCAGGACCCTTATGGGTCGCTCAATCCGCGCATGAAGGTCGGCGACATCATCGGCGAGCCCCTGATCGTGCACGGCGTCGATACCGAACGCGAGGTGTATCGCGCCCGGATCCAGGAATTGCTGCGGCTGGTCGGATTGCGGCCCGATATGGCGGAACGCTATCCGCACGAATTTTCCGGCGGGCAGCGGCAGCGCATCTCGATCGCGCGCGCGGTCGCGCTCAATCCTGCGCTCCTGATCTGCGACGAGCCGGTCTCGGCGCTCGACGTCTCGATCCAGGCTCAAGTCGTCAACCTTTTCCAGGAATTGCAGGAGAGGCTGGGTCTCTCCTATCTCTTCATCGCGCACGACCTGGCCGTGGTCAGGCATGTCAGCCACCGCATCGCGGTGATGTATCTCGGCCGTATCGTCGAGATCGCGCCGCGCAACGAACTCTACAAGACGCCGCTGCATCCCTATACGCAGGGACTTCTGGCTGCGGTCCCGATCCCCAGCCCGTCGGCCGAGGCGCTTCGGCCGCAGCAGGTGATCCTTGGCGAGCCGCCGAGCGTGGTCAATCCGCCGTCGGGATGCCGCTTCCATCCGCGCTGCCCGATGGCGATGAAGGTCTGCGCCGAGGTCGATCCTCCCCTGCGGGAGATGGGAGATGGCCGCGCCTCGGCGTGCCACTTGCACGACCCAGCAGTGACCGGCATAGATCGCAATGCATTGCCGCACGCGGTGCAGGCCGCAGCACGTGCAGATGCCGCGCAGTCCGGCGTTGCGGCAGTCGCTTGAACGTCACGCAGCCGGGCCGGTATGTATCCCCATGACTGAATCGCATGAGTGATCTGCCGATCGTTGACGAGGGTCAGACCCGCCGCTTCGTCGAGAAGCGCGAGGCCATTCTCGATGCCGCCGCCCGCCTCTTCGACCGACGCGGTATTCGCGGCACCACGCTGTCAGATGTTGCGGCGAGCGTCGGGCTCGTGACCAACAGCGTCACCTATTATTATCGCAAGAAAGAGGATCTCGCGCTCGCTTGCGTGCTTCGCTCCGTCGCGGTGTTCGACGCGCTGCTCGCGGAGGCCGAGAGAGCGGAGACGCCGGAACGGCGGATCACGGCCTTCGTCACGGGATTCTTTCAGTTGCTCGCCGATGTCGAGGCTGGCCTGCGACCGGAATTCGTCAACTTCTCCGAGGTGAATGCGCTGAGCGCGATGCGCGCGGATGTGGCCGCGGTATACGCCCGCATGTTCCGACGTGTCCGCGACCTGATGGGCCCGGAAGAACGGCTCGGTCTCACGCGCGCCGAACGCAATGCGCGGGCACATCTGCTATTCACGCTGACACAATGGGCGCGCGTCTGGGTGCATCGTTACGAAGTGACCGGATATGCCCGGGCAGCTGGACAGGCCAGCGACATCCTGTTGCGCGGCTTCGGCGCGGCAAAGGCGGCCTGGGCGCCGCCGGCGCTGCCGACGCTTGCTGGTCCGTCAGCGCTCGACGACATTTCGCCTGATGCGTTTCTCCGCGCCGCGACGCGGCTGATCAACGAGCAGGGATCCCGTGGTGCCTCGGTCGAGAAGATATCGGCCGCGTTGAAAGTGACGAAGGGCTCATTCTATCATCACAACGAGAACAAGGACGATCTGATCGTCGCCTGCTTCGAGCGGACATTCGGTGTGATACGCCGCGCGCAATCTGCGGCGGACGGGTGCGAATCCGGATGGCAAAAGTTGAGCGCCGCCGCCGCTGCACTGGTGAGCTATCAATTGTCTCGGGATGGCCCGCTGTTGCGCATCACTGCACGAAGCGGACTGCCTGAAGCAGCAGCAGAGCAGACTATCCGCACCATGAACCGGCTGTCCGAGCATTTTGCCGGCGCGCTCGTCGATGGGGTTGCGGACGGGTCGGTTCGCCCGGTCGATCCGGCCATCGCCGCGCAAATGATCAATGGCATGATCAATGCGTCAGCCTCGATCAAGCGCTGGGTGCCCGGCGCGACGATCGACAACGTGGCCTGCCTCTATGCGCGTCCGCTCTTCATGGGTCTGCTATGCCGCGGCGCACAGGGCGGCGGGTAAACGAAAAATCAGGTGATGCGCAGACGTGCGGAAGCATTCAATACCGTCTGCCATAGAAGTTATACAGAGCCCCCGCAGCGGTGGTTTTACATCTTCGCGAGAGTTCCTAATGTGCGCCCAGCGAATCAGAAGGAACTTTCCGATGCCTAAAATGACCAAAGCGCAGCTTATCGAAGCGATTTCAGGGGCCAGCCAGATCTCGAAGAACGACGTCAAGTCGGTCTTCGACCATCTGGCGACCGTCGGATATAAGGAGTTGAATGAATCCGGCGAATTCGTCATTCCCGGATTCGTCAAGATGTCCGTCGTCAACAAACCGGCGACCGAAGCACGCAGCGGCGTCAATCCGTTCACCAAGGAGCCGATGGAATTTGCGGCTAAGCCTGCCAGCAGGTCGGTCAAGGCTTCCCCGCTGAAAGTGGTGAAAGACGCGGTCTAAGGTCGCGTGTTGTCGGGTGCGCGTCAGCGATGAGGCGCAGTCGCAACTTGTTTTGGACCGATCGCGTCGGTCGTCGAACCCGCCAGCAGCCCATGCGGGAGAGGGTTGAGCTCAGGCACGCAGGATCGTCTTGCTGAGGGCCGTGTCGACCGGCAAGCCGCCGGATTCATCGCTGTGCGACAATGCGGTCAGGTCAAACGTTTCACCGCGGATGCGCGACAGGGTGGCCAGAGCGCGGTCGCGGTCGCCTTCCAGCAGTTGGCCGAGATGTGTGACCGCCGCGTTTGGCCTGCGCTGCCGGATCGCTTTCAGCGTGGATGCCATCAGGTCGGCGCTGAGCATCCTGATGTCGCGGGTTTAATAGTCCAGCGGCGTTTTCCAGATGATTTCCCATACGGTTTGGTTGGCTAGGTCGGTGAGCAATTCAACCAGCAGGTCGTTGCTGGAACCGCGCACGATGGTCTTGACGGCGCACGTCGTCGTGCGTGCGAAGGTCATGGGATCGTCGATCTCGACCGTTGCCTTCGGCTCGCCGCAGCGGCGGCACGCTTCTGCAAAGCTTTTGCAATCCGTTCGACGATCGGACGCGCGAAAGCCTTGCGGTCGCCGCCGGATAGGGGCGTTGGGTGAAATTTCGGAGCCATATGGGCGTCCAAGCGTAACGGTCAAAATACAAAATCAAAATGCTACGTCGTCTCAATTGACGGCCAACAGTCGTCCTCCTCGAGGAGCCCTTTCCGTTTTTCCGCAGCCGTCGTCGGGCAGCTTCATCCCGACATCTTTCCAGATCGCATGGGCCCCGTAGATGCGGATCGCATCGAAAGTTTGGACTTCCACGATCCGATGACAGCGACGGCAGGACACGCGCAGGACGTGTCGGGAAAATTCGGATACCCCAACGAAGATTGCGGCGCATCACAAGTTGCGTGAGTTCTTATGGAACCAAGAGAATGGTTGCGCGATATCTGGAAAACGAAGGAGGTAGTCATGTCTATGGAAGAGGTGTTCTCCCGACCGTTAGTTACCGCAGCACCGCCGTTGGTTGTCGACGCCTTCGGCAACCGGGCAATCCTAGAAATGGAAATGGCCCTGACCAAAGCGTGCGAGCTTTTGCCGCGCGAACTGGACACCCACAAGAACCGCTGCTTCATCGCCAAGAAAATACTTAAGCGCGTGAACGCGGGCGAGTACACGTTCGGCGGAATGGTCAGCGCCGGTGTGACGGCTGTTGAGCAGCTGCGTCGTAAGCGCGAAGTCTAAGGGCTCGGGCGCACGAGGTGCATTTGCGCGTTGTCCTGGATCAGCTCCGGCGGCTGCCTGTGGCGCGGCGAAACGGACTCGCGCTCAAAACATTCGGCTAAATCGACGAGAGCTTGCCTGCGCGCCGGTTCGTGTATGCCCGCGAACGCCGCCAATAGCCGAAACGCACCCTCATCGCTTGAACGACCAAATCCCCAGCGTGTCGCAGGCATTTTAGCCTCCACGGGATACCTTGCTTGGAAAGCTAGCTTACACCCAAATTGCAGGTCGGCGCAGATTTTTCGCGAAGGAATTCGTTTGAATTATACGATTTCGTGGACAAGAATATAGTCAAGGCGGGTGACATGCACCTCATTGGCCCAGGACGGTAAGCGTAAAACTTGCCGGGCGGCCTATCTCTTCGGTGCATGGGCCAAACAACAGAAAGAAGGTGCATGGATGCGGCATTAGGTAGTAAGGGCCACTAAATCATCCATAATCATCTGACGTTATTGCAAAACACGTGATTGCAAGCAGAGGCGTCTATTACGGCGAGAAGGACCACAGCATCGATGCAGGCAAGGCTATTCTTCCCGGGCCGAAGGACAGCAAGTCCTCTCCAAGGTACACGACGAACCCCACGCCGCGGTAGCCTTTCCCGGGCCCCTCTAACAGAAACCAATTGATATGCCGAAAGTCACCGCTGTCGATCTTGGACGTTGCCTTCATCTGGAACAACGCGATCAAGCGGCCTGGCGCCTCCGCAAGGAAGTCGATCTCCCGAGTGTCGGCGCGCCAGTGCCACAACGACCAACGCCTTGGATAAAAAAGGGTAAATCTCGTTAAAGACGAACGTTTCAAAAAGGGAGCCGAACGCGGTGGGGTCGGCATCAATGCCAAAGCTTTTGGAGTCCTCGCCTCGAAGAGCCGTTGCCAATCCTGTGTCCATGAGATGAAGTTTGGGTGACTTGACCTATCGCTTTGCTTTGGCGGAAGACCACGGACCGAGACGCAGGACGATGCCCAGACGAGTGAGCGCATCGAGACAATCGCTGACGGTGTCCTACTTCAAGGCTAGATCTCTTGAGGCTCCCGCCATTGAGTTCCTGAGCGGTCCTAGCAGTCTGCTGAAGAACCCCCTCGCCACGGAGGGGGCTTGATGATTCACTTTATCATCTCGAATCGGCGGAGGC